>NZ_DBHC01000050.1:0-34849 GCF_002296035.1 Roseivirga sp. UBA838
TTCGTACATCGAACTCAGGTTAATGTTTAAAGATAATGAGTTTGTTCGTTTGACTACTAAGAATGGTCTGGCGACTGGATAATCTGCCTCACTTTCACTGCGGGGCGCAAAATAAACATAGTGGATTTTGCAACGCGGCAATTCGCGAGTTATTCGCTCCAGCCTTGTAAACAGGCAAATGGCCATATGACAAATTTGACGGTGTTAAAGTTTTCCCTTGCACCGGCTGTGCTGTAGACATAAGGTTTAAACCTCATAAAGTTCCAGAGGTAAACCATCTGGGTCGGTAAAAAAAGTGAATCTTTTGCCTGTGTATTCATCGGTACGGATTGGCTCGGTAATTACTCCTTTCAATTTTAAGCTATCAACAGCTTCTTCAATGTTCTCAACTTCAAATGCCAGGTGTCTGAGTCCTTGAGCCTCCGGTCTGGATGGTCTTGCCGGAGGGTTGGGAAAGGAGAATAATTCAATGATGTATTCACCGTTTAGGGCAAGGTCGAGTTTGTAAGATTGTCTTTCTTCACGATAGACTTCTCTTATAATTTGCAGGCCTAGTATCTCGGTATAGAATTGCTTCGACTTTGAGTAGTTGCTGCAGATGATGGCTATATGATGGACTTTCTTAAGTTTCAAAACACGTAATATTTACACATTCAAAAGTAGTGAATCGAAAACATGTTGGTTGGGCTGTCTGGCTTTTTTGTCCCGAGCTTAACCCATTGGCAGGAAGGCTAAACTTACCTGCCTGATTGTTCGAGGCTACAGAAGGAAAAGGATTGGTAGAACTCCAACATTGAACCAAAACCTAGTTCGGTCTAAACCGAATTCTTAGAGTCACCTTAGAGCTTTCAGGAACTTCATTAACCCCAACTAATTTAGGCTGCCATTGAGGGCCTTCTTTGATGAGTCTTATGGCTTCCTCATCGCAACCGTGGCCAAGACCTTTAAGGGTCTTAAAGTTACTCAGGCCTCCATCGGCTTCTACGGTAAACTCCACTGTTACTACTCCCTTTATGTTTTGATTCCTGGCAGCTTGAGGGTATCGGATGTTTTCTTTAAGGTAGCGATTGAATTTAGGGTACCCTATTTCTGGTTGAGGGGCCTTAAACCTGATAGTAACCGGGGCCACTTCATCACCTTCGCTCACGCCCGTGACGATAATCTCCCCTAATGCATTTACATCGGGCTGTAGTTTCACATTGAGAGAGTCTCTGTTTCCGGGCACAAGGCTGGTTGTAAGGTATCCTAAAAAGCGAAACTCTAACTCTGAAAGTCTGGGAATATTATTCAATTGAAACAGTCCATCGGTATTGGTTGTAGTGCCTCTCGTTGTTCCTTTAATCACCACTAGTACACCGGGTAGAGGAAGTTGATCTTCGGCATCCACCACTCTGCCTTTGAGGGTGGTTATATTGGCTGGATTATCTTCTGCAGGAGCTATAAACCCTTGTTTGGACCGGGCATCTTGGATAACAACACCAGCCACCCGACCCGATAGTTGTTGGGTGATTTGCTCCATTTCCTGAGTGGTTTCCAAACGACCAATTACTTTGTCCATAGGAATAATAAGCTGAGAGTCTACCGCGCTAAATACCATTGACTCCAGAGCAAGTTGCTTAGAGGAAGCATCGATGCGAGCAATTTCTGTTTGAGTTCTCTCCTGTTTAGGCTCGATATTCAGTTCCAGTTGGCCCTCTAATTTTTCATCGACCTCCGATTTTGGGGAGTCAATAGTCTTCTTTTGTTTTATGGAGTTTGTCTCGGATTTCGTACCCTGCTCAAGAACCGGCTCCCGAGCCTGGGGCTTGGTCAGTGTGTCTTCTTTTTCAGGAGACTGTAGTTCACTTAGGTCGCGTTTGGGTAGTGGCCTGTTTTCTCGCAGAATAAAAAGGGTGCCAACAATAACTACTAAAATGAGTGCCGCTGCAAGCCCTCTCCAAATAGTCCAGAAACCAGCAGGCCTATCTTCTTCAGCCAGGAGTTCATCCAATCTATTGTCCAACTCATTGAGATCGGCATCGAGCATTTCATCGGTGAATTCATCTAGTCCTTCAAGTGCCTCATTATAAAGTGGGTTTTCGAGCATAAGTCGTTCCACCTCATGTTGTTCTTCACGGGTTAGTTCACCATTTCTGTAAGCTTTGATTAGCTCAGGCGTTAAGTGTTCAATATGTCTGTTCTTCTTGCTCACGCAGTTTTTCTATACATATTTTCAAATTCCTTCTTCCATTCTGAAGATAGCTTTTCACTTTCTTCAACTCAAAACCTGTGGCTTCACAAACCTCCTGATAGGTTTTCTTCTCCAGGTAGAAAAGCTTGATGCAGATATTTTGTTCCTCATTTAGTCCTTCAATACAGGTTTCCATTTTACCAAGGTCTTCCTCTAAGTCGGTTTCATTATTATGATGCGCAGCCAGTTGATATTCCATAAGCTCGACTCCATTAATTTCCGGACTCTTCTTTCTTAGAAGCATTAGGCACTCATTGCGCGTAAGCACATATAGCCAGCTTTTAAAATTCTGAACTTCCTTCTCCTTCAGCTCCCTCATCAACTTTTCAAAAACCTGCATGGCCATGTCTTTAGCAGCCTCTCTATCCTTCAGGTAATTCATGCAAGTACCATAAACCAGTGGCATATATCGCTTGAAGAGAATCCCTAATACAGATTTTTCTCCAGTCGATTGATAAGATTCAATCAATTGAATGTCAGTTAGTTGTTCTGTATTTGAATTCCCTCGGATCAAGCGTTGTAAAAGTTTTTTCAGGTCTGTTTATGGAATCGATCGAGTTCTGGCATCCTGTCTTTAAAGATTATAAAACTAAAATCGATATACCATGAAACAGGTCCTAATAATCATGATGACTTTATTGGTTGGATTCCATAAACCAGTAGAAGAAAAATTTTCAATCACCATTAGTGGTCAAGTAACAGGAGCTGATGATGGGTTACCATTACCTCAGGTGACAGTGCTATTAAAGGGCACAAGGAACGGTGTTGCTACAGACTTAAATGGCAAGTACGAACTAGAAGTTCCTAATGAAAAGTCAGTCTTGGTTTTTCGCTATTTAGGTTATGTTTCTCAGGAAGTTCAGGTGGGTAAAAGGAAGGTTGTAAATATTCAAATGCAACCAGATGCAACTGCCTTGGAACAAGTTGTGGTTACAGGGATTGGTGTAAAAAGACTATTTGGGAGGAGGTCTAAGGCCGATACTTCACCGGCCAATGTCCAATATGATATGAAGGTCAGCCAGGCACTTAAAGGCAAAGTAGCAGGATTGAGGGCTCAAACAACTTATTTTCCAAATTATGAACCCAACACAGAATCATACAGCGAAATCAACGAAAACGGGTTCAAATCGCCATTTAAGGATCCATTTAGTACTTTTTCAATCGATGTAGATGCGGCTTCATATAGTAACGTGAGACGGTTCATCACTCAAGGACAATTGCCGCCAAAGGATGCTGTAAAAATTGAAGAAATGATCAATTACTTCGATTATACCTACAATCAGCCTACGGGTCAACATCCTTTTCATGTGCAGCACGAGGTGGGTAGAGCTCCGTGGAACCGAGATCACTATTTGGTTCATATCGGTATTCAGGGGCAAAAGATAGAAATGGACCAATTACCGCCTTCTAATATTGTGTTCTTGCTCGATGTATCGGGCTCTATGGAAAGCAAAAACAAGCTGCCGTTGCTCAAAAAGTCGCTTAAGTTGTTGGTCGATGAATTGAGACCAGAAGACCGGGTTTCCATTGTGGTGTATGCCGGAGCCGCTGGAGAGGTGCTGCCCTCTACTTCTGGAGACAAAAAACGAGAGATTTTAAAAGCACTGGAAAACCTTCGGGCCGGTGGTTCGACAGCTGGTGGAGCCGGTATTCACCTGGCTTATACGATTGCCCAAGAGAATTTCATTAAAGGCGGTAATAATAGAATCATCCTGGCCACAGATGGAGATTTTAATGTCGGGGCTTCAAGCGATAAAGCCATGGAAGACCTAATCGAAGAAAAGAGAAAAAGTGGTGTATTTCTTACTGTTCTAGGTTTTGGAATGGGCAATTATCAGGATTCTAAAATGGAGATTTTGGCCGATAAGGGGAACGGCAACCATGCCTACATCGATAATATTCTAGAAGCCAAGAAGGTATTGGTCAATGAGTTTGGTGGAACATTGTTCACCATTGCTAAGGATGTGAAACTACAGGTTGAATTCAATCCTGGTACCGTTCAGGCTTATCGATTGATTGGTTATGAGAATAGACTTTTGGCCGATGAAGATTTCAATGACGATAAGAAAGATGCGGGTGAACTGGGGGCTGGTCATACTGTTACAGCTCTTTATGAAGTAATTCCGGTTGGGGTTAAAAGCAGTTTTAAACCTATTGATGATCTGAAGTATCAGCCCAATCACAAGCCGGAAGGAGCAATTAACACCACAGACTTAATGACAGTAAAGTTACGCTATAAACAACCCGATGAAGATCGCTCTGTTTATTTAGATACGGTTATTCCAAACGAGGTGAAACCTATTCGAGGTATGAGCCATAATTTCAATTGGTCTGCCGCAGTGGCATCATTCGGAATGCTGCTTCGCGAATCCGATTATCTCAATGGCTACACCTATCATGAGGCTTTGGAGTTGGCCAGACTGAGTAAAGGCTACGATGAAAATGGCTATAGAGCAGAAATGATTCGGTTAATGGAAGCGGCCGAACTCATGAAGCGTTCGGAAGAAGAGTAGCATATTCATAAAACAGAGGCTATCTCAAAAGCTTCAAAACCTGTCATCTGGGCTTGTCTACCGGCAGGTAGGCAAGCTCAGGGTGACGTTCACCTGGCTCTTGAGGTAGCCTCTTTTATCATCAGGCTTGCTTGGTGCCTAGTAAATCTTTTCTCGTTGTGCCATCCACTCCTCGTTTTCAATGTAGTCATCGTAAGTGCTCAGCTTGTCGAGGTAGCCTTTTGGTCCTATTTCCAAAATTCTATTGGCCACAGTTTGGGTAAACTCATGATCGTGAGAAGTGAAGAGCACCGTACCAGGAAAGTCTTTCAGTGCATTGTTAAATGCCTGAATAGACTCCAGGTCCAGGTGGTTGGTAGGTTCATCTATAATGAGCAGGTTGCCTTGGGCCAGCATCATCCGAGAAATCATACAACGAACCTTTTCACCTCCAGAAAGCACATTAGCTTTTTTGAAAACTTCTTCGCCCGAGAAGAGCATTTTGCCCAGGAAACCACGTATGAATACCTCGTCTTTTTCGCCCTCAGAAAACTGCCTTAACCAGTCTATGAGGTTCTCGTTGGTATTAAAATATTTTGAATTGTCGTTGGGTAAGTAGGCCGTAGTAATTGTTTGACCGAATTTGAACTCACCCGAATCGGCCTTTTCTTCACCCATTAATATTTTAAAGAAGGTAGTTGTTGCCACACTGTCTTTGCTCAGCACGGCTATTTTATCGCCACGGTTCACAAACAGATCGAGCCCTGAGAAAAGAGGTTTTTCTTCGTTGGCTTTCGAAAGGTTTTTGATTTCCAAAATCTGATCACCGGCAGGGCGGCTTTGCTGAAATATAATGGCCGGATACCTGCGGGTAGAAGGCTGAATGTCTTCCACATTAATTTTGTCCAGGAGCTTTCTTCTGCTGGTGGCTTGTTTAGACTTAGAGGCATTGGCCGAGAAGCGAGCAATAAACTCCTGAAGCTCTTTCTTTTTCTCTTCAGCTTTTTTGTTGGCCGCTGAACGCTGCTGAAGGGCCAACTGGCTAGACTGGTACCAGAAAGAGTAGTTTCCGGTGTAGAGCTTCACCTGGCTGTAATCGATATCTACAATATTGGTACAGATGGTATCTAAAAAGTGACGGTCGTGCGATACCACAATCACCGTGTTTTTAAAGTCGAGTAAGAAATCTTCCAGCCAGCTAATGGTTTGGAGATCCAGGTCGTTGGTTGGCTCATCCAGAATAAGAATGTCGGGGTTGCCAAATAGGGCTTGAGCCAATAGTACTCTCACTTTTTGACTACCGTTCAGATCTTTCATCAGGCTATAGTGCAAGTCCTCCGTAATGCCCAGTCCGCTCAAAAGGGCAGCCGCATCAGACTCCGCATTCCACCCGTCCATCTCAGCAAACTGTGCTTCCAGTTCAGAAGCTTTAATGCCGTCTTCCTCGCTGAAGTCGGGTTTCATATATATAGCGTCTTTCTCTTTCATAATGCCCCATAGCACGGAGTGGCCCATCATTACGGTATCGAGCACAGTGTTTTCGTCAAACTCAAAGTGGTTCTGTTTCAATACGGCCATTCGTTTGCCAGGTTCAATGGTCACAGACCCGGAGTTGGGGTCTATATCGCCCGATAAAATCTTTAGAAAGGTAGATTTTCCGGCTCCGTTGGCACCAATAACACCGTAGCAGTTGTTGCCACTGAATTTTATGTTTACTTCATCAAAAAGGACTCTTTTACCAAAAGCAAGGGATACGTTTTGTACAGAGATCATAGTAGGCTATCAATTTCAGGCCGCAAAGGTAGGGCTTTTAAAGCCGCGCAAAAAGGAAAGCACAAATAGTTTGAACTATGTGGCTGATAATTAATAAGAAAGATGTGTTGGTTAGATTATAGGTTAAAAAACCAATTGAGGCTTAACCAATAGCTATGCCGGGTTGGGGCTATGAGAATGGACTGGTTGCGGTAGTCCAGGCCTACTTCTACCTTATGAGTATTGCTCATAAAATACCCTAAAAAGGGCCCAAAGCGATATTCGGTGAGTGGTGCGTTGCCTCGTTGCCAGGTTTGAATGAGTTCATTGTTCACTTTAACATAAAACTCACCGGGATCCGCTTTCTCTCCGTCTAGCGGAAACTCCATGCTCATGCGGTAGCGAAGCCTAAACACAGCGGGCTCTTCCGGGGCAAAGGTTTGATCGCTTACCAACCGATGGCCCAGATTAAAGTTGCGCAGCCGGCTAATAAACGAGAACTGTTGAATGATTCGGTGGATGCGTTCTCCCTGACGAAGACGAAGCAGGTAGCCGAGATTGATTTTTTCAGATAAACCTACTTTTCGTGAACCAATCAGAGTGAAATCGGTAAGCAAATGTTCATGCATTCGTATGGGATCGGTATGAACAAACCCGGCCCGAAACTGCTCGCGGGTTTCTACCTTCAGGTTAAGAGCATACAGCTCGTTGATACTTCTATTGAGATTAATGGCCGGCAAAATACCGCTCTGAAAGCTATTTTGTGCGCAAAGTGTGGTGCCAAATAAAAGGCCGGCCAGCAAACCAATGTACTGTCTAATACTCAAGGTGCTCGCTGTTTCGGGTGATAATCTGGTTTAGCGACAATAGCTCTCCCTGAGCTGAAAAAGTGAACTCCCATAGCTTAGGAAGCTTACCTTTCTTTCCTTTAACTACAATTTCAAAGGCATGTGGGACACTTAGCAAAGGCATTTTTTTCTGAATCAGAGTGGCAAGGGAGGTGCTTTGATATTGTACCTGTACTTTTCTGATTTTATAGCGACCAAACTGACGTTCGAATTCCTCCAGAATACGATTTCGGGTGGCCTTGTTCAATTCTTCCATGCGTATAGTTACTTCAATGTCTTGCAGGCTTCCATCTTCAGAAAACTCAACACTAAACCAACGTTTGTCATGTTTGAACTTAGCCTCTAGAGAAGTGCTGCTTAGCCCTTCCTCAAAATACCATTGTGCTTTTTCAACCCCTCCGGTTGTCAGGTATGTAAGGGCTTGCGGTGGAACTTCTTCCGGTTTAATACGCGATTCTCTTTCCAGTTTTTGAGCATAGAGCAGAGTAGGTAGGGCTAGTCCTACAATCGCCAGATTGAGTCTTAATAAGTTCTTACAAAGCATATGCAAAAGTATCGGGCTCCGCTAGCATATACACTCAAGGAAGTCATTTTGTTTATTCGCCCTTGGCTCACAGGCTAGCTACCCTTAATCAACGATTGTACCCAATCGTTAGGGATCATGTCTATGGTAAGATTAATACGGTCTTCGGTACTGTTGTTTATCACGCGGTGTGGGTCGGTTAGTCTCATATACCAACATTCACCCGGTTTCATAGGTACAATTTCGTTATTGAGATAAAATTCTACACCTGGCGCGTTAATAATAGGGATGGTGAGCCGAATGACCGATTTCGGGATTTCCAGACCCAGAGTGGGGTCGGTATGTTCCTTAACAATGTTACCGGCTGCCAAACGAAGCACACGCACTAAGGTAACTTTGGTGTGTTGCTTAAACATATCGACCACTTCGGTCAGGTAAGGCGAAGATTTCAACTCTTGGGTGTCTAGCCAATCGGTCCACGAACCATCGGCATAATCTTCGGTAGATGGAGGTGTAGGTAAACTGGGGTCCACAAAATGGGCTGGCGAGCGAAGCGGTATCACATTGTAGTAAATGAAGTTATTCATTGGCATTTGATACACCTCATCGATAATACGCTGCACATCAAATTGAAAGGGAAGTTTTACTCTGTCGCCAATAGACTGTGTGTGGTTGCTCATTTTAAGACTCCTTATTGTTACATGCTAAGTTAAGGGCATTGCATCTAATATGCCATAGCCAATTGCCGATTACCCTCAAATTAAAATAGGCTAGTAACTAGAGCGGTTGGGTGCCTTTTTGCAAAGCAAAGAAGGAGACCATCCCAGGGGCAGCCGTTACGCGGTTTTAACGCACTCTGCTCTTGTGGACGGTCTCTTTAATTGGGAATTATTTATCGAGCTTTTTTAATCCGAACAACGGCCGAATAAAACTTACACGCTTAATGGGCCACTCATAAAGAGCATAGCAAGCCACAAAAGTAAGTACTACCACAGCTACAAACTCCAACCATACCGGCCAAGCCAAAGGAAAAATGAGGTAGGAGAAAAAGTATAGAGCTGCCATATGAATGATATAGATTGGATAGGCAGCGGCACTGAGATAACTGAGTAATCGGCTGGGGCGGTTGAGGTATTTGTGGGCAAAACCAAATGCTGTAAGTATCCAGGCCACAGACTCGATAGCCATGATTTCATTTGGACCCACCAACTCGTAATGGAGCAACCGAACAGCGTAGAGTATTAAAGCCACGGTGAACAGTACCCATCGCCATTTTAGAGTATTTTGCCAGAACCTACTGCCGCTGTATACACAGAGAAAGCCCAGTAAGAAAGCCACCATACCCAGAAAGAAACCGTGCCAGGTAAGGGCATACATTTCGAAAGGCGAAGGTTGAACAAGCAGAACTTCTGCTTCAAAAAGCAAGGCTATTATTAAAAATCCTGCCGGGCTGCTAAAGAGTTTCCTTATAATATTGGCAAATGAAGTTTCAGGCCTGTTTTTGAGCCAATAAAAGAGCGGAATAAAAAGCAGAACATAAGCAAAAATATTACCCAGAAACCACAAGTGGGCCGGAGAGGGTCTGTATGAAAAAGGCAGGCCGTAATGCTTTAATAGAATGGCCACGTGTATAGGTACAATGACCAGAGCACCAAACCCGTAAGGCATAAGAATTCGTGTAGCCCTTTCACCCAGTAGCTGTTTCCAGTTGCGTTTTTGCAGGGCAAAAAATACGCCCATTCCGGAAACAAAAAAGAGAAGCGGAATACGCCAAACGTTCAACATGCCCATAGGAATCCAAAGGCTTGGAATGGGTTCGTCATTAGCTATAAAGCCGATTAGCGAACCCCAGGGCTGAAAACCAATGGCAATATGATATATCAGCAGCATGGCAATGGCAATTACCCTAAGCCAATCTATGTCGTACCTTCTTTCCATCTATCGAGCCGATTTTATTGTAAAAGTTTGGCAATTTCTGGACGGGCAGCTTCTATTCGCTTTAGGTCTAATGTAAGCCCCATGGGTTTTAACTGACCCCCAATTAGTTCATACATTGGCTTTAACTCCGAGAACGGTGCTTGTACAGACTCCAGGGCAGTAGCTCCAAATGCATTTTTTATGGCCTTATCTGCTCCGGCTTCCAGGAGTAGCTTTACCTGTTCTATACGACCAAAAAAAGCGGCTGTAAGCAATGCGGTAGATCCTTCCTTGTTTTTAATGTTCAGGTCGGCTTTGGCTTCAATAAGGAGTTTTGCAATATCGTCATGCCCAAATACTGCGGCTAGAATAAGAGGAGTAGACCCGCCAAAAGGGTCTTTAGCATTCAGGTTGGTACCGGCCGCAATATGCTGTTTTACCACATCGGCTTGTCCTGAGATAACGGCATCGTGTATGCTTTGAGTAGGAGCTTTTGTTGAGGCGGCATCTTGATTGTTTGCCTGGCCGGAACAACCCATGCCTAGTAGAAGCAGGGCTAGAAAAAAGGCTGTGGGTTGTAGAATTAAGAGTGTTCTTTTCATACGTTTTAGATTCGTTTGTTTCTTCATTGTTTTTGATGACACAAAGTTGAAAAGAACAATTGCCGGGCAGTTAGCAGTAATCAGGCCAATACTATTAAGTTTCAATCATGGACTAAAACTATGATGCAACCCTATAAATTATGACGCATAACTTTCGATTTGGGCTTGTGAAGCTGGTTTTTTCGGGTTTGTTACTCTGCCATTTATTTTCCTCCTTTGTACAATATTAGGCCTTACTTTTTCATGCAAGAATTGCCCCCTTTCGAACGAAATTTTCTGGACAAACTCAGGGAGGTTATACAACAGCAAATGGCCCACGAGCAATTTGGTGTTTCAGAACTGGCCGAAGAGGTAGGTATGAGCCGTTCTAACCTGCTGAGAAGGGTAAAGAAAATTACCGGGCAGTCGGTGAGCCAGTTTATTCGCGAGGTTAGGCTGGAGAAAGCCATGGAACTGCTTAAAACAGGGGCACTGAATGTTTCGGAAGTTTCTGAACAGGTAGGGTTTGCCAGTGCTTCTTATTTCGTGAAGTGCTTTAGAGAACAGTATGGATACCCCCCGGGAGAGGTAAGCAAACGTATGGAAACTGTCGCTCATGAGGTTCCACCCGCGCCAGCTTCCGGCATAAGGGTCCCACTTTTAATTGTAGCCGGTATTTTCATACTACTGCTTGTCGTGTTTTTGCTAAGTAGGCCCGACCGCGAAAATGAGATTTTAGAGGAAAAGTCTATTGCTGTGTTGCCATTCATTAACGATAGCAGCGATTCTTCCAATGTTTACCTCATCAACGGTCTCATGGAGTCTACGCTCATTAATTTGCAGAAAATTGCCGACCTGCGGGTAATTAGCCGAACCTCTACTGAGAAGTACAGAAATTCGACTAAAACCATTCCTGAAATGGCTAAGGAGCTCAATGTGAAATATTTTGTGGAGGGCAGCGGACAAAAAATTGGCGACCGGATACTGCTGAATATTCAGCTAATTGAAGCTGCCACCGACAAGCACCTTTGGGCGCGGCAGTATGAACGCAACACTAGCGATATTTTTAAACTACAGCAAGAGATTGCACAAAACATTGCCGGAGAGGTGCAGGCCATTATTACCCCCAAAGAACAGGCACAAATTGAGAAAATACCTACCGATAACCTGGAGGCTTATGACCAGTTTTTAAAAGGAAGGGACTTGTTGGTGATAGGCGATGATGAGAAGACCATGCGGTCATTGCCATACTTTAAAAAAGCGACCGAGCTAGACCCCGGATTTGCTCATGCCTATGCTGCTTTGACAGTGGCCTATTACTACCTCGATATTTTTCAGGCCGATAAGAAGTTTGCAAAAGAAATACACCAAAGTGCTGACAAAGCTATGCTGAATGACCCTAAGCTGCCGGAAAGCCTGATAGCCAAAGCGCTTACTTTTATGTATGACGAAGATTATAGCTCTGTGGCTCCTTACCTGGAAAAGGCACTTGAATATAATCCCAATTCTACCGATGTAATTAACTTGCTTTCAGATCTTTATGCCAACTATACTCCCAATACCGCCAAGTATCTGGAATATGCCCTGAGAGGAGAACAGTTGGCTGCAACGTCTACCGATTCCATGACCCGAAGTTTCTTGTATTTGCATCTTTCCAATGCGCTAATTCAAACAGGCTTTGTGGAAGAAGCTTTGTACTATGTGAATAAATCCATTGACTATGAGAAGGACAATGGGTTTTCTAACTTATTGAAATCCTTTGTGTTATATGCTAAGGAAAAGGATATGAATCGGTTGAAAGATCGGCTGATAGTGGAGTGGAAGAAGGACTCTAGCCGGCTGGATATTTTGCAGGAGGTTGGGAAGGTATGCTACTTTATGCGCGACTACGAAGAGGCTTACTACTATTATTCTATTTTTCTGGATATGCGTGAGCAAATGAAACTTGACATTTACCGATATGAGCATGGAAAGATAGCTGTAGTGCTGGAGGCCATGGGTAAGAACAAGGAGGCTGAAGCCCTTAATAAAGATTTTCTGGACTATATGCAGCAAGATCAGTCCATTTATAAGGAATTAAGTTTGGCGGTTTATTACGCTCACCAGGGAGACATACAAAAGGCATTAAAGCAGTTGAGGTTATTCTCGGAGAAAGAGAATTTCCAATATTGGCTTATACTCTTTGATGACGATCCTCAAATGGATGCTTTGAACGATGTGCCTGAGGCCCGAAAGCTGTGGTCAATTATTGAAGATAGGTTCTGGAAGCAACACCAAAACATACGGTCGCGGCTTAGCGCCCAGGGTTTGCTCATTACCGACTAACTTATTCGATGCGTTTAAAAACTACCAGATAATACAGCGGCTGCCCTTCTGTAGAAAAGGCTTTGGGATAGCTGTCGCCCTGTAGGTTGTAGCACACCGTTAGGCTGTCGCTGGTTTGTTTATAAATGGCCTTGAAATGCTTTCCTTTATTAGGGCCTTCCTGACCATAAATATCCATTTTATGCTCATTAAAGTGAATTATGCCTTTGTCTATGCTTTCTGCATGCATGGTATACAAGCTATCGGTTATCACCAGTTTTTGATTGCTATTGGCTGCCAGAGGTAGCGGAGTGCCACCAAGGTTCTGACTGACGGGTTTCCATGTGCCATTGATTGGAAAATTCTCAGGAGCAGGCCTACAAGAAATAATAAACAGGGTAATGACTAAGTGGCTTAAAAAGTAACGCATAGTTCACAGGATCAACACTGTGAATGTAAGCATTATGGGCGAGAGCTCTCAGGTTATTAACGCCTCTGCCCATTTTATACCACTAAATCGGAGGCTTAGCTTTCCGCCTTAGATCCGGGCAACCACCCCAAATGCGTATGCTTAAAGTGATCGGGGTATTTCAGTCCATAACCAAAAATACGATCAAGGCTTGCATGCCCAAATAGAATAATACCACTCAATTCTAGCCATGAGTTACTGAACAACCAGCCCAAGCAAAGCACCATAATAGCAAGTCCTTTATGGTGGAATAAGTTATATGTTAGCGCACCTGTTTTGGTGTTTAGGGCATATCCTATCATGCCAATATCGGGAGTGAGAATGAGCACTAAATACCACCACCAGTCAAAATTGGTCAGGCTGAATAAATAGATGGAGAAGCCAAACATAGCTGCCTCTTCCAGTTTAATAATGTGCTTCATAGTCAGTGGTTTAAGAGTTTTACAGCCCTTTCTGGGTAGTTAGAAATTATTCCATCAATTCCCAGATCAATCAAAGTCTTCATCGTTTCTTCATCGTCCACCGTATATCGCCATACTTGGATACCCATGGCGTGTGCCTCTTTAATAAATGCTTCAGTTAGGTGAGTGCCACCGCCAACTCCAATATAGCCCGCTTTGATTACCTTGGCGTAGTCCAGGGTAAACTGATCTGCCGTCCCTGTGAGGTAGAGAATTGGAATATCAGCATTCAGCTTTCTTATTTTAGCCAGTACCTGATAGTGAAAAGAGAATATAATCACCTGATCTGTCATTTTTAGCTCAGCAATGGTGCGCAATACCTCTTCTTCGGCACCATAGGCCTTAATTTCTACACAAACTTTTATTCTGTCTTTGGCTAGTTTAAGAGCCTCCCGCAAGCTGGGAATTGGCTCTTCAGCGAACCTGTCGCCAAACTTTTCGGAGTAACCTACCTTTACCTTTTGCAGCTCGGCAAAGGTCATATCAGCCACCTTTCCCTTCTTGTCATTAGAAGAAGTTCTGTCTACTGAACTGTCGTGAATGACCACCACGGAATCGTCTTTGGTAATGTGTACATCCAGCTCAAAGAATTCAATTCCTTGGTCAATAGCTTGTTGAAAGGCCGATAAGGTGTTTTCTGGGGCTATACCGGAAGAGCCGCGATGAGCAATTACTTTAGTTTGAGCAGTAGAGAGGCTGCATAAGCAGCTCACAAAAAGCATGGTAAGTACATAGGAACGCATAAGTAAAAAGTCATTAGGGTTAAAAATAGTCAGACCTTACGGTTTATGGAGCCTGGCTTTTTCAAGGAATTGTTAAGAAAGTGAAAAATAAGGCAGTTTTCGACCTGATGAAAATACAGAATAACGCGGCCGGAAATAGAATAATATGTGTCTCAAACTATAAATTTTTTCTTCATAGAAGCTTACAACCGGGCCCCTGAATGGAGGGTCAAGGGGCTATCAATATGTAAAAACAAATTTTTAGCAAAATGAGAATGTTAGAAAAAAGTAGTGGACTTATGAGAATGCTGGTAGTGGCATTTTTGTTCACCGGTTTGGTTATGTCTTGCGATAAAGACGATGATCCAAAACCATCGCTGAGCGCACCTGCTGTTAACGCAGCAACTGATATCACAGCGAACTCTTTTAAGATTAGCTGGGCTCAGGTAACCGGTGCTGATAAATACCTGGTGGACGTTTCTACGAATGCCAACTTCAGCAGCACGCTCAATAATTACTCTAAGAAGGAGGTTACTACTACCAATCTTGTGGTTACTGGGTTGAACGCCAAAACCAAATACTACTTCCGTGTGTATGCCAAGAAGGGAACGACTACCTCTGCGGCTTCTGGAGTAAAAGATGCTACCACCGCGGAATAGAATACTTTATCGGCTTAGCCGGTGCTACTGGTCTGATCGCTATGAGCGGTCAGACTGGTTTAATCTCAAAAAACTTACGAACCAAAACCACGATAGACTATACGCTTCGCAATATCTTTTCCATTTTTCTACCCTTGGCCAACTCATCTACCAGTTTATCGAGATACCTTACCTTTTGGGTCAATGGGTTTTCGATATCTTCTACCCGATAGCCACAGATGACTCCGGTAATGAGCTTTGCATTGGGGTTAAGGCTGGCTTGGTCAAAAAACGATTGGAAGGTGGCTTTTTCATCGATCAGACTTTGGAGCTTTTTGGAATCAAAACCGGTGAGCCACTCAATGACCTGATGAAGTTCTTCGGTTGTCCGACCTTTCTTTTCTACTTTGGTTACATAGTGCGGGTATACTGAAGCAAAACTCATGGCGGCTATTCTTTCATCTTGTTTGCTGTTCATAGTATTGGGGTTTAGTGGCGATTTCGAATTGCCGATTCAAGTTCGTTTAATTCTTTTCTTAACTGGTTCTTCCTACGCTGATGGTCATTGGCTACATCCGCATAAGACTGCATTTCCTTATTGAGTCTTTTTATTGTAGCTCTATTTAGCAATATGCCGAGAAAAGATTTTGAAAGCCTGTCTACTTCTTGCACCAAAGGTCTGAATTTTTCTACATACCTATATTCTTCCTGATGCTCATATTCAATCTGCTTTTTTAGCTCTTCAATTCTGGCTGCTTCAAATGCGTTCATGGGGCTGGATTGGATGGGTTCTGTATTCAAGTTCCTAAAAAAGTGCAGAACATGCAAAGGGAGTGTCATGGAACATGTAGAGTGTTGTGGTTTCTTAAAATCCTGACTAGGCGCTTGTGCATAATTTCTGAAAAACTCCAGGCTTTGCCTCCGCTGGTGTTCGTGAACTGAATGACAACAGCATCTATATCTGCATAATAGCGATCCAAACTCTGGTAGCCCGGCAAAAGTCCGGTATGCTCAAAACTATACAGCCCGGCATAGATTGATTGCTCCTTGTTATTGACTAAACTACCATTGCGCAGTGCCCTCAAAGACAGACCAACCTATTGAGCTGTAGCGACCATAGAAGCACCCGGTTCAATAAAATCATTGCCTTTTACATCATGAGGCCAGCCTACGACATACCCGCTCACCCGTTCGGGATTGGCTTGGCTAAGCAGGCTAAAAGTGCTTTTGAGTTGAAGTGGATGCAATATGGCTTCTTCGATATACTGGTGATGACTGTAGCCCAACGTATTGTCCAGAATATGGCCAAGAAGCAGGTAGTTAGTATTGGAGTATTCATAGCGCAGGCCGGGTTCAAAACGTGCCGGTTTGTTTAGTTCAAGTTCTAGCGTTTTCTCATTGTTCTTAAAAGGCTTGTCCCACCGAAAATCCGGAGAGTCTGTAAAAGTAGGTATGCCACTGCGGTGCTGTATGAGTTGTTCAAGCGTAATTCGATCGGCATTTTCTACTTTTCCACGGAGTTCAGGCAGGTTTGAACCAAAGGTTTCTTGGAATCTAACTGCCCTTTACCAATGAGCTTGGTAGCTGCTGCGGCAATATATAGTTTACTAATGCTGGCTCTTTTAAAAAGAGCATCGGGCTGAGCAGGTACTTTTTATTTCTCTGTTGTGCCAACCGGCAGCGTGGAGTTTAGGGGGCTTTCCTGCTTCATCAATGTACACTATAATACCGCTAAGAGCATATTCTTCAACCCGATTTACCTGCTCTTGCACGCTATCAGGCATGGGCCGAATTGAAACCCAGAGCAGCCGCCAGGGTACAAAGAATAGTGAAATGGCGGTGGCTCCGAGCACTAGTATGGTCAGCAGTAGTTTTTTAGGCAACATCAGTCAGGCTGTGATATCAGGGAGCCTTAGTGGGGGAGGAAATGTCTACCAGAGTGCCATTCGGGTCCTTTAGTAAAAAGCGCCTTTGTCCGTAAAAAGTATTTTCCGGCTCACTGAGTACTTCAAAGCCTTGTGACTTAGCTTTTTCAAAAACTATGTCGGCATTTTCGACCACAAAGGTGAGGTAAAAGCCTTGTGGTTTTTGCTGAAATGCTTCCGGAACCAAATCATAGGTTCGATCAATAATACCGAGTTCCAGTTGGCGGTCTTTGGAGATCAAATGAACAAACCAGTCACTGTCATAATCGACTGCGAAATCGAGCAGGCTGGTATAAAAATCTCTGCTTGCAGAAAGGTTATCGGAGCAGATGTTGGTGATCATTCGTTGAATGGTATGCATAAGATAGGTATGGTTTATTGTTACAAGTAAATAGAAAGAATGTATTCAGGTAGCTAATCAAAAGAATATAATTGAAATGTGCTTAATGTTTCTGAGTCATTGAGTCTATTCAACCGGACTTGGCTGAGCAAATCGCCACTCAGATACCGGCTGTCTCAATGGCCGATGATAGCTTCTTCTACTGATTATTTGTCTCGAACAATTGTATGGTATAATCTAAAAGAGCTGTATTACCGGTTTTTCCATGGCCCGGAACAATCAGGTCAGCTTCGGGAAATTTGCGTTTTACCTTGGCCACAGTCGCTGGCCATTGTTGAACGTTGGCATCTTCTAAATTACCCTTACCGGCCCCAACTGATTTAATTAAACAGCCACCAAAAAGAACGTGATCTAAAGGGAAGTAGCCTACTAGATTGTCTTGGGTGTGGCCTTCGCCCAAAAAGTGCACGACAACTGCTTGGTTTCCTAATTTCAAGTTCAGACTATCATTAAAAGCATTGACGGGCGTTTTGAAATTATAGTTGTTGTCAGTCAATAGTTTTATCGTTCGAGTGCCGACAAATGCAGGAATGCCTTGGGTGTCAAATTCATTAATTCCACCGATGCAGTCTTCATGGAAGTGTGTGGGGATTAACGCAGTGATCTTGCTTTTTAATTCTGAACGGATAAAAATGATGAGTTCTTTAGCGCTTTCTGAGTGGGTTGGTGTGTCGAATACAATACTTTCACCCTCATTTATAACAAACATGCCATTGCAGGGTACCTTACCGAAAGTATCGGTGTCTAAGTAGGAAATATGCTGATATGTATGGTCAGTTAACTTAATAATGGTAAGTGCTTGGCTTTGATAAACAACGGAGTCGGCTTTTGCTGCTTCTGTTTTTTGTTCTTCCGCTTGTTGGTGGTTTTTAGTCTTTGTTTGGTTGCAGGAAAATAGAGCCGGGCAAAGAAGGGTTAAAAATAGGAGAGCGTTCTTCATTTGGTGAGTTAGGACTTTGTTAAGATAAGCTTACTTCAATATAGTGTGCTTCTGTGGGTTGTAGGGCTTTTTTCTTGCTTAACTATTGAAAGAAAGTAGGGGTGGATTCCATTGGGTTGTGAAGATGTTCGGATAGCACTACCCGTAAAAAAGAGAAGGCCTCACTTTTAGTGAAGCCTTAAGAAGCGGTTAGTCTTGATATGCCCCCGAAGAATAGGTGAGCTCGTAACTGTGAGAATATATTTCGAATACCACACCAAAAGGGTCTTCTACATAAACCATTTTATACGGTTTTTCATTGGGGTAATATTCACGAATTGGCATTCTCTGCTTACCACCACGTTCTATAATTTTTTGAGTTAGGCCTTCAATGTCCGGATCTTGTACACAGAAGTGAAAAAGACCAGTGTTGAACGGATTGAATTCTGGCTTCTCTTTAACTCCATGAGGGAATGAGAATAGCTCTATACCAATTCCATCTGATGTGGACATGTGGGCGATTTCAAACTCTTCCCAATCTTCGCCAAACACATCGATGCACATTTGACCGATGGCTGTTTCTTTCTCTTTTTTGATTTTAGAGGGAGGCATAATCACATACCAGCCCATCACCTCTTCATAAAATTCAACGGCTTTTTTTAGGTCAGGCACGGTGATACCTATGTGCGAAAATGATCTTGGATAACTCTTATTCATGTTTTTGCTTTGTCTAATTATCAGGTGCCATTAACACATGAGTGTGTGGACTTAGTTCCTGTTTTTAACGCCAGTTGTTGACTTAAAAAGAGCTTGTTTTGAGGATGAAATTCAAGTGATGTTGGTTGTGGTGAACCAATTACCTGAACTGTTTTGGTTTCAGGCTTTTATGGGCACTCTCTACGATTTCTGCAATTCGTTTTGCTCTTGTTTTCGGCCGTTTAGCAAAGGTTACCCAATGCAGTAGTAGTTTTTTAGTCGAATTGCTGAGCCTGTTAAAAAATGCAAGTGCCTCTTTGCAGCCTGCTAAAGCCTCGGTTAAGTCGTTCGGAACAATTAGTGCCTCTACATCATCCAATGCGTTCCAGGAACCATTTTCTTTAGCTGTTGCTATGCTCTTTAGGCCAGCCTCGGTCATAAGGTTGTTTTCAATGAGCCGGGCCACTTTCTCTTTGTTTATTTTAGACCATATGCTGTTGGGCTTTCGCTTACAGAAATATTGCATGTAGCTTTCTTTGTCGATGGCTTTCTTTGTGCTATCAATCCAGCCAAAGCAAAGTGCTTCGTCTACGGCCTCACTCCAACTTAGAGTAGGCTTGTTACTGGAAGTCTTATAATAAACTAACCAGATAGACTGGGTTGAATCATGGTGCTTACTTAGCCAGTTCCTCCAATCTGTTTTGCTTTTAGGGTAGTATGTTGTCAGCACTTTTTCGGGCATGGCTGTTCTGTTTACCATAAAATTAGAGATGTCAGGTGACAACCCTATGTCAGCAGTGAGCAGCATGCCTGCGGTTATTTGGTGTGGATTACAACCCTACAGTAATTACAGGCTCAATGCAATCGATGAGGCTTAGGGACAATGTTTGTTTTCAGGCTTACCCAAATAAGTCACTACTTAAGTATCTGTCTCCCCGGTCGCAGACAATGTGGACGATAACCCCTTCTTCAATTTCTTCGGCAAGCTTTAGCGCTGCATGTAATGCACCGCCAGAGCTCATGCCTGCCAAAATTCCTTCTTCTTTAGCCATTCTTCGCGTCATTATGGTGGCTTCTTCCTGACTTACATCTATTATTCTATCAACCCTGTGTGGATCGAATATTTTAGGAAGAAATTCAGGAGACCATCTGCGGATTCCGGGGATGCTGGAACCATCCGTTGGTTGAGTGCCTACTATCTGCACATGTGGATTTTGTTCCTTTAGATAGCGCGATACTCCCATAATAGTGCCGGTAGTGCCCATGGCAGAAACAAAGTGGGTGATTTTCCCCTGGGTGTCCTTCCATATTTCAGGCCCTGTAGTTTTATAATGTTGTCCGTAATTATCGGGGTTGGCAAACTGATTGAGCATGTAATAGCCCTCTTTTTCGGCCTTTTGCTGCGCCAGTGTACGGGAATACTCTATGGTTTGAGCGGCAGGCGTAAGTATTACCTCAGCACCATAGGCCTGCATACTTAAAACTCGTTCGCGCGTGGAGTTATCAGGCATCACCAGAGTTATGTGCACACCCATAATGCTGGCAATCATGGCCAAGGCTATGCCTGTATTGCCACTAGTGGCTTCAATTAATCGGTCGCCCTTTTTTATTTCACCGCGGTCTAGCGCCCCTTTTATCATGCCATAAGCAGCTCTGTCTTTTACACTTCCCCCGGGGTTGTTGCCTTCCAGTTTACCGTAGATTTTCACTTTCGGATTGGTATGTAGGCGTTGGTATTCTACCAAGGGTGTATTACCAATTAATTGCTCAATGGTCATGCGCTTTGTCCTTTAAAAATAATTGTGTCTTTCTTTCCGTTGGAGTGGCTCATTTGGGCCTGGTAATAAACCTTAGAGCCGGAAGGCACACTGTGGGTAAGCCACACATTGCCTCCAATTACCGAGCTATGGCCTATATCGGTGTTTCCACCTAAAATAGTAGCTCCTGCATAAATGACTACATGGTCGCCAATGGTAGGATGGCGTTTCGTTTGTACATCACGCTTCTCTACACTCAAAGCCCCCAGGGTTACTCCCTGATAAATTTTAACATGGTCGCCAATGTGAGTGGTTTCGCCAATCACAACCCCGGTGCCATGGTCTATACAAAAGAAATGGCCTATGGTTGCGCCAGGGTGAATATCGATGCCCGTTCGGCTATGTGCATACTCCGAAATTATACGAGGTATGAGCTCAACCTTTAGCTGATACAGCGAATGGGCAATGCGATGAGCCGCAATGGCCATGAAACCCGGATAAGTTCTTACTACTTCGGTTCGGCTTTTAGCGGCCGGATCGCCTTCAAAAATAGCCGTTATGTCTTCTTCCAGCATGGCGTGAATGGCCGGTAATTCATCAAAAAACCGATCGGTTACATGGTCCGGTTCCATATCCGATTTAATGGGGTTTCGGGAAAGAATTTGATTGAGTTGCAATCGTAATTTTTCCAGATGTAATTCAAATTCTTTCTGAGTGCTAAACTGCTGCCGCGAAAAGTCAGGGAATAGGGTGCCGAGAAGGTCGTTGAACCAGTTGGCAACCATTTCGGGCGATGGGCAGCTGGGGCAGGCTTGTTGCCGCACATAAAGTTTATTGATGAATTCCTGATGCATGTTGAAGTAAGTAATAATTGACTAAAAGAGTTCAAGCTTTGAGGCTGTAGACGTATGCTGGCCTATGAGGTTGTATAAATTCAGGAGAATCGCCTTTTATTTCCTTTCATAAACTTTCTTTTCTCTCTGCGTTGGTTGTTGTTAATCATGAAAAAAAGTAAGGGGCCAATAAGGAAGGCCATGAACAGTGGGAGTTGTAAAATACGGTTTTGATTGTTCTTCCGGTTGCTGCGCTGTTTCATGTAATAGATGAAACTCATGGCATATACGACCATTAGAAACCCAAAAAGAATAAGAAACAACGTTGAGTTCATGGTGTACTAAAATAGCTTTAAGTAACGAATCTCGTTCGATTAATTGAATAGCGCAAGTAGAGAGGCTTGAAGAGTTTTGCCTTCGCGGCCCAACTCTAAGGGGAAGACTAGTCTAAAAAGTGTTGGTCTAGTGAGTAGACTTTTTGGATCCCGCTTTTACCCTTGGCGTTTATTTCGAAACTCTGACAAACCGAACATTTGTGTTGTAGTTTTTTGTAGAGAGCTTCTGATACTAAAAACCGAGTATTGAGTGTTTTATTGGCTTGTTCTATTCGGCTGGCCAAGTTTACGGTATCTCCAATGGCAGCTTCCTTCTGCATGCCTTCAATGCCTATGGTTCCCCAAATGATTTTACCGGTGTGTGCTCCCAGCCGGATTTTAAAGTCACTGTCAATAATATCGTGTACGGCATGGTCGAACTTATCGATGGCTGTTTTCAGTTCGAATCCGGCTTTAATGAGGTTTTCGGAGTGTTTCGGATCATCGTCTAACCCAAAGATGGCCAAAAAACCATCTCCGTAGTAATCAATTATTCGCCCTCCATATTTTTTTACAACCGTGCCGGCTATATGAAAGTAGCGGTTGAGAATATGCACTACATCGTAAGCCGGAGTTTTTTCCGAAAAAGCAGTGTAGTCGGCAATATCTACAAAGAGTATGGATGCGTCTTTTTCAATTCCCAGGCTTCTGGGCGAAAGGGTGCTACCATGATCCAGGATAATGGTTTCATCGATTTCATCAAGTACGAGTCTTCTCATCTTTACATCCCCATTAATTTTAGTCTGACACGCCAGCCTTACCTCAGGCAGTAGTCCTAATTGTTGAGCAAGAGACGATTCTTCTTCATTTCGGGGACAAAGGTTTTCCAAACCTTCCTCGATATAGACACGGCAGGTAGAACATTGGGCAAAGCCTCCACAAGCGTGGGTGTGCGGTATGCCCGCAGCCAGTGTGTTTTCCAGTATCGTTTTTTCGGTATTTGCTACTAAACTTACCTTGTCGTTGGTCAATTCTATTACTGCCATGCACTACGTCAATTCGGAGAGCTCCAGCCAGCGCAATTCTTTTTGGTCGAGTTCATCAGAAACTGTCTGAAGGCGCTTGGCCAGTTCCGACAACTCTTCATGATCAGTTACCTGATTCATTTCATCGATTAATCGGCTTTTCTCCTGTTCCAGATCGGCTATCTGTTGCTCCAACTGGCTAAACTCTCGTTGCTCCTTAAATGAAAGCTTTTTCCGTTCATTTGGTTCCTTGGTCTTTTCCTTTTTTTGTTCTATAGGTTTGGCCACCTGGGGGCTTTCTGCTGCCTGCATACGGTAGTCAGTATAGTTGCCGGGAAAGTCTCTTATTTGTCCTTGACCATCGAACACAAACAGGTGGTTAACAAGTTTATCCATAAAGTAGCGATCGTGCGAGATGATAATGAGGCTGCCTTCAAAGTTCTCCAGGTAATTTTCTAAAGTGCCCAGCGTAATCAAGTCCAGATCGTTGGTGGGTTCATCGAGCACCAGAAAGTTTGGGCTTTTTAATAGAACCTGCAGAAGTTGCAGCCTGCGTTTTTCACCACCGCTTAATTTGCCAATGGGTTTGTACTGAACCTCCGGAGGAAACAGAAAACGGGTGAGGAACTGCGAAACAGGTATGCTTCGGCCTTTGCCAACTTCAATCACTTCAGCGATTTCTTTGGCAAAATCTATTACGGTTTGTTGCGGGTCGAACTGATCTTCTACCTGTCGGTAGTAGCCAAATTTGGTGGTTGGGCCAAGTTCAATATAACCCGAATTGGGTGCCAACTCTTGTGTAATCAGCCTTATGAAAGTGGTTTTTCCACTGCCATTAGGACCTACTATTCCTATTCTGTCTTGCCTCTGAAAGGTATAGGAGAAGTCACTGATTAATTGTCGGTCTCCAAAACCATGGCTCAATTTCTCTATTTCCAATACCTTTTTGCCCTGTCGGGCTGTATTGGCCTGAAGGTTTAGCTCATTTGTTTTTTGAGCGCTAAAGGCTTTTTCTTTGGTTTCCTGAAAGGCATCTACCCTGTATTTTGCTTTGGTACCTCTGGCCTGTGGTTGTCTTCTAATCCACTCCAGTTCTTTTCTGTAAAGGTTTCGGGCTTTGTCTATGGAAGCACTTTCATTGGCTTCTCGTTCGGCTTTTTTCTCCAGAAAATAGGCATAGTTACCTTGATAGGTAAATGCTTTTCCGGCTTCCAGTTCAATAATGTTATCGGTTACCTGCTCCAGAAAGTAGCGGTCGTGAGTTACTAAAATTAACGCCATGTTGGCTACGGCCAAGTACTTCTCCAACCATTCAATGGTATCTATATCGAGATGGTTGGTGGGCTCATCGAGAATCAGTAGGTCGGGCTTTTGAATAAGCACCGAGGCAAGGGCTATTCGCTTTTGTTGCCCGCCAGAAAGTAATGCAACCTCTTCTTCTAGATTGTGGATGCCGAGCTTCCCCAGTATTTGTTTGGCCTGGCTCTCCAGATCCCATAGGTTTTGGGCATCTATTTGTTCTATAAGTTGCTGTACTTCACCGTGGTTTTCATGTCCGGCAGCCGATCGCACCAGGGCTCGCTCATATTGCTTAAGCAAAGCATGTTCCGGGTTGTTGCTATCAAAAACGGCATCGAGTACTTTTTGTCCGGCATAAAACTGCGGATTCTGCAATAGATGCTTTACCACAATATCGTTTTTAAAGACCACTTCGCCACTATCGGGAGTTTCCATTCCGGTAATCACTTTTAGCAGCGTAGATTTTCCCGAACCATTCACTCCAACCAGAGCCACTTTTTGGCCCTGTGCAATCCCAAAAGTAATGTGGTCGAGTATAAGCCGGTCGCCAAAAGACTTGGTGAGCTTTTCTACAGAAAGGTAATTCATAGTTCACAAAGCTACTACTGTAAGTGGTTTTGTAGAGAGGGCCGTTGAAATAAAAGTTCACCCGGTTGAATTTGTTCTTACGTAGTGTAATTAATTGGCCATTACACGGTCTTTATAACACGCAGTCCATAACAAATGACTCTGGGAGTAGAACAAAAATAGGTTGAGATGCATCGGAGAAGAATACCAAGAGGCTCTGGTTCTATGCACTTAAAGTTATTGATAACCAATAAACGATGGCATCCAGCGTATTGATAGGAGAGCATGAGTGGGAGGGCCGGGGCAGATGAGAAGCGGGTCGAATGTTGATGGAGGTGAAAAGTGAGTTTTGGGGAGAAGTGATGAAATAAGGAAGACTATATTTTTTTGATCAGACATCAAAGGTTGAAATATTAAATATAAAATTAATGTTAAAAATTTTAGTTTGAACAAGTTTTAAACTATCATTATAGTTTACTCAAATCATCAACAACAACTCATGAAAAATAGAAAGGTCATGGTGATTACGGGCGTCTTTGTAGCCTTAATCATCTTTTTCATCACAAAGGTTAACAAAGGCTCTTCCATGGAGAGCGAGGTACTTACCCAGGTAAAGGTAGGTTTGTTTAGGTCTGAGGTAACCGCCAGCGGAGAGTTATATGCCAAAAACAGCGTAAATATCTTAGGGCCTGATGGCATGCGTCAAGCCAATATTTGGGAAACCACCATTAGCCACATCATCGATGAGGGCACTGTGGTGGCCAAAGGAGACTATGTGGCCAGGCTAGATCAGTCGGAGCTTGGACAAAAAATTCAGCAAGCCAGCAGTGATTTTACCATCAGTTCTTCACAGTATAAAGAGGCCAAACTAGATACGGCCATGGAACTGAGAAAAGCCAGGGAGGAAATGGACAATATGCTTTTCGAAATGGAAAAGCAGAAGCTAGTGCTGGAAAATTCACAATACGAACCACCGGCCACTATCAAGGAAAAAACAATGGAGTTGGAACGGGCCCAAAAAAGATATGATCAGGCCAAGGAAAACTACAAGTTGCAACTAGAAAAGGCCAAGGCCAAGGTGGCGGCTTCTGAAGCCGAAATGTTAGAAGACAAGAGGCGGCTCGATTTTCTTCAGGAAATATCAAATCAGTTTGTAATTACGGCTCCGGAGGCCGGCATGCTAATTTATAGAAGGGACTGGCGCGGAAACAAAATTGCGCAGGGGGGAAGAGTAGCCTCTTACGACCCTATTGTGGCTACTTTACCTGATCTTACCAGCATGATATCCAAAACTTATATCAATGAAGTAGATATCAATACCGTGAGCGCAGGCCAATTTGTGGAAATTGGACTCGATGCTTTTCCGGAAAAGAAGCTCACGGGGGTGGTGACGAGTGTGGCCAATATGGGACAGCAAAGACCTAATTCTGACTCCAAGGTTTTTGAAGTAGTAGTAGAAATTAATGAATCTGACACCACTCTTCGGCCGGGAATGTCTACGAGCAATAAAATAATTGCCAAGGTGGTAGAGCAGGCTATGTTTGTGCCCGTAGAGGCCATTCACAGCCAGGGAGATTCCATTACCTACGTACTATTGAAAGATGGACTGAGTATTGTGAAGCAAGAAGTGGAGTTGGGAATTTCTAATTCCGATCAGGTAATCATAAAGTCAGGATTGACTGAAGGACAGAGCGTGTACCTTTCCGATCCCAGTGGTATTAACGACTTCAGCCTTAAGAGGCTCAACAACTCCCAGTCCATCGCCCAAAACAATAAGTAATGTTGAAGCAATTAGCATCTAACATGGCCATAGCCATGGAAGCGGTTTTTGCCAATAAAATCCGGTCATTGCTTACAGCATTGGGTATTATTTTCGGAGTAGCCGCAGTTATAGCTATGCTGGCAATTGGAGCCGGTGCCCAGCAAGAGATTCTGGAGCAAATAAAGTTGGTTGGTGTAAACAACATTGTCATTACTCCGGTAATTGAACAAACAGAAGGAGAAGTACAAGCCGAAAATGCCGGAGGAGAAGCCCGAAAACAAAAAAACCTTTCCATCGGTCTCAATTTTCTCGATGTGGAAAGCATAAAGAGTATAGTGCCTGGCATAGAGGTGGTAAGTCCGGAGGTAGTGGTAGAAACTTCAGTTTCTCGCAACGCCTTTCATCGTAGTGCCAAGTTGGTGGGGGTTGAAAACTCATATTTTGAAATTGCCGGTTTCCGTCTGCTCGAAGGAAATTTCTTTAATGAGGAACATGCGGAAATGGGTAAGCCGGTATGTATTGTAGGTAAGTCTATAGCCGCCAAGTTCTTTAATGGAGAAGAACCTTTGGGTAAATACCTCAAGGTGGGAAAACATTGGCTCAGGGTAATCGGGGTTCTGGAAGAAAGACTTATTTCTGACAAGAGTATCAGTAATCTGGGCATACGAGACTATAATATGGATGTTTATACTCCGCTGAGTACGGCTCTACTTAGGTATGAGAATCGTGCAATGGTTTCTAATACGGCCATTCAGGAGGCAATCAGGAATAGTAATATGGGAGTAGACCAGGGCAAAGCTAAAAACTATCATCAACTGGATCGTCTGGTGATAAAGGTGGCCGACTCCGATAAAATGAATGCCACCGCTGAGGTAATTAGTAAACTTCTTAAGCGCAAACACAGCCAGGTGGTGGATTATGAAATCACGATTCCTGAATTATTGCTGAAACAGCAACAGCGTACTAAAAACATCTTTAATTATGTGTTGGGAGGCATTGCGGGCATATCCTTATTGGTAGGGGGAATAGGAATTATGAATATTATGCTGGCTTCGGTTTTGGAGCGTATTAAAGAAATTGGGCTTCGCTTGGCAATAGGAGCTACCAAACGAGATATTATTTATCAGTTCTTGCTCGAATCGGTTATGATTAGCTTCAGTGGAGGAATGATAGGTATTATTTTGGGGCTGTCCATTGCCTTTGGCATTAGTCAATTGGCCGATATCCCAACACTGGTGCATATATCTTCTATTGCCCTTTCTTTTGGTGTGGCTGTTACGGTAGGAATAATATTTGGGATAACTCCCGCAAAACGTGCCGCCAGCCAGGATCCTATTACCTCGTTGCGTTATGAATGAGTGAATACTCGGATTGGGTTTTTCTTGCGGAAAGTAGGGAATTCGTTAATAATTGTATTTATTTGAAAAGTAACTGGTTTCCGTCTGAAACCAGTTCTAAACAAACTACTAACTAAACTAAAACGAAAGTCAGTTTCTTTCTCCGGTGGCCATTGGTTCCCGGTTGTTAAGATTTTTGATAAGAGCAGGGTAATTCTTGCTGGTTCGTATGGTCATTGTTCTACCATCGGTTCTGTAGAACCTCAGCTTTCCCATTGACATTTCCGCCACGTTGCCTTCAAAAACGTAAGCTCTTTTTCGCTTTCCATTTTCCAGGCGATAGGCCAGCGACATTCGGGTGAAAAAAGATTCGGCCACGCGACCTTTTGGAATCTTTCGTTCGTTTACTGCTTCATGGTTGGTATAAGACCTAAAGTGCTGGATAGTAGTGGGTAAAGGCTGATCTGTTTCCGGAAAAAATGGAGCCAGCATTAAACTGTCCCGCTCAAAATTGGACTGGTGAATTAGACGAATACCATCTATTTCAATCCAGTGCTCTGAACTGAACTCTCCTATAAAGTTGATCTCCAGCAGTTCTGCACTAAGCTTGTTTTGGGAGTGACAACCCAAAACCATTATCAGGCTGAGAATAAGAATTGACCCTATTGTTTTTGACCTTGACATGTGTTTGGTTAAATGAGGCTGTCTCAAGAATTTCACCGCTTCTTTCCTGACCATCACCACTTAAAAAATGGTGGCTAAAAGAGGATCGATCGATGAGACAGCCATTGTTTTGTTATCTATCAGGCTCCATCAGGATTTCCTATACCTCCAAAGGTGTAGATTTCGAGGCCAAGTGCCTCCAGCTCTGATGCCGGTACCGGCATACTGAGAGGGGTGCCAGGAGGTAGTTTCAAATCATCGATGGTGGTGATTCGTCTGGTGAAGTAGCCATTGCAGGCCGCTTGCCAACTCAGTTCTACCAGTCGCTCATAAGTGATTTCCCTCAGAAGCTCTTCATTGGTTTCTGCACCGGTTAGGGGAGCCAATTCTCCGCGTCCAACCCGACTTTCGTTAATGAGCTGGGCAGCTTCAATTTTACTTCCACCTGTTCTAACAAGAGCCTCTGCTCTGAGCAGGTTATTCTCAATAACTGTAAAGTGCGGCATAGGGCCCACGGAGTTATCATTTACAAAGTAGATATACCGGCTGTAGCTGTAATTACCAAAAATGTAGAAGCCCCGGTCAGACCTAAAAGGTACACTACTGTTGTAAGTAAAGTCGGTTTCCAGACGTTTGTCTCTGGGGCTGGTAATTTCGGGGTAAGACAACACATTGTCTTGCCAGGGGTAAGGTGCCGTTGGGTGGTCGGGGTCGGTATCACTGGCATTAAGAATGTCTCTGCCACCGGTTCCACCTTCCATCATGTTGATCATTCGTTGCGAAACCCGCACCCAACCGGCATACTGTCCGTTGGTTAAGGCTCTGGTATACCAATCGTTTCCTCCATCGCCAATGGGGGCAATGTCTTGAGTTATACCGTTGGTAGTAAGTTCAAGCACTTGCTGCCAATTGGTTTCGTTTATGGTTTGCTCTGCATTTCTGGCCGAAAACACTTCAACTTTTGCAGCATATGACCGGGCAAAACGAGCCGCTTCCTGAGAAGAAAGTGTTACACCGTTGAATCCGTTAAAAATGATTTCCGGGTTTTCCTCAAAAATCTGAGCGGCCTCCAGGAACCTTGCTATTGCGGCATCGGCACACTCTCTATAAGACTGTAGCTCTAAGCTACCCAGGTCTGCATCGGTTAGGTCTTCGCTAACAATAAAACCCTGATCGAAGATCATGGCCACCCAGCCCAGGGCCAGGCCTTGCATCATGCGAGCATTGGCCAATACAGAAAGAGTGTGATCTTCACCGGTGTTGGGGTCAATGGCTTTGCCATCGAAGTTATCGCGCATTACCTTCAACACATCGTTCACCGGGCCTATGGAGTTATAGATTCCTCGCCAGGGGTTTCGGTTCACCCGAACGGTAGAAGCCGTGTTAGAGTTTACGAACGGTCTGGGAGGAATTCTGCCCCCATCGAACATGGCAAAGTTGGTCCATGAGGAGGACATGATTTGTGAGGCTACCGACAGGTACATATTGGGGTAAGAGATTTGGGTTTGTCTCCACCACTCTCCGTAGGCTCCCTGTATTAAAGAAGGGAACTCTGCCGGATTGGATAGCACACCGTTAATGTCTAAAGCATTGTTGTTTTCAACCTCCAGATCATCACAGCTTTGGGTAGTGATCATAAGAGCCGCTACCGATAATGAGAATATGTATTTTTTAAGTTTCATATCATTCTGTTTAAGTAGGTATTAGAAAGTGAATGAAATTGAACCTGAGAAAGTCCTGATGAGCGGGAAGGTATATGTATCGTAACGATCATTTATACCTCCAAAAGTTGGATCGAAGCCACGGTATTTAGCAAACAGCAGTACGTTATTGGCAATAGCACTTAGTTGTACACTTCTAAACACGTTGTTCAATCCCAACTTGCTAAGCTGTGCTGTTCTCAGTTCATAGTTTACTGAAAGTTCTCTCAGTCTAATGTGTGAGGCATCTTCCACATACTCAGCGTTCAATCGTCTACCGTTGTAAATGGATTGTCTGAAGCTGGAGTAGTGTCTTTGCCCTTCCGGTCGGTGCGCTTGGTCATAGTCCGGGCCAAGTCCGTCCCTATCGAGCGACTGTAAGCCGGCATTGTACACGTCTCCACCAATCTGGCCTTCCCATAGCATGTACACATTCACATTTTTATATCGGAATCCCGTTCTTAACCCCAGGTTTAGGTCGGGACGGGCGTTTCCAATCAGCAGTTCCTGTGCTTCCTCACCATTATCGTTTACAATGGGCACCACACGCTCCTCATTAGTGTATTGAGTTCCTTTTGGAATTACGTATCCTAGGTCATTGATTTCGTAATCATCAATGGTAGAGGTGTTTCCGAGGCCTGCAAACTGACCGTTCAACACAATGCCGTTTTCGTCAACGGTTAGTTCATTCAGAGACTTAGCGTATCTTCTACCATACATTTGAGTAAGCTCACTGCCTTCTCTCCAAATGCCGGCACCGGAAGAGAGCACCTGTGGTGCATTGAACTCTGTAATGGTCTGCACGGTCCGGTCTGCCACCAAGTCAAAGGTCAACCCAACGTTTTCACTACGAATGGCCTGATAACCTAAGGTAAATTCAACGGTATTGGTCGATAACGTGGCGGCATTCTGTATTTGGGTAGATCGGCCACCCGTGGCAGCTACCGATATTGGCACAGAGAGAATCTGGTCCCTGTTTTCCTGAGTAGAGTAGGAGGCCAGGAAGTTGAACTTATTTAGGAATCTACCGCCAAGGGTAAATTCTGCCTCTGTAGTAATGTTGGGCTTAAGCTTAGGGTTGGCCAACTGTTGGGGGAAAGAGATGAGCCCATTGGCTACATTGGCGATCTCGAACCTGTCGTTGAAACCAGGTCTTCCTCCGGCTGTACCCAATGAGGCTGAAACTTTCAACTCCTGAAAACCGGGTATGGTAAAGTCCTGTGTAATACGATAGGCCAATGAGCCTCTGTAGAACCACTGCCACCTTTCATCTTCGCCAAATAATGAAGAGCCGTCTCTTCTCAATACGAAGTCAAAAATGTATCGATCTCTATAGTCCCCACCAACAGCAAGCGCATAACTGTCCGATCTCAGTTTTATGGGTCTGGTGTCTGTGGCTGACAAAAATTGATAGCCTCTGCCGGAAATATCTGCCAATACAGCATCTAAATGATCATAGTCCCGAAGTCCCAGAAAATCACCATCAATGGTGAAGCCTTCATCCACACGGTCTTCGTATTGATATTTTAGAGTAGACCGGAGGTTTACATCACCAAACTTCTTTATGTAAGTAAACTGGCCGCTGGCATTTATGGCCACTGTTTGGGCATAGCCTCGGTCGATATCGCCCTGGCCGGGGTCTCCAACCACTGCCAGATAACCCGGATTTTGATGACCACTGGAGTTATCAGCCCTGGTGTCGAAACCCATTATACCGGTAAACTTCAGGTCGTTGGTAATGTGTAAATCACCCTGAGCACTGGCAATAAAACGTTTTCTAACGCGCTCTGATCGGTTGTTGGTGAGTACGTAGAAGGGGTTAAAGAAGGAATCGAGAATAAACGAGTTCGCATCGTAGTTGTAAGGACTTCCGTCTTCTTCGTTTGGAGCAAACCAGTCGGCATCTGGTGAAGCAAAAATCAAAGTGCCAATATTTCTTGGGCGAGTATCGTCTCTATCCCAAATGTATCGGGAACGAACTTTCAGGTCGAACCGGTCAGAAAAACTCTGATCGAGGCCTATCGCAAAATTGTATCTGCGATTACCTTCATGCATCTCAATACCTCCTGAAGCATTTTGTTGCTCGAACGAAACGCTGAGGTTGGAATTGGCGGTTCGGTTGCTTAACCGAATGTAGTTCTTGAATGAAGTGGTTCCTCTAAAAAAGTCTTCGAGGTGATCTCTGTACCTTGAAAATGACACTTCATTGATGGAAGGTACTTTGTCTAAAGCCAGGCCGTCATCGTCAGTAATAATGTCTCCGTTGACATCGGTTTGCTTGTTATGGAATCTGGCTTTTTCGGGGTGTCTTCCTTTATAGGTGTTTTCAGAAACTACTTCGCTTCTTACAAATACAGAGGTTTGGCCTACCTCGAGCCCTTTGCCCGACTTGGTGTAAATGGCAATTACACCATTGGCTGCCCGCGATCCGTAAAGGGTGGCTGCAGAGGCTCCTTTCAGTATCTCGTACCGCTCAATGTCCTGAACACTGATATCGGAGAGGCTTCCTTCAAGTATGGCTCCATCGAGCAAAATGAGTGGTGAGTTGCTTGTTCTGAGGTTGGTAGCACCTCTCAATAAGATGGAGGGTCCTTGACCCGGAACATTGCTCGGAGCTACTCTTAAACCGGCTACTTTACCTACTAGGGCATTTCCTGCATTGGCAGCCGGTGCCTTTGTAAGTACCTGCTCATCGACACTGGCAATGGTAAAAGATAGTTTTTCTTTAGGTGTTTCTGCTGCAACACCAGTTACTACCAGTTCGCCCAGATTGGTTACATCGGGCTCCAGAATTACGTTGATAATGCTTCGGGAACCTACAGTGACTTCTTGAGTGATGTATCCTAAGTATCTGAAAACCAGAATAGTGTTGTCGTCAGGTACTTCAATCGAATAGTTTCCTTCCAGGTCTGTGAGCGTACCATTGCTGGTGCCTTTAATGAAGACACTCACCTGTGGCATTCCAAACCCTTCTTCTCCTTCAGTAACCTTACCGGTAATGGTGCGGACTTCAGCTATACTTACGGCTGGTTCTGCACCGGGAGGGTTTTCCGAAGCGGAAGAAACGGAAATGTTGTTGTTGAACTGTTTAAAATTGAGCTGTGCCAGCTTAGATACTGTTTCCAATAACTCGGCTACGGTATAGCTCTTATATGACAAGTTGATGCTTACATTCTTGTTGAGATCTTCTTGTTGATAGAAGAATTTGAAAGGCGACTGGGCTTCTATTTTTCGGAAAGTTTCCTTTAGTGAAGCTTCGTTTAACTCCAGAGTTACTTTGTATTCTCTAATGCTTTGAGCTCTGGATTTGGTGGCCATCAGGGTAGATAAGACCATGCATTGAATGATTGTCCCATACAGACAAAGACGTGCTGCTCCCCACAGCACCGCCTTAAGATTATTTTTCATATCTTAGAGGTGTTTTAATATTAAACATACAGTTATGTCCAAGGCACTTCTGCTGCAACAGGGTGCCTTGGTAGTTTTAGCGGTTGTTTATTTCATAGGCGTATCTGTTTTTAGTTTTTCCATAGGCAATTGATCATTAAGTTTAATTAGTATCTGGTCTTCATTTATCTGACTTTCGAAGCCCATGCTATAACCAATGGTGCTTAACACCATTTCCAGGCTCTGTCTTTCGAATATACCTGTTCCTTTGTAATACAATTCTTTGGCACTCGAATCGCCTTCAATGTCAATGTCCACATCGTACCAGCGTTCAAGCATTTTAACTATTTCTTTAAGGGGTTGATTCTCAATGTATAGCTTCTCTTCTCTCCAGGCAGCTGTCTTTTCTCTGTCCATTGTGTTTTTGGTGAGGTTGTTAGACCTTTTGTTGAATTCGGCCTGCTCATTGGGGTAGAGTACCAATGAAGAGTCTTTGGAGTGCTTAGTGCTATCTAAGGTGCTTACCTCCACCGATCCGGTAAACAGAGAGATGGAGGCTAGCTTTTCGCATTTATAGTCGCGCACATTGAAAGAGGTACCCAGGGCAACGGTAGAAAGATTTCTGGAAGTAACCACAAAAGGGAGATCCTTGTTTTTGGCTACTTCAAAGAAGGCTTCGCCATCGAGGCTTATGTTTCTATTAGTTATTCCGTAGCCGGGGTCATAGGTGATTTTGGTTTCGGCATTAAGGGTTACTTTAGAACCATCGCGTAAAATGATGGTGCTTCTAAATCCCTTAGCTGTGGCTTTTACTATATCGGCCTGTGCCGGCAGCTGATTACTTTGATGAGAGCCAGGGGCTATAAAGAAATAAGCCACTATAACTGAAAGAACAAGGCTAGCTCCAACTACAACTTTTCGGATGTTGTTTTTTGAGCGAAAAGACGAAGTGGGAGTATAAGGTTGTGTGTGTGTTCTTTTTGGGGGTACTATAGCTTTCAGAATGTTTTGCTTCACAGTGACTTCATCATACTCATGAAGCTTTTCATTGGAGGTTTCTTCCCAAAGGTCGCTCAGCAAATCGTGCAACCGATCGGTGTCTTCCGTGTGGCGAATGAGTTGCCGTAGTTCTGATGACTTATGATTTGGATATTTCTTTTCCAATAGTCTGTTTAGTATTTGTCATTTCGTGCTCCCTCAAAAAAAGGGAGGCTTAACTAATAGTACACAAGGATTGGCTGTAGCCATTACTCGTTAGAAAAAAAATTAATAGGGTTACTCATTTAGATCGCATTTGTTAGCCCCAGTATACTAGCCATAAGCTGTGT
>NZ_DBHC01000050.1:35176-50872 GCF_002296035.1 Roseivirga sp. UBA838
TGTGTCCTCACAGCGTCTTTTAACAACCATTTATGAAGACACAAGTGGAGGCAAGGTTCAGAAATGCACTTCTTGCGGCATAAGTAAGTAACCCTAAGAATTAAACAGAAACCGTATTTGCATAGGCATGTATGGTTTTTATGGCTTTACTCATCTGGCTTTCTACTGTATTTACAGAAATGTTGAGTTTTGCAGCAATCTCTTTATTAGAGAGCCCTTCATATCTGCTCAGCATAAACACGGTACGCCTTTTGGGCGGAAGGGTGTTTATAGCTTTTCTTATGATGTCTTCCATGTCTTTTAAGATTATGGTTTCCATGGTGGTGTTGAGGCTAACCATCGACTCATTGATTTCCAGGCTTCCCATATGTTTTTGATTATCTCTTATTCGGTTGAGCGCTAGATTTTTGGCGATTCGGAAGAGCAAAGCATAGGGCGATGAGTCAAGATTGATTTGCTTGCGTATTGCCCAGAACTTGAGGAAAACGTCTTGACACACTTCTTCACTGTCTTCTACCGACTCCAACAGTGAATAGCAAAAATTGAAAACCTTGTTCAGGTTTAGGTCAACGAAAGATTCGAAGGCCCTTTCGTCACCTTTTTTAATTCTAAGTATAAGCTTGTCCATGCCCTATTACATCAAGTAGAATGATATAATAGAGACAGAATGACAATGTGTTTTTGAATGGAAAATAGCTGCTGACCTATGCTTTTTCATAGTTGTTGTTTTGTTGAGTTTTTGAATAAAGAAAAACTGAAAAAAAATTCAGCTATAGTCAGAGGTGGCAAAAAAATAGCCGCGTTTAATGGTTGACCTGTAAAGTATACAACGCAATATAATTAAAGCCCTTATGCTATGGGACGGTGTTTTCTATCAAATGGTTAGATTTTTTGCAAATAATTGTATGTGAAGAACAGGAATAGCCCTGCTATATATGGTCTCTGAGGCTGATATTTTGGCAATTTATGGAGTCTGATTTGACTGTATCCGGCATGAACAAACAAGGCAGGCTCAGTAGAGGAAATATCTGTTTTTTAACTAAAAAGCAGTTTTGGCCAATAAAAACAAAAGCCTGCAAGTGTTCACTTGCAGGCTTTTGTAGCTTTTATGCCTTGCGGCACTTCAATGTTATTCTACTTCTGTAACAATATCTTCAACATCATCGATGTGAATCTCAACAGGATCAATTTCTACATGGGCATCGGTACTGTGTTCTCCCGTACCATACATTTCACCCAAGATTGGCGCAATAACCAAACCTACCAAACAGGTAAGTTTAATAAGAATGTTCATTGAAGGTCCTGAGGTATCTTTGAATGGATCACCTACGGTATCGCCAGTTACAGCTGCTTTATGAGCATCAGAACCTTTGTAGGTCATTTCACCATCAATTTCAACACCGGCTTCGAACGATTTCTTGGCGTTGTCCCAGGCCCCACCTGCGTTGTTTTGGAATATGGCCCAAAGCACACCGGAAACAGCCACACCGGCCATGTATGAACCAAGTGCTTCAGGGCCCATAATAAAGCCAATGGCAATTGGGAACAGGATGGTGATAGCTCCTGGCAACATCATTTCTTTAATGGCTGCCTTGGTAGAAATTTCAACACATTTACCATACTCAGGTTTGCCAGTACCTTCCATAATACCAGGAATTTCCTTGAACTGTCTTCTTACCTCTTTCACCATTTCCATGGCGGCTTTACCTACTGACTGCATAGCCAAAGCAGAGAAAATTACTGGAACCATACCACCAATAAACAGGGCAGCCAGTACATCGGCTTTGAAGATGTTAATTCCATCAATTCCTGTGAAGGTTACATAAGCCGCAAATAAGGCAAGTGCTGTCAAAGCAGCCGAAGCAATAGCAAATCCTTTACCAATAGCAGCGGTAGTATTTCCTACAGAATCGAGAATATCTGTTTTAGTTCTTACTTCATCCGGTAGCTCGCTCATTTCGGCAATACCACCTGCATTATCGGCAATAGGACCGAAGGCATCGATAGCCAATTGCATGGCTGTAGTAGCCATCATGGCCGAAGCAGCAATACCTACACCGTAGAAACCTGCCAATTCGTAGGCTCCCCAAATGGCTCCTGCAAACAGGAGAATAGGGGCAAAGGTAGATTTCATTCCGGTAGCCAGACCTGCAATAATGTTTGTAGCCGCTCCGGTAGATGAGTTTTGAATGATTGACATTACGGGCTTTTTGCCCAAACCTGTATAAAACTCTGTCATATAAGAGATAAGACCACCTACAATGAGGCCCACTACAACGGCTCCAAATACCCGGGTAGAAGTAATTTCTACAATGCCTTCGCCAAACAAAGACATTTGCATGGTGGCAGGGAGCAACAGGTCTATCAGGAACCAACAGGCAATGGCTGTTAGAACAATAGATCCCCAGTTACCTTTATTAAGAGCAGCCTGAACTTCGGCTTCTTTAGCGTTTTCGTTAGAGATTTTGATTACCAGTGTTCCCAATATTGAGAAGATGATACCGGCTCCTGCAATCACTAATGGAAGAAGGATTGGACCAATTCCACCAAAAGCATCATCGATTGCCCCCCCCATATCTCGAATTACATAGTTACCGAGAACCATAGAGGCCAACACGGTAGCCACATAAGAACCGAAAAGGTCGGCACCCATACCGGCTACATCACCTACGTTATCACCTACGTTGTCAGCAATAGTAGCAGGGTTTCTTGGATCGTCTTCAGGAATACCTGCTTCCACTTTACCTACAAGGTCAGCTCCAACATCGGCTGCTTTGGTGTAAATACCACCACCTACACGGGCAAAAAGGGCAATTGACTCAGCACCTAATGAGAAACCGGCAAGAGCTTCTAGCACCACAGTCATGTCTTGAGTGTTGGTCCACTCACCACCCATGAAATACTGGAAAAGAAGGATGAAAAGAATACTAAGACCAAACACTGCCAGTCCGGCAACGCCAAGTCCCATTACGGTACCACCGGTAAACGATACCTTTAATGCTTTCGATAAGCTTGTTCTGGCTGCTTGTGTGGTTCTAACGTTGGCTGCTGTGGCAATGCGCATACCAATGTTGCCGGCCCATCCTGAGAAAAAGGCACCAATAACAAAGGCCACCACAATGAACCAGTGGGTAGTTTCTACTACCTGCGAAATGACACCCAGAAGTACTCCGGCTATAACAACAAAAATGGCCAATACTCTGTATTCAGCGCTAAGAAATGCAAGAGCTCCCTCTCTAATGTGTTGAGCCAGGTCTTGCATTTTTTGGTCACCGGCATCTTGTTGGTTTACCCATCTCGCTTTGGCGATCATCACCAATAATCCGATCAAGCCCAGAACGGGCACTGCATAAATAAGATAAGACATAATTAGGTCCTTAGTTTTTAAGACGTGCAAAGATAGCAGATGAGGTCAGAAAACGAAAGAAGAATAAAGTGAATTGCCCTGTGTCGCCAGGGTTGAGTTCAACCTATTGATATTGAGTGATTTATTACCGGTTTGGGGAAGTGCTTACAAGTGGGGTGAAGGTTTTATGTTGTTTGAGTGTTATGAGTCTCCGCAGCATAGTTTAAGGTTTGAGACTACCAACGCCACCATCTATTCCTATCACTTGCCCGGTGGTCCAGCTGCTTTTAGGACTTAGTAGAAACGAAGCCATTTCGGCCAAATCTTGGGTGGTTCCATAACGGCCTATGGGGTGTCTTTTATTGGAAGCTTCTTTTTTGTCATCTGTTGCAAGCAGCCGTTCGGCCAAAGGAGTATCGGTTAAAGAGGGAGCCAATACATTCACTCTAATGTGTTGCGAACTCCACTCCGCAGCCAACGATTTGCCTAAACCTTCTACCGCGGCTTTGGCCGATGCAATAGACGAGTGAAGATTCATGCCCAACTTAGAAGCCACGGTGCTAAAGAGTACTACCGATGCAGATTCTGATTTCTTTAGGCTTTTAAAAGCGGCTTGAAGCGTTTTTACTGCCCCAAGAAAGTTTACTTCCATGTCCTTTTGAAAGTCGGCAATGGTTAGTCTCTGAAATGGCCTGAGGTTAATGGAGCCAGGGCAATAGACCAAGCCGTCCAGAGTTTCTGGCAAGAAGGAAAAGTCAGGTTCAGCTGCGGTTACATCCAGAGTATAGTGCTTTACATCTTCCAACTCAGGGTTATTTCGGGAAGCTGAAATTACGCTGACTCCTTGTTTTATTAACAGTTGAGCTAAGCTTTTGCCAATGCCCGAACTGGCCCCCACAATGAGAACGGTCTTTCCTGTCATGCCTATTTTTTGTGATGAATGTATCCGAGAAACTCGTTGCGGGTACTTTCTTCTTTGAATCTACCGTGAAACTGAGCCGTAACCGTGCTGCTGTTTACATCTTTAACCCCCCTGGAAGAAACACAAAGGTGCTCGGCATCAATTACAACGGCAACGTCTTCAGTACCCAAGATTTCTTTGAGTTCGTTGGCAATTTGAACGGTAAGTCGCTCCTGAACCTGTGGTCTTTTGGCATAGTAATCTACAATTCGGTTGATTTTGCTCAGGCCGATGACCTGACCGTTGGAAATGTAGGCTACATGGGCCTTACCAATAATAGGCACAAAGTGATGTTCACAGTTGGAGTAAAAGGTAATATCCTTTTCTACCAGCATCTCATCATACTTATATTTATTATCAAACAAGGCGACTTTGGGCTTGTTTGCAGGATTTAATCCACTAAATATTTCTTTGATGTACATTTTGGCCACCCTGCGCGGTGTGCCGGAAAGGCTGTCGTCCGTAAGGTCGAGCCCCATTATTTCCATAATCTCCCTGAACTTGTCTTCAATGAGATTCATCTTCAGTTCATCATCCATATCAAAGGCATCGGCCTTGAGTGGCGTATCGTAAGAAGTGCCAATGTGCTCATCTCCAATTTCCTCAATGGTGAGTCCGTTAAGCTGGGTATTCAACGAAGTTGCGTTCTGTCTCATATAGGGTTATTTTCAAATCGAGCGAAGGCTCAATTTTGGTTCTAAGAATGTTGTAAATGACTACTGCAATGTTTTCGGCAGTAGGGTTTAGGTGTTTAAATTCCTCTACATCCAGATTAAGATTTTTATGGTCGAAGCGTTCGAGCACATTTTCTTTAATCAGGTCGCTTAGTACTTTCATGTCGTACACATAGCCCGTTTCGGGGTTGGGCTCGCCAGTTACTTTCACAATCAACTCATAGTTGTGACCGTGATAGTACTCATTGTTGCACTTGCCAAAGATTTCCTGATTTTGCTCTTTAGACCATTCGGGGTTGTGCAATCGGTGGGCAGCATTGAAATGCTCCTTTCTAAAAACCGCTACTTTCATTAATGATTAATTATACTGAGTAAGAAGTTTGCTTACTACTTTTCTTTATCGACTACCCAACATTAGGTGCTACATTATTGTTCAAGGATTTGAAAAATAAATTCAACAAAGCTTAAGCTTCTGACATTGAACACAACAGATGTACTGGTAGTCGGTTCGGGCATGGGGGCCTTAACCTCCGCTGCCTTACTTGCAAATAAAGGATTAAAAGTTCGGATTATCGAACAAAATTGGCAACCAGGTGGCTGCACATCTTCATATTGGCGTAAAGGATACGTTTTTGAAACCGGGGCTACCACCCTGGTAGGACTGGGAGAGGGCATGCCTTTGCAATATGTCATAGACAAAACAGGTATTGAGCTACCCCTAAGAAAATTGGGTTTACCCATGCAAGTTTGGCTAAATGGGGGAATACGCGTGAACCGCTATGAGGCTTTAGAGGAGTGGATAACAGAGGCTGAGCGAGTTTTTGGTAAAAGTGGTCAACGAGCCTTTTGGACAGAATGCTTCAAGGTGAGCCAATTTGTTTGGCAAAATTCGCTCAGGCAGCTTTCTTTTCCACCCACACGCTTTATTGATGTATTGGCTTCCTTAAAACATTTTTCTTTTAGCCAGTTAGCCCATTTGCCCTATGCCTTTCTTTCGGTAGAAGCCGTTCTGAAGAAACATAGTTTACTGGAAAATAAGCCATTTGTAGATTTTGTGAATGAGCAACTACTCATCACAGCTCAAAACCATATGGAGCAGGTAAACTTTCTCTTTGGGGCGGCTGCGCTCTGCTATACCAACTATTCTAACTATTATGTTGATGGTGGCCTGTTGAACCTGGTGCTTCCTTTGGTAAAGTATGTGGAAGACCATGGAGGACAAATTGTCTATCGGGAAAAGGTAGAGAGTGTCAGTCGTACGGCTTCGGGCTACCGGGTGCAAACAAATAAGGAAGCATATGAGACCGAGTATTTAATTTCCGGCATTCCCGTTAACAATACGCAAAAGCTATTCTCGCGTGGTTCAACCGCTTTGAAAACTAAGGCCACCATGGTGTCCGAGCAGCTCAACGGTGCTTTCCAAATGGGTATCGGGTTTGTTCCTCACCGGCATTTCGATAGTATTCATCATCAGATTCATTTGTCTGAACCACTGCCGGAAACCGGGTCTGCCTCTATTTTTGTGAGTCTTAACCATCCGCAAGATACCGACCGAACCGATGTAAGTGGTGAAAGGGTTATGTCGGTCAGTACCCATTTGCCCAATCCTCAACATCGCCTGATTGATAACTCAGTTGTAGAGAAAGCTATAATTAAGGTATTGATAAAGCACGATTTTTTTGAGCCTGAAAACCTAAAGGTTTATCATAGTTCGGGGCCAAAGTCCTGGCAAAAATGGACGGGGCGTCAATGGGGTTTTGTGGGAGGCTATCCTCAATACCTGAACATAAAACCCTGGCAAATGCTCGACTGTCGGATTGATGGATATAAGGCCTATCAGGTGGGAGATACGGTGTACCCCGGCCAGGGTATTCCGGGGGTGACTCTTTCGGGCATTATAGCAATGGAAAAATTGAGATTGGACTGGAAGGTTTAGTCCTAAAATGCACTTTCTGACAACTCCTTTTCGAATTGTGACAATTCGTGACATTCGTTTACCCCTTCATGACAAACCCACTTTCTGTTCCGCGTTCATTTGAGTAAGAATTCGCTGAATCATGTTTCTGGCGAAGACTTATGAAGAAAAATCAAAACTCAAAAAGCAACAACAATGAAAAATCAATTCACAAAAATCGTGGCCGGCATAGTATTGCTAACCAGCGGATTCATGGCTCAGGCCAGCAAAACTGAAAGAGAAATTTACATTAAGCGAGAAGCTTCAAAATCGGTGGTTCTTCAAATGAAAAATGTAACCGAAGGAACCAAGGTTTCTATATGGAACAGATCGGGCGATTTGCTTTTTAGCGATCGGGTGACCGGAGAAAGCTATTCCAAAGTGTTCGACCTAAAGCACCTGCAAAAAGGAGAATTGCTTTTGGAAGTAGAAAATGAGTCGTCATTGGAGGTGCTTCCTATTGAAGTAACAGAAGAAAGTGCCACCCTAAAGCGAAATGAGGAAAAAGTGTATGTGAAACCGGTGGTAAGACTTACCCATAATGAATTGAAGGTCTTTCTGGGAGAGAATAAGAATGGGTTTGAGATGAAAATGACCGATCAGTTTAACGACCTGGTATATAAGCATCACCTGGATGGTTCAGAAGGAGGGATGAAACGCTATGATGTTTCGAAACTGTCTTCAGGCAAATATAATATTCAGTTTACTGCAGACGGCAGAAGCTTTTATCATACAATCATCATTAAGTAAAAGTGCAATCTTACTTAATTGGAGAAATGACCCCGGCAGATGGCTGGGGTTTTTTATTTGCGGACGACCTGATTTACAAAATGTTACAGTGTATTGTTCTCGCAACACAAGTGTTCGCAAGTGTACAAACTTTGAGGTTAATGACTGTTAATAAAAATGGTAAGTGATTGATTTACAGGTGTGTGTGTTTTGTGGCACAAGGCTTGGATAAGAACTGGCACGGTGCTTTGGTCGGCACCTTCCGAATAGTCGGAAACTCGAAATAAAAACAACAAAAGGTCATGAACTCAATAGTATTAAACAACTGGAACACCATGAAAAGAAGACTGATCTTAGTGATCGGCATCATGGTTGCGATAGGCGCTACGGTTTTCGCTCATACTAGAGAAGAGGCGAAATTGACAAGGGAAGAAGCCCACGAATTAATAGGTATCATAAAGAAAGAGTTAAATGTGGAGGCCTATGAGCCCAACCTGATTTTTCTTGAAGATGGTACCATGGAAGAGGTAGAACCCATGCGAATAATTAAGATTTATGATGCGCACGATGTATTGCTTTTAGAAGCTCCAATTACCAAGCTTCGACAGTATAAGAACAAGCATTTGAGAAAGCTTCTAAATGCCAGTGATTATCTAACTGAATATGGCAATACGCGCTACTATCGCTTAGATATCTAGTCTAAGGTTAGAAACTCAATAACAGGCTAATACCTGTACAGAACCTGCCCGCTGGGGCAGGTTCTTTTGTTTCTAACCTAAGTAGCGGGACTTTTATGAATATGGACTCAGAGGTACTCGCTGGGAAGTTTGCCAAACCTCTCCTTGAAGAGTTTAGAGAAATATTTAAAAGAGGTGAAGCCAATTTCCTGCGCCACTGAAGCTATACTCTTGCACTTGCCTTCTTCCAGCATTCTTCTGGCCATTTGAAGGCGTATTTCTTTCAGGTATACGTTGGGTGAATACCCTGTGAGTTTCTTAATTCTTCGGAAGAGAGTTCGCTCGCTCATACCCATTTTTTCGGCCAACATACCAATGCTAAAGTTCACGGTGTTAATGTGCTGTTCGGTGAGTTGGCGCAACTGCCTTAACCAGACATCGTTGTCAGATAGGTCTAACTGTAAATCCTGAATTTCTTCTTCTCCTTTTTCCGCCATCTTTTTTTGGTAGGCAGCTTTGAGTTGGTTTTTTATTCTTGCCCTAAGTTCATCGAGCGAGAAGGGTTTGGTCAGGTAATCATCTACACCAATTCTAAAAGCCTCAATTTTATCTCTTTCTGCAGTTCGGGCCGTAAGAAAAATAACCGGTATATTTTTGGTTTTATCTTCTGCTTTTAATCTCTCGAGAAGCTCAAGACCATCCATTTCCGGCATCATCATGTCAGAAATTATGAGGTGTATCTCATGCGTTTCTTTTTGTAAAAGAGAGAGCGCCTCATGGCCATTGTTTGCCGCAATCACCTCAAACTGATCTTGTAAGTTGCTGCTTACAAAAGAACGGATATCCTCGTTATCGTCCACTAAAAGCACGGTGTAGCGAATGTGAGGTAAGTAGGGGTGGTCAGTTGGTTCGCTGACAGGGGCTGTGTTTGTGGGTATAGATGCTGCTATGCTGGCTTTAGGAAGCGTAAGGGTAAAAGTACTGCCTACCCCCGGCTCACTTTCTACCGAAAGGTCACCATTCATGGCCTGAGCCAATTCGTTGCTGAGGGCAAGCCCAATGCCTGTTCCTCCTTCGGCCTTTTTATTGGGGTCTTTGGTCTGAAAAAAACGGTCGAAGATATAAGGTAGGTCTTCCTGGCTAATACCGGTTCCGGAATCTTTTACTTCCAGTACTAAATCGCCCGACTTGTGGTATGCTATAAGTTCAACTTGTCCTTGTCTAGGTGTATGTCTTAGAGCATTGGAAAGTATGTTGTTTAGTATTTTCTCCGTCATGTTTCGGTCTACCACCCAGGTTGGTTCATTGTTTATCTGCGACTCAAAACTTAATTCTATTCCATTAGCCTGGGCTTTTGGCTGAAAATTTTCGACCAGTACCTTTAGAAAAGCTTCAATATCTACGCGAGAGTAGCGCGGTTGTGCAACACCATTCTCTAGCCGTGTGAGATCTAATATTTCGTTGACAAGTGTCTTTACCGATTCGGCATTTCTTCTGGCCAGGGCCAAATCTTTTTTCAGGTCCTGCTCCAGTTCATTGTTTTTCAGTGTTTTTTCCAAAGGAGCCAGCACCAGGCTCAAAGGTGTTTTTAATTCGTGCGAAATATTGGCAAAGAAATTAGACTTTAACTGATCGAGGCTTTTTAGTTCTTCGGCCTGTTTTCTTATTTCCTGGGTAGCTTCATTGATTTTGGTTTCAAGCTCTTTTTGCCGTTGTAGCAGCTTTTTTTCGCGAATTCGTTGCAGTATCAACACGCAAACTACGACCAGACCTATGAGAAGAAGGAAAAACCACCATTGAAGGTATATGGGTTTTAGCACCCGCAGCTTGAAGGCTTTTTGCGATGTAAAAACTCCATTGGGTGCTTGCCCTCGCAGTAGCAACTGATAGTTTCCATAAGGCAGGCGGTTAATTCTGACCTCGGGTTTATCTACGAAAGTCCAGTCATTATCCAGCCCCTCAATTTTATAAGAGAATGACCTGAATTGATTGCCGAGGTAGTCTAGCAGGCTAAACTGTAACTCCAGCCCCAAATCGGAAGGGTGTAGGACAATTTCATCTAGTGAGGAGAGGTCTCGTTGATAGCTTTCATAGCTTCCGTCACTTGCCTTTTGAATGCGCAGGTTAGTAAGTAAAACACCGGAGTGTGTGCTTTCATGCAGCGGAAAGTCGGAAGGGTTCACTTCGGTAACTCCATTTAGACTGCCAAAAAACAAGCGGCCATCAGGAGCCTGAGCATGAGAAGTTCTGTTGAATTCATTGTGAATGAGCCCATCGCCTGTTTGAAAAATTTGCACTGAACCATCCGGGTTGATCAGGTTAATCCCTTTGTTGGTGGGAGCCCACAACCGATTGAGAGAGTCTTTGTAAACGGCATAACAGATGTTGTCTGAGAGCCCATTACTGGTGTTCCATTTGGCATCCACCGTTTTTTGGGTTGTGTGGTAGCGCATTAGGCCGCTTTGGGTAGCCAGGTACAATAATCCGGTATCATCAAACGAGTTAATGTCTAGCACGGCCAGGTCTCCTGAATGCACACTTTGTAAGCGAGCTTTTTCTACAATGCCCTTTGCCGGGTGGAGACGGTAGAGCCCTTTTTCACTGGCTATCCACAGGGTGGTGTCGTTGGTTTGGTGAATATCGTAAACAGCTGATGTCTTTAGCTCAATAAAGTTGTTATAGTCATTGAAGGGCAAATAGGTACCGGCTCCTTTTTCTACTTTAGAAAGTCCTGCGTTCTGTCCGATCCAAAGGTCGCCCGAGCTATGCTCGTGCATAACCCAATTCATATAAAGCTTGTCTTGCTGGGCACTGTCAATCTGCGGAAAAATAGTACCGTAGGCATTGGTTCGGGGTTCAAAATAGTTGATTCTGCCCCCTTCATTTGAGAAAAGGATTTTGCCTTCAGAGTTCTTTAAAATGGACAACTGTCGGAGGCCTAGTAAATCGGCAATGTCCAGTTTACCCGGTTTACTCAAAAACCTACGGTAGTTGCCAGTTTTTGGGTTGAGGATAAAAGAGCCTCCCAGGCTACTCACAAAAATGGTTGTATCGTTTTCGATATGAATTCCGCGAGCTCCTACGCCCAATTCCCCGTAAGTAATAATGTTGGTTAAGTGATTCTTAAATCGGTACTTCTCAAGAGCAAAGACATGTACCAATTCGTTGAATTGTGTCCATCCGTTGCCCAGGCGATCCCAGTAATATTGTGGCGGAAATTTATAAAAGTGAGGGTCTGGTACAAAACGGGCAATTTCTTTCAAATCGGTATTAAAAACCACCATGTCACCGGTCACATGATCGGAGGTGAGTATATGGTCTTTGTAGGGGTTTATGGATAAGAATACATATCGGTTCCACGGCCTATTTCCCCCCAAATTCCACGGTTTGTTATTGCGAAATTTTCTGGATCTGTCCAGGTCATCAAAGCTTACTTTTTGTCGGTAATAGATATTGCTTTGGCTATCAACTCCCTCCAGTATAAATAGCTCATTCGGAGGCAGATTGAAATCTCTTTTTACCCGGCCTTTGGCACCTATTAGCTTTAAGTTTTCGCCAGTATAAATCCATAGCCCTTCGGTTGCGGGCATCGATTCCCGTATGGGTATTGTGCTAAAATGAACCTCTTCAAGTAGTTTGCTCTGCCCATACCTGAGCACCCGATGAGCTGTAACCAGCCAAATGGCAGGTTCGGCCATATCGCCAATAACCAGTTGCACGGGCTCACCTTTCAGAGCGGTGGTGTCTATCTCTTCCCACCACCAGCTGCTTTTTTTAAGAATGGGGTCGAACAGTTGTATGTTGTAAGTTTCTCCCAGCTCTCCCAGCCATATCTTTCCATCGGGGCCTTCAGAAATAGATACAAAACTATTAGACTGGAGTTGACCAGAGTTGACATCGTAATGTTCAAAGCGATGTCCGTCATATCGATCTAAGCCCAAGCCTCCGGTCATCCACATTATGCCTTGCGAATCCATGAAAAAGGAGTTGGTGTTGCGGCTGCTCAGCCCCTCTTCCACGCCAATGGAGCGTTGGCTAAACCGATAGCCTTGGTTTTGTCCCAAGGAAATCTTGCAAACCAATAGCAACACGGTCAGGCCAATGAGGTGTCTGAAAATATGGATTCTTAAGGTATTCAGGTCTAGTTGAGTTGGTCGGTAAATCTTAGGCTAAGATGCGATACATAATTCACATATAAAACTGGATTCTATGAATTAAAGGAAGGTTTTGGCCGAATTTTGTCCTCTGGTTGGCCGGATTTTACCCCTTGTATATAAAGCGTGCAGGTTGCCCGAAAGTAGCTTTGTGTTACAAAAAAAGGTATCTCTATGAAAGCGGTGTATTGCAAGTTAAGGCTGGCGCTCCTAATTCTGTTTATATGTTCAATCAGTAAAGAGCTGGTTGCCCAAAACCCGATTATCATTAGTAACTCCTATGTTATGGAGGTAGAGGGTGGAATAGAAGTGCAGGCTTTTGGAGTGTTTTTAGCCAATCCTATAAGTGTGACTATTGGTGGCTGCGACTGTGTGCCGGTTCCCGGTAAATTCAATAATCCAAACTTTATTACCTGCTTTGTCAGTCAGTCTTGTGGAGATGTTTCCGGTCAAATGACCGTGGTTACTCCAACCGGTCAAGGAACTAACGGACCTATATTCACTTTAGACTTTCCTGAAGTAATAAGATCTATGCCTTATATGGTGGTAGATGAAGAAACTGTTCCGGATAGTCTCATTCATCAGATAAGAATAAAGGCCCTGGGCGATGAAGAAAACCTGAGAATAGAACGGGGGTATTTTGAGTGGTCTGTTGCCACACCACTTCCCAGTCCTCTGCCCACTACCAGATTTTCGAGTCGGAGTACCAATAACGAATCCAGTCAGGTGCCTTTTGATTATACCGATGAGCAGTTCCAGTCAGCCATGGATGAAATAGAGTATCATGTAAGGGTAGACAGCACACTTTTAGACGATGTCACAGCCGATGGTATTTCCAAAAAACGCAAAAGAACGTACTTTACCCTTGCCGCAGAATTCCCAACGCCTCAATACCCAGGGTACTTTGGTCTTGGCCTAACCTGGGGAGAAAATATAGATAATCTATCTCATTCGCCCACTATGACGGTCGATGCCGATTTTGATGTGGTGGCCTCCGGAGAGGTATATTCCATGAATCTGTATTCGGCTAATTTCTATGAAGTGTTTGGGCTAGAACACGAGCAATCCTATGAGCAAACAGGGCTGCTTAAATACCTTCCCAATTTTCTCTTTACCATGGATCAGATCAATGGACCTTTTCCTACGGCTCATTTTGCTAATATTTCTTTTCACAACCCGGGAGGAGTTACGGACTATCTCGAAGGAAGGACTCTTGAAATTGCTACCCCGCAGGTATATAAAAAGTATATGGGTACCACTGTGGTAGACGAGACCATTTCGTCCAATTTCTACCTGAAAAACCTTACTGACTCTATTTTGGACTATGAGTCTATAGAAGTTGTCTTTAGCGGAGATGATGCCTCTAGCTTCTCTGTAACACAACAACCGGCAACCGATGTGGCAGTAGGAGCACAGTCCTTGTTTACTGTATCCTTTACCCCTACTAGTTCAGAACCGAGACAAGAAGCTACGCTCACCATCAATACGGATGATAAGAGTTATTACTCGTTTCCGATAATTGGCTTTGTGGCACCAGATGTAACAGTAGAAATTACAAGCAGCCTTTCGCCCAGCACCCAAGAGGCAACCATACCCATTCAAATTCAATTTTCGGAAGAAGTAACGGGTTTTGAGGCTTCAGACTTAGTCGTTGTAAATGCGAGTGTTTCCGATTTCGCCACCCAAGACAATGTCACTTTTACAGCTAACCTTACACCCATTGCCGAAGGAGATATTACAGTAAATGTGCCTGAAGCTTCGGCCGTAAACCAGTCGAATTTTTCGAATAAAGCCGCCAGTGAATTTAGCATTAAGTATGATCTCACGGCCCCGGAGGTTACCGCTGTAACCCTGGAAGATAGCCCGGCTAAAGATGCCCAGGAGATTACCTACAAGGTAATGTTCTCCGAAGCCGTTCAAAACATTACGCTAGACGATTTTCAGGTAGATCTAATTGAAGGTTTTGCAGAGGGAATTGTTACTCAGGCCGAAAAAGTGAACGAAACTGAGGTTTTGGTAAAAGTTACAGTCATTGGCTCGCTATACAATAAAGCCGATCAGGTAATCCGACTAGGAATTAGCCAGGATCATAACATAGCCGATTTGGCCGGTCACCGACTTCTGGATTTTGACCCAACACAGATACCAACCCATACTACAAACCTTACGGAAGACGAAACCAGCGGAACACTTAACTTAATTCTTGAAGATGACGATGTACCAAGCGTTAGCCCCTTTAGACTGAATACCCTTTCTCTTTCTGTCTTAATTCCCAACTTGGGCCAGTACTACCCGCACGGAAATCCGGTAAAATTGGTGGCAGAGTTAGACAGCCTTAGTCCAAACATTAGCTACTACACGGGTAACGAAAATCTGGTATATGAAAGCGAACTAAAGCTGAGTGTTTATGTGCTGAATACGGATACCGATGCCTTTGAAAAAGCAGTTGACATTTCAGGTACGGTGAATATTACTGCCGGAGCTGATGATGTAGCACTTGATAGTCTAGGTTATACTATGAGTTCTATAAAATTCAACAACTTAAAAGCTTCGAACTCTACTATTGGCAATATCAACACCATTATACTCGGGTTTAAGCTCAACCTGGCTTCTGCCGGCCTTGTAACTGCTATTAACAAAAGATGGGAAAAACTCCGTTATCCATTGAGTCCTGTAAGGGTCAATGAGGTGAAATACAAGGAAGATGATTCTGAGGAGATAGAATTCATTGAGCTCTACGATGGTGGTTTAGGAAATGTGACTTTTAAGAATGTGCTGGTCGATATCTTAGAAAAATCTGGCCCTTTTAATTTTCAAATACCTATGACCACCAACGATGAGGGATATTATGTACTAGGGTCTAGTAATACACCTAATGCTTCAAGTACAGCGCTAGACTCCTTAAATTTTTATGGAGGCACTATTTATTTTTGGACTCAGCAGTTTAAATTTTCTTATGAATTCGATATAGACAGGCTGGAGAATATGTTTCAGGTGGAGTTGGGAGAACAATATAGTTATGGTCGCTTTCCACAAGATGTGGCCACCACAAGAAACAACAACTCAGGGTTTTATTACGGGCTACCCACTCCCGGTAAACCCAATACCATCTTTCTGGTGCCTGACACACTTAAGCTGAGTGAGAATTCTACCACCTTAGATATCGATGCTTTTGGGGGCGATGCCAGCGATAGAGAAGCA
>NZ_DBHC01000044.1:0-32580 GCF_002296035.1 Roseivirga sp. UBA838
CTTACATCGAACTCAGGTTAAATAGGTAACCCTATTTTTTTTAGAGTTGTTGGGCCACAAACCGGTAGCCGGCAACTCATTCATTTTTAGTCTATAAGTTGCCCTCCACAGCCACCTCACAGCTTATATAACACCCGCTTAACCCCGCAGCTTTACCACCCACCACAGAAAAAATCCGATTCATTTCTTATATTCATTTCACAAACCTCTTACGAGAGTCAAGTGTTTTTGAGTGTTTCGAACCGTATCCCTTAGATACTCAACCTATTAGCATCGGTTCGTTTGTGTGATTAGTCAAAATATTGGTTGTAGCCTTTGGAAAGTCCTATTGGCTATGGTTTAAGAAGGTTGCGGTAGCAATCTAAGTTTACATTTTTCAAAGGGAAGGCATGGAAAGTAACAAGAACAAACTCACCAAGGGAATCATATACAGCACTGTCATTATCAGTGCTTTGCCCTATTTATTCATGTTGGCAGGAGCAGATTTTGGCTGGCAACGCACACCTCTAAATGCCGATGAGTTCGGTAGAATGTCTGGGGCTGAACAGCTCGATTCCGTGGTCTCTTATCTAATTGGGGCTTTTCTTCACTTAATTCTGGAATGGTCTGCCGTAGTAATAGCCATGGCTACAGCCATACTGGCCTTTGTACAATACCGTATTACGGGAAATTCGGCCACAGCCATTATTGGCATTGCCCTGCTTTGTGCAGGTTTTATGGATGCCTTTCATGCCCTATCAGCCTCCAAAATCATCCATTCCGTAGCCGATAATTCCAACTTTATCCCCTTTAGCTGGGCACTCTCTCGAGTGTTCAAAGCTCTCATTCTCTTTGCGGGAGTTGGCATATTCCTTCTGGGACTGGACAAGCAGAAAAGTAAGAGAACAAAAGACAGCTTTGTACTTTCTACCAGCCTTATTTTTCTGGCGGTATCATACCTGCTCATTCGCGTTTGTGCAGTAAGCACCAACCTTCCGGAAACTCAATTTCCCGATCAGCTTATTACCAGGCCTTACGATGTTTTTCCTCTGACCCTGTTTGTGGTACTGGCCGCTTGGGCAATACCTAAATTTCGAAAAAAAGAGAAAAGTATTTTTAGCCACGCGCTACTCTGGAGTATGGTGCCGGCCATAGCCACCCAGTTGCACATGGCTTTTGGTTCGTCCGAACTGTTCGATGCTCACTTTAATGCGGGCCACTTCTTGAAGACCGTTTCCTACATAGTACCGTTTATCGGGATAACCATAGACTACTTTACCACCTACAAGGAGCAGCGCCTGCAATTGTTGGAAATAAAGAAGGCACACCACTCTCTTGAAAATAAAAACCGTGAGCTTAGCCAAATAGCCTACGTGACCTCTCACGATTTGCAGGAGCCTTTGCGCACACTTATGAGCATGTGCGACATTTTCGATCAGCAATACCGCGATAAGCTCGACCCGGAAGCACAGCAGCTACTCAAATACATTATGCAATCCAGCCAGCGCATGAGTGCTCTGGTTCGCGACCTTATGGTGTATAACTATATAGGCAAGGACAAAGACCTGAGCATGGTAGATTGTAACCTGCTGCTGAAGTCTATTCAGGAAGATCTGGACTCCAAAATAAAGGAGCATAAGGCATCTATTACGGTAACCGAACTACCTAAAGTACACGCTCATGAAACCGAATTAAGACTTCTTTTCCAGAACTTAATCAGCAATGCCATTAAGTTTAGAAAGAAAGACCAAAAGCCCGAAATATTAATCAGCTATCAGGAAAAGCGAGGCAAATGGCTGTTTTCCGTAGCCGACAATGGCATTGGTATTGCCGAAAAGCATCAGGAAAAAATATTCAGAATATTTCAGAGGCTTCATAATAAAAAAGAATATGAAGGCACGGGAGTTGGCCTGGCCCACTGCAAAAAAATAATCGACCAGCATGGAGGCGAGATTTGGGTTGAATCCGCAGAAAATGCCGGGAGTACCTTTCACTTTACTATACCAAAATAAGACTGTATGAAACTAGACTGTATCATGCTGATTGATGATGATGAAGCCACCAACTTTGTGCACAAAATGGTTATTAGCCAGATAGATTGTGCAAAAGAGGTGGTAGAGGCTCACAATGGTCAGGAAGCCATTGATTACCTCAAGGAGAGGGCCGGAAAGCAACCGCAACCGGAACTTATCTTTCTGGACATCAACATGCCGGTAATGGACGGATGGGAATTTTTAGAGGAATATGAAAAGCTCGATGAAGACCAGAAAGGCGGAATGGTTGTGGTCATGCTCACCACCTCGCTCAACCCGCACGACCGGGAGATGGCTACTAAAATGGGAGTTATTCATGATTTCATGAACAAACCACTAACCAAGGGAATGCTTGCTGAACTAATAGACAGGCACTTCGGCAACTCAGCACAATAAGTACCGAGTACCAAGGCTTCTTCAGCCGGTAATTCTGTGGAGTTATCGGCTGAAGGTCGTTATTTTTTGTTAGATCAGTTCTTTAACCTTTTCCGGAGGGCGGCCAATAATCGCTTTGTTGCCTTTAACCACAATTGGCCGCTCTATCAGCTTAGGGTGCATTACCATGGCCTTTATCCACTCCTCATCAGAGAGCAATTTCCCTTTAAACTCCTCTTTATAAATGGCCTCACCTTTGCGCACCAATTCTTCGGGCGAAATGCCCAAAAGCTTAACTAAATCAGTAAGCTCTTCTTCAGAAGGTACTGTTTTTAAGTATTCCACCACCTCTACCATTTCGCCACTTTCTTCAATGATTTTTAGTGTTTCTCTACTTTTTGTACATCTTGGGTTGTGGAAAATTTTTAACATGACTTTTCTGGTTTAATATTGGCGTTCAATGGCCTAAAACTAAAGATTATTGATGGAGCAAATCAAGTTAAATGATGAAGTAAGTCTTTCAAAGTTTGTTCATGGTGTCTGGCGGCTTGCCGAATGGAACTACACCAATGAACAAATACAGCAGTTGGTTGAAGGTTGCCTTGAATTGGGCATCGACACCTTCGACCATGCCGATATTTATGGCGACTATGGCTGCGAAAAGCTTTTTGGCGATGCTTTGAAAAACCGAAATGACCTAAAGGAAAAAATAAAAATAGTAACCAAGTGCGGCATAAAGCTTCTCTCTGCGCAGCGACCCGAACATTACATCAAACATTACGACACCAGCTTTGAGCACATTGTAGGGTCTGCAGAAAACTCACTGCGTCAGTTAGGTGTAGAAGCCATAGACCTACTGCTTATTCACAGACCCGATCCCTTCATAAATCCGCAAGAAGTAGCTAAAGCTTTTGACAAACTAAAGACCGAAGGCAAGGTAAAAGCTTTTGGGGTAAGCAACTTTCTGCCACAGCAATTCAAAGCCCTGCAAGCGGCCTTAGACTTTCCTTTAGTTACCAATCAGATAGAAATTTCGTGCGTTTCGCTGCATGAATTCGACAACGGCACCATCGATTTCTGCCAGGAAATTGGACTGCACCCAATGGCCTGGTCGCCTCTTGGGGGTGGCAGTATCTTTAATGCTCAAACACACCGAATGCTCACGTTAAAAAACGTATTGCATAAAATTAGCGATCGGCACGACACTACCATTGACCGTATCATGTTTGCCTGGTTGCTGGCTCATCCGGTAGGTATATTACCGGTAATTGGCTCGGGCAACCTCGATAGAATAAAGGCTGCTACAGAGGCACAACACATAAAACTAAGCCGACAAGAATGGTTTGAAATTTGGGTAGCCTCGCGGGGAGAAAATGTACCCTAACCAGGGCTTGGTCAATCTACTTTTACACTTAAAGTAACCTACACATGAACAACGAACAGCTGAGCTACCCTATTGGCCGATTTAGCCCACCCACCAGAATTGACACGGCTATCATAAACACCTGGATAGCCACCATTGAGGAGACTCCTCAATGGTATGAGCAGGCGGTGGCCGGTATGACAGACGCTCAACTCGACACACCCTACCGTGCGGATGGCTGGACGGTACGCCAGGTTGTACACCATGTGGCCGACAGCCATATGAATTCGTACATCCGGTTTCACTGGGCCCTCACCGAACCTAACCCTACCATTAAGGCCTATGACGAAAAAAGCTGGGCCGCACTCAGCTATCAGAAAAAGGTGCCAGTAAGTATCTCGCTGCAATTGCTGGAAAACCTGCACAAACGGTGGGCTATATTGCTGCGAGCTTTGAGCCCTGAAGAGTTAGAAAAAACCTTTGTTCATCCGGAAACAGGAAAAATCAATGTATTAAAGGAAGTTATAGGCCTCTACGCCTGGCATAGCGAACATCACCTGCATCACATACTACGGCTAAAAGAAAGAATGGGCTGGTAGTCATTAGATCAGACACCTCACTCACAAATTCATACCAAAGTATGATCTGTACCGGGTTAAAGATGGTTAACTTGAAAAGAAAAAACCATGAATAAAAAAGCCGGACACATAGGCTGGTTCGACCTTACAGTAGAAAATGCCGAAGAAGTAAAAGATTTTTATGCTAAGGTAGTAGGTTGGGAGCCGCAGCCCGTATCGATGGGCGACTATAACGATTATAACATGACGCTGGATGGTGAACCTAAAACAGGCATATGTCATAAAAAAGGCCCAAATGCGCATATTCCATCGCAATGGATGCTCTACATCAATGTAGAAAATATAGATGAAAGCACTAAAGCGGTTGCCTCTAATGGTGGCCAATTGCTTACAGAAGTAAAGCATATGCCCGGATACGGTAAATACTGTTTCATTAAAGATCCGGCTGGGGCAGTCTTCGCCCTTTTTGAGCATGAAGAACAGTGATTTTCTATTATTAACTGAATAGCATAAATTCAACAGTTGTTTAAATCCTGTTCATGAAAGCTTATATTCTTTGGCTACTGCCTTTTCTGGTATTTTTTAAGCCCCCCGACAACAACTGCTATAACTGTGGTAAGCAAGACACTGAATATCTCTGCGCTTCTAACACATTACCTATTAATTCCAGACTGTGCATCGATATTTCTGAGGTACCCGCGTTTGTGTACAAAGACTATATGGCCTCAATAGCCGAGACCTATGGCAGGGACAGCGATGAGTTTATGGCCGCAGAACCCGACTATGAACTCTGGACCACGGTTTTTGAAGGTACCACGGCCGAAGAACTCAAAAATAAATTCATTGCTTCAGACGACCTGGCTCTAATGCCCATAATGGGCATTAGCTTTGAACAAGCGGTTAGTTTTGCAGAATGGCGTACTGAGGCTATGGAAAAATACCTGAATGAACTGAGCAAAAATGAGCGAGAGGCTTTTCCAAAGAAGTTTAAGTTCAGGCTACCCACCGAAAATGAATGGGCACGAATTCGCTTTCTAATTCAGGACAAACGAATGCTCAAACAGTTAGCCAAAATTGCCAAAACCAATGAGTCTTCTTTTAAGCTTTCTAAAAGTGATCTAATGAATTCCAGCAAACATCTGAAACCGGTGTATCATCAATCGGCCGAAGACATTGGTTTTTTCAATGTGTTTGGCAATGTGGCTGAGATGACTTCTACAAAAGGAGTAGCTATGGGAGGCAGTTGGAGCGACCCCAACACCGGCAAAATCTTTACCCGGTCGTTTACCTACGAAGGTCCCTCCACAGCTGTTGGCATTCGAATGATATTTGAGATTATAGAGTAACCACCGGTTTTAAACCAGCCCTGCCACTAAAAAGCCCAAATAAGTACCCAGCCCTGTGCCCAGGGATCCCGCTAAGATAGCCGGTAGCAGCAAATCGTTTCGCTTAAAGCTCTTAGCCAGAGCCAGGGCTGTACTGGCACCACCAATATTGGCTTGTGAAGCTATGGCTATTACGCACCAATCTGTTCTAAGCACTAACCCCATGAGTATTAGAAAGAGGCCATGCACCAGAACAATGACCACCGTAAACAACAAAATACTGACAGCATGCTCTCCTACTTGCACCAATGCGGTGAGTTCGCAAAAAGCCCCTACAACAACCAGAAAAAGATATACGGCAAACATTCCCAGTAACTTTGCTCCGGGAATCTGCTGAATGACTTTTAGTTGGGCCAAGACGAGGGCTATTGTAGTAAGTACTAACACAGATGGCACACCGGAGAGCTCGGCCAACCGGTTGGACAGCAACATAGCCGCCAGGCCAATAAAAAGCATTAAACCGAGCCGTAGTGGCCCCACATGTTCTCGCTCAGTATACTGATCTATATCTCCCCTCAAATTCATTTGCAAGGGTTTATGTGGTTTCCACCGAGCCATTAGGGCCGGCAAACTAAGGGTTACGAGCATCCAGAGGGCGGTTACAATATTATCGGCTACCACAATACCGGTATATATAGCTCCTTCCCTTACCACATCATAGTGCAGAGCTACTGCATTGAAGTTGGCACTCCCTCCGGTATATGTCCCGGTCATCATTCCCGCAATAGCGGCATAATTCTTCCCAAAAACCTCCTGATAATCTATAAGGTTGAGAGAAACCAATACTCCCAGGGTAGTTCCTGCCGCACCCAGCACAAAAGCCAACAGCATGGGCAAGCCTGCTTTCTTTAGTTCCTTTAGGTTTACCCCCAGTAACAGGTAAAAAATACTGGCAGGAGCCACGTACTTAAAAATAGAATCGTACACCGGACTTGCATTAGAAGCCGAAGGAATAAGCCCCAGATTGGCCAGCAATGCTCCCAGAATAATAACCAGCAACGGACCGCTAAGGTGTTTTAAGAAGGTATTTTTAGTGAGCCATTCACTGATAAAAATCAAACCACACAGCACGGTGAGTATGTAGAGGGGGTTCTGAATCATTTCATAAAATAGCTATTTCTTCAGAAACGCCTTAAAAAAGACTGCCCGGTGATACTGGGTACCTCCGGGCAGTTAAGCTTTGCCAGACTATAATGTTTTAGTCTCTTAAATTACTCCAAGCTCCTTTCCTACCTCCGTAAAGGCTGCTATGGCTTTGTCCAAATGGTGTCGTTCATGCCCTGCAGAAACCTGAACCCTAATACGCGCTTGTCCTTTAGGCACAACCGGATAGAAGAAGCCTATCACATAAATACCTTTTTCTAGCAGTGCATCGGCCATTTTCTGAGCCAGGGGAGCATCGTAGAGCATTACCGGAACAATGGCGTGTTCGCCCGGCTTTATATCGAAACCGGCAGCCGTCATTTTCTCTCTGAAATACTTAGTGTTTTCTTCCAGCTTGTCTCTGAGCTCGGTAGTCTCTGAGAGCATATCGAATACGGCTATTGAAGCCCCCACTATAGAAGGTGCCAAGGTATTAGAAAACAAATAAGGGCGCGATCGCTGTCTTAGAATTTCAATGATCTCCTTCTTTCCGGAAGTAAAACCGCCACTGGCACCGCCAAGAGCTTTACCTAACGTACCGGTAATAATATCTACCCGATCCATGCAGTTTCTATATTCGTGAACTCCACGACCTGTTTTTCCCATAAATCCGGTAGAGTGACACTCGTCTGTCATTACCAACGCCCCATATTTATCGGCCAAATCACAAATTTTATCCAATTGCGCAATGGTACCGTCCATAGAGAACACCCCATCGGTTACAATAACCATTTCTTTGGCTCCCTGATCTTTGGCCTGTTGTAGTTGCTTTTCCAGGTCGGCCATATCGTTGTGCTGATAGCGGAAACGCATTGCCTTACACAACCTCACACCATCTATAATCGAAGCATGGTTTAGAGCATCCGAGATAATGGCATCTTCAGGCCCCAGCAGAGGCTCGAACACACCACCATTAGCATCGAAAGCGGCAGCGTAAAGGATAGTATCCTCAGTACCCAAAAACTCAGATATCTTTTTCTCCAACTCCTTGTGAATGTCTTGAGTACCACAGATAAAACGCACCGATGACATTCCGAACCCATGGGTGTCGATGGCTTTTTTGGCGGCTTCAACCACTTTGGGGTGAGAAGAAAGCCCCAGGTAGTTGTTAGCACAGAAGTTAATCACCTCCCGACCATCGGCCGTTTTTATGTCGGCCGCCTGAGGGGTAACAATAATTCTTTCTTTCTTGAACAGTCCTGCTTCCTTTATCGATTCCAGCTCTGCCTCGAGCTTAGGTTTGAGGGTGTTGTACATATTAATTCGTTTTAGGTTTTACAATCTTTGGTTTGGCCATGGGCTTTCTGGCTACGGCAACTTCCTGCTCCTCCTGCAAAGGATATTTTCTTCTTATGGCATTGATAAGAAATAATTTTTGTGCCGTGAAACTATTAGGATGTACCAGATCGAACACTTTCTTGAGCTCCATAAACCTTTCCATTTCGGCAGAAGCAAAAGATTTAGGGTCTATCTTTTTCTGTTTCAGGTAGGTTTTAAAATCCGGATGTTCCATGGTTGGCCAAATATACACAGCAGATTCCAATCACCTTTGGTCATGCAAACGTTTTGCATCTTATACCTATTAATTAATATTGCAGCGCAAACGAAAAATAGAAATGGATAAAGTATTGGTGATAGGTGCCAGCGGGCAATTAGGTTCAGAACTCACGTTGACGTTGGCCGAAATGTTTGGTGAAAACAATGTGGTGGCTTCAGACATTTCTTCTCCAAGCGCATCCATAAAACATCTTCCTTTCGAAAAACTAGACGTAATGAATGCCCAGCAACTGGGCGAAATTACTGACAAACACCAGATTACGCAGGTGTATCATCTGGCCGCCATACTCAGTGCCAAAGGCGAAGAAAACCCACAGTGGGCCTGGAACCTGAATATGACCGGCCTGTTGAATGTACTTGATCTGGCCAAAGAGAAGGGCCTAAAGAAAGTGTACTGGCCAAGTTCAATTGCTGTTTTTGGACCTTCTACCCCGGTAGACATGACTCCCCAACATACCGTAATGGATCCCAATACGGTGTATGGAATTAGCAAGCAAGCCGGTGAGCGTTGGTGCGAGTATTATTTCCAGAAATATGGAGTAGATGTTCGGTCGTTGCGATACCCCGGACTCATTGGCTACAAGTCTTTGCCCGGTGGTGGTACAACCGACTATGCGGTAGACATTTACCATAAGGCGTTGGCTGGCGAAACATTCAAATGTTTCTTGTCTGAAAACACCGCATTGCCCATGATGTATATGCCCGATGCCATTAAAGCTACCATAGGCCTTATGGAAGCACCGGCAGAGCAGGTAAAAGTAAGATCGAGCTATAACGTTTCGGCCTTTTCATTTACTCCTGCTCAATTGGCAGATTCTATTCGCAAGTTTATTCCTGAATTTGCCATTCAATATGCTCCTGATTTTCGTCAGAAAATTGCCGACTCATGGCCCAATAGCATTGACGACTCTGCGGCAAGAGCAGACTGGAACTGGAAACCTGACTTTAACATAGACGAAATGTCTAAAGACATTTTAGACAACCTGCCGAGCTACTTCGGCCATTAAATGTTTGCTTGCTTTACAACCCAAAAGCTTCAAAGGGTGTCAACAAACAAAAAAAGAAAGCCATGAAGAAGCTGTTTGGTCTACTCTCTGTTTTGCTTTTGGCAGCCTGTAATAGTGAAAATCCGGGAAGCGTAACTCGCTATTTTTATGAGCAATCGGAAGTGAGCCCTCCTGAAGAAAATGTGGGTATGTATGTAAACTGGACTCCCGGCAACAAAATAGTTTTCAGGTTTGTAATTGTTCACCCCGATGATCCGGATATTGCTGATGATGAGGTGGCCGAAGTTTTTTGGGTAGAGGTACCAAAAAATTTAACAGCGTTTGAATTCGATACCAACGATATTGGCGAAGGCTCAGACATTGAAGTTTATTATACTCGCTCCTGCTACTGTGGTTTTGAAGCTTTCCGTTTTAATTCGGTAGAGGTTACGGGCAAAAAGCGCAACAACGGAAGCTGGCACCTTTCCTTTAAAATGACCGCTGTTTCCGGCAACTATACAGAAGAGGAATACTTTTTGGAAGATGACGGCATCTATGTAAAAGGAATTATAGACAACTCAAATCCTTGATTTCAACGTGGGGTATAGCTCCAGAAACTCAGCAATAGTTTCATATACCCTATCCAGCTCATCGTTGGTAATAATGTATGGAGGAATAAGGTAAATAACATTGCCTAACGGTCTGATGAGTAAACCCTTTTCTATAAAGTAAGGATAAAGGTGATGTCTCGCCTCATTAAAATAAGAGCTGTCTCTTTCTGTGTTTAAGTCGAAGGCCAGAATGGTGCCTATCGTTCGGGCATTTCTTACCATGCTGTGCCCCTTAATTCGGTGCATAAACTCCTGATGCTTTTGGGCTATTCGTTGGCGGTTGGCTTCACACTCCGGAGTTAAGAGCAAGTCTAGCGAAGCGTTGGCTACCGCACAAATTATTGGGTTGCCCGTAAAAGAGTGCCCATGAAAAAACGTTTTCATCAGATCATCGCTCTTGTAGGCCTCCTGAATGGCCTGGGTACAAGAGGTTACTCCCATGGGCAATACTCCACCGGTCAGTCCTTTAGACAGGCATATGATATCAGGCTTGTGCTGCAAACGATCGGCCGCAAACAAGCTCCCCAATCGGCCGAATCCTGTCATTACCTCATCGGCAATACACACCACCCCATGGCGCTGTGCTATTTCCATGGCGCTATTCAACCACCGCTCGCTGTAGAAGCGCATGCCTGAAGCTCCCTGTACCAAAGGTTCGAAGATAAAAGCAGCCACCTCTCCCCCAGCCACCAACAATTCAAACTGTTGCAACACTTGGTCTTCACTGTGTTGGTCCGGAAAGTCAATAAACTCCACATCGAACAAATATGGATCGAAAGGAGCTGTAAAGGCGCCCCTGTCTCCTACTGACATTGCCCCGAAGGTATCGCCATGGTAGGCACCATCTATGGCTATTATTTTCTTCTTTTCAATTCCCTGATTGTAGAAAAACTGAAAGGCCATTTTAATGCCCACTTCTGTGGCTGTGCTTCCATTGTCTGAGAAGAAGATTTTCGACTGATTTTGAGGCAGTATATCCAACAAACGCTCAGCCAACCGAATGGCAGGTTCATGGGTAAACCCGGCAAAAATTACATGCTCCAACTGCTCTGCCTGTCGGGCAATGGCTTTTGCCAGGTATGGATGGCTATGACCATGCAAATTGACCCACCATGACGATATCACATCCATAATCTTTTTACCCTCATGGGTGTATAAGTAAACACCTTCGGCCTTTTCCAACATCTCCGGGCGGGTCATACCCTTGAGGGGTGTAAACGGGTGCCATATGCTCTCTCTATCTCTGCTTAGCCAATCATTCATACCAATTCATCTTCAGTTGTTCGGCCCAATAGCTTACCGTTTCTTCATTAATTAAGCCCAACTTTGGCAGGCGAAGCAACACCGGCCAGCCGGTGTGTTTTTCTATAATTTGCTCACTTTCAGGGTTGCTCTCTCCATTAAAAATTAAGCCCTTCACTTTGTAGTTATTCCTTTTCAGAAAATCGGCCGTAAGCAAGGTATGGTTGATGCTCCCTAGATAGAGATTGGCCACCAAAATTATTTCCAGATCTAACTGCCTGGCCAACTCAATTACAAAATTTTGCTGATTAATGGGTACCAATACTCCTCCCGCTCCTTCCACCACCAGTCGGTTATTTACGGCTGGTAGCATAAAGTCCGTCAGTTCAATTTCCAAATGTTCGAACCGGGCTGCCGCATGAGGCGATGCCGGAGTTTTTAATTGAAAGGTCTCCTGATGAAACCGGCTTTTGTTATTCTTCACTAACTCCTTCACCCGGTCTGTATCTGCAGGTAATCCGGCCTGTATAGGCTTCCAGTAGTCGGCTTTCAAGGCTTCGGTCAGAATGGCCGACACCAATGTCTTACCACTGTCGGTACCAATGGCCGTGACGAAATAATTCATGCGGCAAAATTAAGCTTTTGCCTCTTGAATCACCTTGTAACCTTCAATGAGTTTTTCTCTGAGATCGTTGAATTTAATGGGTTTAACCAGGTAGGCGGTCATACCGGCTGCCAAAGCACGCTCAATATCTCCTTTAAAAGCGTTGGCCGAAACTCCTATGATTAGAGGTCTTTGCTCTTCGTCCAGATTGTTGATTATCTCAACCACCTGATAACCATCCATTTTAGGCATGGCTATATCCAGGAGAATCAGGTCGTATTTTTTCTCCTTTACTTTTTTGATTACCTCCAGGCCATCGGTAGCCACATCGGGTATATAGCCCATACGCTCCATAAACAGCATGGAGAGCTTACGGTTTATGGCATTATCTTCGGCCAGCAGAATTTGTAATGGGTAATCTTCAGCAATATACTCTTCGGTAGATTCAACCATTTTCACATCGGGGTTTTCCATTTGCTCTTTGGCCGAAACCTTACCGGCCAACTTGGCCCTGATGGAAAAAGAAAAGGTAGTACCTACTCCCACTTCGCTCTCCACAGTAACTTTACCATGAAGCATTTTTACCAAACGCTTGACTATGGCCAAACCTAGGCCTGTTCCTCCAAATTTGCGGGAATGTGAAGAATCGACCTGTGTAAACTCTTTGAAGAGGTTGTTCAATTTGTTTTGCGGAATACCAATACCTGTATCCTTCACCTTAAACAGAAGCTCTACATGCCTCTCGGTCGTTTCCAGTGCCTGAACCGAAAGAATGATGGAACCGTGCTCTGTGAACTTTACCGCATTGGATAGCAGGTTTAGCAAAATCTGACGCAACCTGCCTCTGTCTGTTCTGATGAAATTAGGCACGCTCTCATCGACCATGGAGTTGATAATTATCCCTTTTTTTCTGGCTTCGAACCTTACCAACCCTATGGAATCATCAATCACTTTTTTGAGGTAAAACAGGTTTTCTTCAAAAGCCAGCTTACCCGATTCTATTCTGGAATAGTCCAGAATATCGTTGATAATTCTAAGCAGGGTATCGCTGCTAGCCTGTATGGTTTCCACATACTCTTTTTGCTCTTCGCTCATTTCAGTTTCCGAAAGCAGGCTTATCATCCCTACCACCCCATTCATGGGGGTTCGGATTTCGTGGCTCATGGTAGCCAAAAAGTTACTCTTTGCCTGAGCGGCCGATTCTGCAGCCTCTTTAGCCTTTCGGAGCTCTTTCTCCAGCCTTTTGCTAGAAGATATATCGCGCGAAATAACCAGTAGACGGCTCTCATTGAGTTTAATGACCCGGCCTTCGAAAAAACGCTGCGATTCGCCTTCGCCAAAATCGTATTCAAGGGTTTGTAATTTCCCGGAGTCAAAAGCTTTCTGGCAGGCTTCTTCAAAAGCATAATTGAGCGGACTGGGAATTACATCGCGAATGCGTTTACCCAAAAACTCACTGGGCCTGTACCACAAATCTTCCTCATTGCCAATTTTATAATCCATGTAGCGCAGCTCTCTGTCAATCATGAACATGGGATCGGGAATGGCATCGAGAATTAGCGATTGTTGTCTTTCGCTTTCCTTAAGCTCCATTTCGGCCTTATACATGCCCGTGAGGTCTCGCGCAATAGCGTTTACATAGCTTACATTGCCATGATCATCGATATGAGGAGTTTCAAAAATTTCAAGCATGTGCCGATCTCCATAATTGTCGTAGATCTCCAGAAAGTAGGGCTTTATAATGTCGAAGTTGAGCTTGAATAAGTCATCGATATGCCTGAAAACAGTTTGATTAATGGGATTATCGGTGATCAGGTCTTTGAAATGCACATCGCCATCGCTTTTGGCATAACCTAACAGACGCTCCACATTGCTGGAAGCGTAGTTGACATACCCCTGCCGATTGTAACGAAAATAAAAGTCTGAAGAATGCTCCATAAGCATCTCCAGCGATTGCTTAAGCGCAGCCTTTTGTCTCTGATTCAGGTTGCGCTCAATCATCATTTTCTTCTTCTCCCTGATTTGGCGAAAAAGAAGTATGGCCAAAACAATAATGACTGCTCCTGAAAGGATTAGGGCAAAAATCATATTGGGTTAAGGTGTAAACTACAATGGATGCCGAAATTAAGCATTCAAGGCACTTTTTAATGAACGGCCCATTGCATCGAACCGATTCATTGCATCGTTAAAAAAATCATCATTCAACAAGCCTTCAATCTCTTCTTCCAACATATCAAACTCACTCACTTTAAAGGTCTGCTCAAATGGGCCATGCTCCAGTTTAATGATATACTTACCATTCCACGAAAACACGGTCACTTTACATGGTTTATCTAAAAATTCTCTTACTACTCTCATGCAAGTGAAGGTCGAAGTAAAACAATCAAAAAACAAAATGTTAAGCCGCTCATCAGAAACGTGAAAACTAACTTTCAGTTTTCGTTGGCATGTCTTAATGTTGAGCTAATTTTTTCTATGTCTAAACTAGCAATTACCACATTTATACTGCTCATTTTCTCAAAAATACTCTTGGGGCAGGAACCTAAAACCATTCACATAAAAGAGGCTATAGACCCCATAAAAATAGATGGTTTGCTCAATGAAGACAGCTGGACTCAGGCCGAAAAAGGTAGTGACTATTGGCTGAATTTCCCTACCGATACCAGTCGGGCATCTTCGCAAACCGAGCTAATGTTTACCTATGACGACCGCTTTATTTATGTAGGAGCCAAGCTGTATGCTCCGGATGATGCCACTTATGTAACCCCTTCCCTTAGAAGAGATTTTCGTGGAGCAGGCAATGATATGTTCACCATTGCTTTCGATACGTTCGATGATTTGACCAATGCCTTTCAGTTTGGCATTAACCCCTTTGGAGTTAGACGTGAAGGGCTGGTTTCGAATGGTGGAGCCCAGCGGGGCAACCTCTCGCTCGATTGGGAAAACAAATGGTATGGTGAAGCTACTCAACACGAGGGGTATTGGATGGTAGAGATGGCCATTCCCTTTAAAAGCATACGGTACAAAGAAGGAAATCTGGTTTGGAACATCAACTCATACAGAATAGACTCGCACACTGGTGAGCGGAGTATATGGAACCCTGTACCGCGTAATTTTGCCCTGTATTCATTGGCTCACACAGGCAAACTCGTTTGGGATAAAGCCCCCAAAAAACCGGGAGCCAATGTTTCGGTTATCCCTTATGTATCGGGCAACACCATCAAGGAAGGAGGGTATTTAAACCGCGATGATCAGCAACAAATACCGCGAAGTACTGAATCGAGCTTTGATGCCGGATTTGACGCAAAAGTGGCTCTGGGCCCTGCACTTAATCTGGATATAACGGTAAACCCCGATTTTTCTCAGGTAGAGGTAGATCGGCAAGTGACCAACCTGGACAGGTTCGAAATATTTTTTCCGGAGCGAAGACAGTTTTTTCTGGAAAACGCTGACTTATTTTCAGAGTTTGGTGCCGATGGACTCAGGCCTTTTTTCTCCAGAAGAATAGGTGTAAGCCGCGATGAAAATACTGGGGTAAATGTGCAAAACAAGATAAACTTTGGTGCGCGTCTAAGTGGCAAGCTCAACAATAACTGGAGGCTGGGGGTGCTCAATATGCAAGCTGCTGCTATCAACGACATTGACCTTCCTCAGATTAATTATACGGTTACGGCCCTTCAGCGCAAGGTTTTTAATCGCTCTAACGTAGGGCTCATTTTTGTGAACAAACAAGACCTTGCCAATAAGAGTAACACAAGCTTCAATCAGTTCAATCGCGTGGTTGGCCTGGATTACAATCTGGCATCGGCCGATAATTCACTGAACGGAAAATTCTTCTATCACAGAACTTTCGAAAAAGATGATTCACAAAACTCGTTTGCAGCTTCGGCCAACCTGCTCTATTCTACCATTAACTGGCAAATTGAAGGTTTGGCTCAAAAGGTGGGCAACGGATACAATCCGGAAGTCGGCTTTGCCAGACGAAACAACTATGAGCGTGGCGCTCTGAGTCTCCGAAAGAATTTCTATCCCAACTCAGGAGCTATTCAACGCATTAGTCCCGGTATTGAAACAGAGGTTTATACCAACGACACCAATGGCACCACAGACTCGCAAGTTTCATTAGGACTGGAACTGGCCATGTTGAACACCAGCAACATCAGACTTTCTGTAAATCGAAGCTACATTTATCTTTTTAGAGCTTTTGACCCCACCCGAAATAATAATGAAAGGTTACCGGCCGATACTGACTACGAGTATACCAATGTGGAGGCCTTCTTTTCTGGAGATACCCGAAAGCCATTTTACCTGACAGTATTTGCCAATGCCGGAGGCTACTATAATGGAAACAGGCTAGGGCTTGGCGGAAACCTTAATTACCGGGTTTTACCTTACGGGCTTGTAACCATGAATTTTAACTACAACCGTATTAGACTACCCGAACCCTACGGTAGTGCAGATCTGTTTCTGATAGGCCCAAGGTTCGATATTACTTTTACCAAAAAGCTTTTTTGGACAACCTTTATTCAATACAACAATCAGATCGATAACCTGAACATAAACTCCAGAATTCAATGGCGCTTTAAGCCGGTTTCTGACGTGTTTATAGCCTACACCGATAATTACTTCCCTGACGATTTCAGAAATAAAAACCGGGCATTGGTTATTAAGGTCACCTATTGGCTCAACTTATAGAGTACGGCTTGGCAAAGCCCGGCTTAGAAAAAGCCAAGGCTTAATCCCTTACGATTTCAAAGAAGTGGTCTACCTGACAGTTGAGTGTGCCTGCTACGGAGCAGTACTTTGTAGCTGCCATATGACCCAGTTTTTCAAATTCCTCCTGGGTAGCATCGGGCGACTGGAGAATAAAGGTAAGCTTAATATGAGTAAACGCTCTGGGATGCTCTTCTCTTCGGGTTCCCTCCGCCTCTACTTTAAGGCCATTTACAGTCCGTTTGCGTTTCTTAAGCATCTGAACCAAATCTACTGAAGCACAACCCGATAGAGCCGATAGTAACAGTTCGGTAGGTGATTGTCCCTGCTTTTCTTCGGCAGGTCGCATGTCCAACAGCACTTTATTTCCGTTGGGGTTTACCGACTCAAACTCATAATCTCCTAGTAACGTGGTAGTTGTCTTCATATTGCTGATTTTAATCTGCCCGCAAAAATAAATGATTTATGCCGTCAACGACACAATACGGCTATTAGTTTCTCAGTTCTTGCGATAAACCACTAACCTAAGAAGATGAAAAACTCAATCCTTAAAATATCTACCCTAGCCCTTGGTATGTTCATGATATTGCTCGGCTGTGGCAACAAAGACGACACTGACACGGGCCTGATGGTAACTATTGAAGATCAGTTTGTCAACCTCCCCTCCAACGTATCTGTGTTCTTTAGGGTACAAGACAATGCCGGTAATGGCGTGGCGGGCTTAAAAGAGAGTGACTTTACCATTTTTGAAAATGGGGCGCAGATTTCTGAGTTCGAAGCTACGCGCAAAATTCAGCCCAACGAACAGGTGTTCGATTACCATATTACTCTGCTGCTAGACCTTAGTGGTAGTGTGCTGGGTGGAGAGAATTTAAGCGGCCTGAAGTCGGCAGCTAAGAGCTTTATCGATGAAGTGGTTCCTGCTGAAGGATCGCCATCGGCTCAGGCCATTAAAATGGAAATTTGGTGGTTCGATGGAGCCGCCAATATTAAGCAACTGCAGGCTTCTTCTAATAATAGCGCCACGCTTAAAGCTGCCATAGATAGAATAAATGCACAAATGAGTTCTGATAACTCCACCAACTTATACGGAGCGGTGATTCAGGGTATTCAAGTAGCCGCGCAAAAACTCTCTCAAACCCGTAATCAGGATCAGATAGCCTCAAGCGCGGTGGTCATCTTTACCGATGGAACCGACCAGGCCAATCGGGCTACCAAAGGCCAGGCTCTGGAAGCAGTTAAGAAGGCCGATGCGGACATGGCCATTTACACCATAGGACTAGGACAAGAGATAGACGAAAGCGTGCTAAGAGCCATTGGAAAAACCAGCTTTGTTTCTGCCGTAAACATTGGAGAGTTGCTCGATAAGTTCAAGGAAATTGGAGACCTGATAAACGGTAGAGCCAACAGTTATTATTTATTGGAATATTGCTCTCCCAAACGCAGCGGCAGCAATCAACTAACCATTGAGGCCAAAAGAGGTGCCTTGAAAGGACGTGCCAGCACTTTCTTCGATGCTTCTGATTTTAATGGAAGCTGCTCTTTGCAATAGTAAACTACTTTTGCTGTAGTTTAAAAGCCACAGAGATTTCTTCGGGAGCTATAGACACTGTAGCTCCTTTTTCTTTAAGAAAATCGAAAACGAACGAGGCGGTCATGGAGTTTTCCAGCACATTAGGTTCCTGGGTCTTCCAGCGCATTAGGAGCGTATAATCGTCCATAGACATAACGGGCTGGCATGGTTGGCTCACCCTAAGCTGTATGAGTTCGCAAATCTGTTCGAGGCATATACCCAGTCTAAGACCATCGGTAACTATATAGGCGTTGGCAGGAGCTGTCACGAGAGTGGTAGAAAACCTGCTTTTTAAAGCCTCCAGTAGGTCAGAAGCCGTCAGCAATACAGGGTTCCATCGTTTTAAAATTTCGCCCAGCTCATGCATTCTAGCAATTTGACGTTCCAATGCCTGCTTGCTGTCCGATTTATGATATGCCTGCTGCTCGTTGCCTTCTGTAAAATAACTGCCTTTCATCCTCGATACCTTCTACCAATAGAGACTCGAAACTACTGACTTGTGAGAGCATTTCTTTAGGAATGATTAGATTTTAGAGGTAGAAACATCAAATTTCAGCGATTCGCTTATAGCATTTTAAGGGTTTCACCTACCTGTAAATAGAATTATTTACAAGGTTATATATTTATATGTAGTAACATTTCTTTTCTACCGATTCGCTGACTAATTTACTGTCTCAACTCAATATACACTCACCAAATTGAGGATGGCACGCATGAATAAGAAGATTATTTTTCCGTGCCTGCTACCAACTCTTCTTTATTAATATTTTTAATACAACTTGGGTGTATCAAAATCATATTTTAGATTTATATATTCAGTGATTAAGAGAATAATTTCGGCTTTTCGCCAAAATATACTTCACTACCCACATTCAATACCACTCTTGGATACGGAAAAGAGCCTTAATTCAGGAAAATAGTTTACCGATGAGCCTATTGAGACCAAAACATAGCGAACTGGATATACTTCTGTTAGAAGACAGCGCGCGAGATGCCGAATTAATTGTAAGGAGTATTGAAGATAACTCCGCTAAGGCGAGCATTGCTGTTGTGGGCAGTGTGCAGGAAGCCATGCACTATTTGGAGAAAGAAGGGGGCTATGAGCATGTGAGCAAACCTAACCTAATAATGCTGGATTTGACCCTTCCTAAAGAGAGTGGCATTGGTTTTTTAGATTTTGTAAAAACTGATGACCGCTTTAGAACCATTCCTGTGATAGTTCTAACCTCTATGCAGGCCGATTCGGCTGTCAGAGATAGCTATGCAAAATACGCCAATTGTTTTATTAATAAGCCAGACAACTTAAGCGACCTAACCTCTATGGTGAATAGCATCACCAACTTCTGGTCTAGTGTAGCCATTTTACCTAAACAAGAATAGCCCGTTTCAATGAATCAAAGGAAAGTATTACTCATTGAAGATAACCTAGACGACCGATTCCTAATAAAGGAATTTCTGTCGTTCAGTACCACCAATTACTGGAAGGTGGAAGAGGCTGCACGCATTTCTACTGCACTGGAAAAATTAGACAATGCAAAACCAGATGTTATTCTGCTAGACCTGTCGCTCCCAGACTCACAAGGGGTAGATAGCTTTCAGTTGATCAAAAGAAATGTATCGAGCACTCCCATAATTATACTTACAGGCTTTTCTGATGTTAGCTTAGCAAAGCAACTGATTAAACAGGGGGCTCAAGACTATTTGGTTAAAGGAGAATATGACCCTCGCTTGCTGGAAAAATCAATTGAGTATGGTATAGAGCGGCACCGGTTAAAACTGGAAAACGAACGGGCTAAAGAGCGTTTGCTAGACTCCGTGCTGGAGGCTCAGGATAAAGAACGATCGAGAATAGCCAAGGAACTTCACGATGGTGTGGTACAAAGCCTTACGGCTGTCTCGTTAAACCTGGGGGTTTTGCGGCAGTGGCTTAAAAAAACGGATGAGGATACGCTAAAGCACTATGAAAAGTGCACCACCAACCTGGCTTCTACCATCGATGAGATTAGAAATATATCGCACTCGCTCATGCCGAGGTCTATTGCCGACATGCCACTTACTGATGCACTGGAGGGGCTAATCGAAGATATTGAAAAGGCTTGCGATATAAAGTTTGAGTTTGTGGCCAGCCTGGAAAAAGAACCGGAAGAAAAACTAAAGCTCACTCTTTACCGCATTGTTCAGGAACTAGTAAACAACGCGCTTAAGCACTCTGAGGCTAATACCCTCTTTGTTCAGCTCATTGAATATCCAGAATACTTACTTTTAATGGTGGAAGATGATGGTGTAGGATTCGACAAGACCAACACACTGGAAAGTAAAAACTGCTTTGGCCTTTATAGTATTGAGAGCCGTGTCAATTCGCTGGGAGGCACCATAGAGCTAGATACCAAACCGGGGCAGGGCACCAACGTATTTGTGTCTTTTCCTAAAAATTTAGAGAATTAGAGTTCAGACCAGCCCTTTTTCTACCGCATATATGGCTAACCCAATAAGGTTTTTAGAACCTGTTTTTTCCATGAGGTTTCTTTTGTGTGCATCTACAGTTTTTGTGCTTATTAGCAGTTCGTTGGCAATTTCGCTATTGCTATATTCCTGAACAATTAGCCTTAGAATCTCTTTTTCACGCAAGGAAAGTGGCATTTCTACCACCACATGTTCCTTCTTTATTCTACTGGCCAGATTGTTCATTATTTTATGAGAGATTTGCGGGCTAAAGTAGCACTCTCCACTCATCACTTGTAAGATAGCGGCCCGAAGCTCGCTCTTCTCAGAGTTTTTCAGCACATAGCCATCTACCCCGGTAGAAAGAGCTTTCTTTACGTGCCGATCTTCGTTGATCATGGTGAGTACAATTACCTTTACGGAAGGATACAATTGCCTGAGCCTAACGGATAGCTCTTGCCCGCTAAGCACCGGCATATTTAAATCTGTTAATACCACATCGGGACTAAACTGCTCTGTTTTTTGTAGTGCATCGTGACCGTTTTCGGCTACCGCAACCACTTCAATTCTATCATCATTGAGAAAATAGGTACTGAGTGCATCGCGTATTACAGTCTGATCATCGGCTAAGAGTACTCTTACTTTGCCCATAATAATCTCAAAGGTTGAATCTGTTCCCCTAAAAACCTAGTGTTCAGGCCGTTGGTTCATGGGGCAATATAAGAAAAGCTTATTAATCGTTTTTAGGAAGCTTCACCATATCGAACCAAAACTGTTCTATGTGCTCTACCAGGGCAATAAATTCATTAAAATCCATGGGTTTGGCCAAGTAGCTGTTGGCGTGTCTCTTATAACTATCTTCTATGTCTCGTTCGGCCAGGCTTGTGGTGAGTACAATAATGGGTATGTGCTTTAGTTTATCATCATATTTAACGGCTTCTAATACCTGTTTACCATTGACTTTGGGCATGTTAAGGTCGAGCAAAATGAGATCGGGCAAGGGCGATTTGGCATATTCACCCTGCTGCCTTAGATAAGCCAAGCATTCCTCTCCGTTCACCGCTACCGTAATGGAGGTTGGAACCTTCGACCGGTCGAAGGCTAACTTGGTGAGCATTACATCTTCCGGGCTATCTTCTACCAGCAAAATGTGGAGTTCTTTCATTTATTTACAGGCTTTAGATCAAAAATAAAACTTGTTCCTTTTCCTACCTCACTCTCTACTGTAAATGTTGAGCCATGGCTTTCCACAATTTTCTTGCAAATAGCCAAACCAATGCCTGTACCATCGTATTCGTCTCTGGAGTGAAGTCGCTGAAAGATGGTAAAAATTCGCTCCGTATACTTCGACTCTATGCCAATGCCGTTATCGCTTACAGCAATCCTGAATTTTTGTCCCTTTTCGGTGGCTGTGATTTCTACCCTGGGTTGTACATCATGCCTGCGAAACTTAATGGCGTTGCTCATTAGGTTTTGGAACAACTGCTCCAGCCTGCTCCTATCGCCTTCTACAGTAGGCAAGTTGTCGTATACTATTTGAGCATCGGACTCATTAATAGAAAACTCGAGGTTATCGCACACAATTTTTAAAACCTCGTTGAGATCTACGGGCTCGATTTCTTTAGGAGATGTATCTAGTTTAGAAATGGTGAGCAAATCGTTGATGAGGTTCTTCATGCGGGCAGAAGCCTTAATAATGCTTTGTATAAAGTGCCTGGCTTCATCGTCCAGCTTCTCGGCATGCCCAATTTCCAGTAATTGCAAATAACTGGTTATAACCCGCAAAGGTTCTTGTAAATCGTGTGAAGCCACATAGGCAAAGTCTTGCAGCTCCCTGTTAGAACGTTCCAGAGCTTGTAGCGATTCCTGAAGTTCTCTCTCTCGGGTATGTTCTTCGGTGATGTCTCTTACCACCCCGAGATACAGGGTTTCGTCAGAGTATTTATCTTCTGAAGGCACTCCCTTGTCAATGAGCACCTTATGCTGACCATCTTTTGTCTTAATTCTATACCGAATCTCATAAGGAGCCCTCTCAGCAATGGCCTGTTCAACCATTTGTTGCACACTCTCTCTATCATCTGAATGAATCAACTGAAAAGATGCCTTTAGCGATGGTTCAATTTCATTGGGATGATAGCCCAAAATGCGGAAACGCTCATCGGACCAATAGTGCTCATCCTTATCTACATACCATCGCCAGCTACCTACTTTGGCTATAGTTTCGGCCTCATTGAGTGCAGACTCGCTTTCTAAAAGTCGCTGTTCGCGCAATTTGCTCTCGTTAATGTCTTGAAAAAGTCCTTTGAGCCTGATAGCTTTTCCTTTCTCATATACCGTTTTGCCAATGGCCCTTACCCAAATCACATTCTTCTTGGCCGTTATGAGCTTTAGGTCAAGGTCAAAGGGTTTTCCCGATTCAATAGCCTCCTGAACAACTCCTGTGATTAAATGAATATGGTCTGGATGATAGTAGCTAATGGCACTCTCTACACTAACTGGAGTACCGGGCTCCATTTCGTGTATTTCATACACTACAGGGCTCCAAAACAATTCATTGTTTCTAAGGTCCAAATGCCAATAGCCTAACCGAACGGTCTTCATGGTGTCGTTGTAGAAATCATTGAGTTCTTCTAACTCATGGTTTTGGTGCTTGAGCTCTTTGTTAATCTGTTCTACCTGGCCCGGAAGACCAATTTTAAGGGCTTTTGGAAAAAACTTAAAGAGCAGAACAATAGTACCAAGTGAAACCAGGCCCGTGCACATTTTTGTGATGGCGCTTACCCGATAGTAAGGCTCCCAAATGTTTACTATGTCTACGAGGTGGCCAATGCCGCAAAAGAATATAAAGGCTGCAAAGGCCTTGAATACAAAAGAAAACTTTAGGTCATTCCGCGCCTTCACATACCTCCACAATACTACGGGGATGAGCATATAGGATATGAAGGTCAGGCCGTCTCCAATAACAATAGGGATGAGTATTTCTTTTTCCCAAAAATAGCAATGCCCATGAGGCATGAAATTGCTATCAAAAACGTGTCTGAACAATTCTAGCATATGTACTGAGAGATGTAGAGGACTTTCAATATCTTAAAAATATCTGTATGGTTTAAGTAGAAGTTGACATTAGTGTCCTCTGTCGCCCAGCTTTCTTCTTAAATTCTCAAACACATAGTGGTGTTCCTGTTGTATGCCCTCTTTTTCGAAAGGCTTCCAATAGGCTCGTGGATATAACTCAGAAGTGTAGGTAGTTGTTCGTGTGAGTCTTGTTTGTCCGGTAGTCAGGCTATCGAATGTATAAATGGCTTCTTTAAAACCTAACCAACGCCTACCCGTTAGCTCATAGCCAATTACATCCATTGCAAGCAGTTTGCCGGGCTCAAACATTGTGATTTCCTCCACAATCTTCCCTCCTTCAAAGTAGCAAATCCTGTAAGCACCCACCTCTTCTCTTTCGAGGATGCATTTGTGAGGAACCGGTAAATCCAGTTGCATTAAGAAGGGTTTAGGGCCATAGAGGGTGTCGATAGACTTAATGGCATGAAAAACTTCTGTTGGTGGGTAAGGCAAAATTATCTGAGTCGAAACGGAGTTAACTGTCTTATCATTTTGAAGAGTGAAATGTTCTAGTGGCCCCAATAGAAGTAGTACCAGTAAAGGAGATAGCCGAATAGATAACTCGGATTTGCGACTTAACAACCGATACTGTTTAAAAAGATGGGCAATAATAAACCCCAAAAATACCGGAGGCAAGATGAGAGGTATTAGGAAGACCGTACATATGAGTCCTTCCAGTCCAGAAACAATGCAGAACACAAAGAATATGAGCATGGCTACAAGCAAACCCTTAACCACCGATGATGTACTAGGCAATACGCCCAGACTTAAACCTAAAATGACCGGAAACACAAGAAACATTACCCAGGCATACTCTACTATGTTGTAGTGCAAAAAAACCATGCCCCAGCCCATAAAGAAGAGGGTCTGAACTATACTTATTCTAAAGCTTTTATTCCTCCAGAAATCTTTAAAAGTTAATCGTGCCATTGTTTAGGATTTAGAAGTAGTTGCTACAATATCCAGAAGCGCATCCTGTATTTTTGGAAACCGAAACCTGAATCCTTGAACTAATAATTTTTCGGGAATAACGTAGCGGCCATATATTGCCAGTTCCTCATCAGTTTTCAGTATCCATCTAGCTCCGATGCGCAATGCCCATGTGGGTAATGGAATGGCAATAGGCCATCCCAATACTTTTCTAAGTTGTTTCATTAGTTCGGCATTAGAACAGGGATAAGGTGAAGTTACATTGTAGACTCCTGAGTAATAATCGTTGACTATTGCCTGAAATACAATTCGATTGAAGTCCCTTTGGTGAATCCAACTCATCCCCTGCTTACCAGAAGCTATTGCGCTGCCAAAACCAAGTCTAACCAGGGTTTTCAGTTCTTTGTAAGCACCACCCGATGCACCGAGTACAAAGCCTGTTCGCAAAACAATACCCCTCACCGAATCAGGCTTCATAACCCGAAACTTTTGCTCCCAGGCTCTTCCTACCTCTGGAGCCAATCCTACTCCGGTTATTGAATTCTCATTACATCTTCTGGTTGGCGGATCTCCATAAATGTGAGCCGTAGACATTTGTACCCAAACCTTAGGAGGCTTTTTGAGCCGCTTAAGCGCCTCACCGATAACCTCTGTGGCCTCGAGCCTCGATCGAAGAATTAGGTCCCGGTTATCTGGTGTTTTGCGGCAGTTTACACTTTTCCCGGCAAAGTTCACCACGGCTTCAGCTCCTTCTAGTTGACTACACCAACTACCAATGGAATAGCCATCCCACAAAATAAGCCGGTAAGGCGCATCTATATAATGTCTTGCAATGAGTATCGGCACAAAGCCTTTTGTCTCTAAATAATCGGCCAGAGACAAGCCCAAAAAGCCGGAACCTCCAAAAATAACAACCTTCTTCATTGCCCTCCTGGTTTTGTGACATCATAAGCCAGTCTGTCGTTATAGGAGTTCTTCACCAACCAGTATTGGTAAATAGGTATAGGCCAACTGATAGCAAAAAGGTAAATATCCATTAACCACCGCCCAGTATTGATATACTCATAGAGAACAAATAAGCCCAACCAATAGCCAATGGATAAAATCCAGTAAAGCCTGAATCCTTTAGTTATTCTGGCAGACCGCGTTCTCTGGCTTGTAATAAAATGAATGCCTGTGAGATGCTGAATAAAGGCCAACGGCATTTGTACAAGAGCAAGTAGATAGAAATAAGATGCTTCTCCACTTACCAACACCGTTGCGATAATTAAAATAATAGCCAATAATGCTATTAGATGTGTGTTGATGTATATTCTATAACTTTCCATATTTTTATTATTTTCAATAATTTTTGAAAATCATTATTAATTTTTTTTTACTCCAATAAGCCTGAAGAGTCAAATTGACCTGTTGATAAACAGCTATACTGATAGGAAAGAGAACGAACAAATAGTCGAACAAATGCGCGATAATCTTAATCTCAAACAAGAGCACTATGGTGATTGCTAACACACAAATGGCTGACATTAACCAGTATACTTTATTACAGATCACAAACTTTCGGCCTGCCGACTTAGTCGTGCGCCTCAATCCGAATGTGGCCATTGGCTGCAACAAAGCAAACCCATTAAACCAATTAGACCAAAGAACATCTCACCCTCTGACCCAAGATAGATCAGATACGCAATTAAGCATAAGAAGAGATCCATAGAAAAAATTAGCACCTTCTCTATCATCTCATCAACTTCATTAAAACCTGAAAAAACCAGTTTTTATCTGAGCGAATAAACTTATCTAGGGCACCATCCACTTGTTTGGTAAAGCCTGATAAGTCTCCTGTTACTTTTTTGAAATGCTCCACCTGAGGTGTATTGCCCTCCACTTCTTGCACTTCATTTAAAACTCTCATTACCGGCTCAATCTCTCTCCTTCTCCTTTCTCTCGATACCTGTCTGGCCAGTTCCAAAATATCCTTCCCGGTAGTAAAATACTCTTTCCTCTCCCCCGGTTTCAAGACTTTCTGTACAATGCCCCAGTCCATCAAAGACCTTAGATTCATATTGGCATTGCCCCTGGAAATCTTAAGCTCTTCCATTATGTCCTCAGTGGTCAAAGCTTCTTCAGTAATCAGCAGAAGTGCGTGAATCTGCCCCATAGCCTTATTAATTCCCCAAGCGGACCCTAATGTACCCCAAGCTTGAATAAACTGATCTTTCGCTTTATCGTATTGCATGGTGCTAAGATAATGATATTTTTTTTATTTTCAATAATTTCTGAAAATATAATAACACATCTCAATAGACCTCGGTGGCCATACGATTTCCCCGATACTTCTAATACCCCTTTATTCCGGCCTCAATCTTAATGGGCAGATAATTCGCTTCGGGCACTTTGGGGCACTCATAGTTGTCGCTATAGGCACAATACGGATTGTAGAGTTTGTTGAAGTCTATCACCCACGCCGTTCCTTCCGGGATTCCCTCATAATGCATATATCGTCCTGCTCCATAGGTTTCATTACCTGTAGTTTCATCCACCAAAGGAAGGAATACATAAATTGGCTGACCGGGTAAACTGAACCTTCTCTGTTCTACATACGCCTCCAGTGTATAGGCCTCACCATCAAGTTGAAAATGGAGAACACCTATTCTCTTATAGGTTTTGGTAGTACCCTTGCTGGTACCTAATGGAAAGGGCTTCGAGTCGGGCGTTGGCTCGAAGCGAGCTATAACTCTATATTTCTCTTGTATGGGATAAAATCGATGCCCTTGAAAACTTCGTCTCTGTTGCTCGGTTAAGGGAGACTTGTTGGGGTCAAGGTATTCTTTATTTAGTTCTTCCTGCCAGGCCTTTACCTCCTGTAAATAACTACCGTTCTGAGCTTTAGTCAAGGTCAGAACGGCAAAAAATGATAGTGTAAGAATAAATCGACCCAAGGGCTATGTGGTTTTTAAGGTTTGTTTTCGCTGCAAAAGCAATCCTCCAATAATACTAATTACAAAACCAATTAGAAATACGGTAAGAAACATAAGCAGTGATTGCCCAAAAGTAGAAGCAAAAAAGCCATAACTATCCAGATAGACCTGATATTTCGCTTCGAACGAAGGGTCTGTTATTTGAATATTCTCCGTGTAAGCAAAATAATTTCTCATAAAGTCTGGATCAATCCACAACACATACACGGCATTATACAAGCCAAAGGCCAAACCACCAATAGAGGAGATTCCCAAACCAATTTTAAAAGCTTCACTGAATGAAAGCAGCCCTCCCTGCTCTTTTCTGTAATTCAACTGAGCCACAATAATTAGCAACATAGCCACCAGAATGGAGGCGTAGCCAATAATTTCTCCCAATGCGTACCCTCCTTCTGCAGTGCCCACAAGCGCAACAGATACAAAGCCAAAACCGACCATTAAAAGGCCACCAATCAATCCGAATTTGATAATGAGTTTTTTCATTTGTTCACTTTTTTTTCAGCCAAAACAGTCGGTTTTGCGAGCAATGGGACTCATACTTTTGTATGAAATTAGTGAATCTTTGATTGATTTCTGTTTCGTGGCCACCCTCTGTGTCTATTCCTTAAGCCATCCAGTGAGATTAGCCATAGCCCCCAAAAAAGAGAAAGTAGAAAGTGTACTACTCTATTATCCTCAACTCTTTAGCTCTGGTAACCGCCTGAGTTCTGCGCTTCACATCGAGCTTGACAAACAGATTAGATACATGAGTTTTGACGGTGTTTTCCGAAACAAAGAGCTTCTCTCCAATTTCTACATTAGAAAGCCCGCTGGCAATAAGCCGGAGCACTTCCATTTCCCTTTCAGTGAGCCCGAGGGCTTCGATCTGCTGCTCATCAATTTCAATCACCGGCCCAACCTCCACGATTTCCACCTTTCTGAACTTAAGCCCTAAATAAATACCCAAACCTATAAATGCGGCACCCACTAAACCCAGAATGAGATCTGAGGACATATCCGGAATCAATAGAGACATCTTGCTTAGCTGAAAGAGAATCAACAAAGCGGCTATTATCAACCCAAAACGAAGAATGACCTTGAACATGGATTTGAAACTAGTTATTCAGAACTAAATCTTTGTAAGGATTACTGCAAATTCTCCTTCTAACGCCATCGAAGCATACCTGCAATTCGCAGGCCTGCACGGGATCTTAGAAATATTACCAACTGATGTGGATTCCCACCTACGTGGGAATGATAGTTCCTTCCATTCAAAAAAATCAATCTGAATAGAAAAGGGAATTCAATTACTTTTAAGAAAACAAGCTTTATGAAATCCAGCGTTCTTCTCTTACTCTTTGCTCTTGCTATTTATTCATGTCAACCCAAAGAAGCGGTAGACATTCTTATTACTCATGCGGAAGTAATAGATGTGGAAAGTGGTGAAATACTTAGCGATCGTATGATTGGCATAAAAGAAGGCTCCATTGCCTTCATCTCTGACGATTACTCAAGAAAGTACAATGCTACGCAGACGATAGAGGCCGATGGGAAATTTGTAATCCCGGGGCTTTGGGATATGCACATTCATTTTAGGGGTGGCGAAGAACTCATTGAGGAAAACAAGAATTTGATTCCACTATTTACAGCCAATGGCATAACCGGGGTGCGCGAAGCCGGAGGCGATATGACGCACCAGATATTTGACTGGCAAAAGGCTGTTAAAGAGGGAACCATGATAGGCCCTAAAATCTTTACTTCGGGTCCAAAGCTGGACGGGCCGGGAGCAACTTGGGCGGGCTCTATTTCCGTTACCACACAAGCTGAGGCTGCAAAGGCAGTAGATTCACTCGCCAGCATGGGCGTTGATTTTATCAAGCTCTATGACAGCCGCATTTCACGCTATGCTTACCTGTGGATATTAGAAGAAGCACAAAAACGCGGCATTAAAACCTCCGGTCATATGCCATTTACGGTAATGCTTAATGAAGCGGTGGAAGCAGGACTCGGCTCAATCGAACATCTATATTATGTGCTAAAGGGCACATCGGCAGAAGAACAGGAAGTAACAAATGATGTGATTGCCGGAAAAGCCAGCTTTTGGGGCTCTATGAATCGGCTGATGGCCTCTACCAGTGAAGCTCAGGAACAAGCAACATTCAATCTGTTGCGCAACCACAACACTTATGTTACCCCCACCCTTTTTATTGGCAACACATTGACTTACCTCAAAGAGGTAGACCACTCCAATGATGAGTATCTGAACTACATAGGAAACGGTATTATTGCCACCTATCAGGGGCGAATTCGTAGCGCGCTGAATGCCAATGAAGCGTTCACTCAAATGCGTATTGATCTGAACAATACCTTCATAAACCTTGTGCCTAAGCTACACGAGGCAGGAGTTCAGCTGCTGGCCGGCTCAGACTGCGGTACCTCCAATAGCTATGTGTACCCCGGCCAATCGTTGCATGGGGAATTGAAGGCTTTGGTCGATGCCGGTCTGCCGGAAATCGAGGCCCTTAAGGCGGCTACCATTAATGGTGCAAAGTTCCTTGAAGTGGATGACTTTTACGGAAGCCTGAAGGCAGGCAAATCAGGAGATTTACTCATTCTGAATGATAATCCGCTGGAAGACATTAGCAATACTCAAAGCATCAGCAGCATGGTGCTTCAAGGCAAAGTCTACACTAAGTCTGATATGCAAGCCATGCTGGAGAGTGTGAGAAAGAAGTAGACTTTGTTTCTGCTGTCATTCCCGCGCAGGTAGAGATCGGATCTCCCAGTTATTCTGTGAAAGACGGGCATTCCCACCTATATGGAAATGACAAGAGACTACATCCAATCCAGTCAAACCCACTTATACTCGTTTGCAACAAATATATCAGAGTGCTCAATATAAAATCGACCCAAGATCACTTCCCAATCCAACTCTGGAGCTTCTTTTCCAGAAACCTTCTCTCCGTAATATTCAAAGCCTGACCGATCGCTTTTTGCAGATGAACCCTGGCCGCTGACCAATTACCAATTTCAGCATATAAATCGGCCTTTAGGGCAAGAAAGGACTGATTCCCTTCAATTACTTCTTCCAAGCCCTCCATTTCTTTAAGGGCCGCAGTTGCCCCTTTCACCTTACTCAACACCAATATTCTGCTCATCTGTACTACGGGTACCGGCTTCAGTTTAACTAAAGTGTCATAAAGACTTAGAATGGCTTTCCAGTTGGTTTTTTCGTAGGTCTCAGCTGTGGTGTAATAGCATGATATGGCAGCTTCCAACTGATAAACCGATGAACCTTCGAACTTCGAAGAATCATGTAAAAAATGCCATCCCCACTTGATGTGCTCTTCATCGTACTTGGATCGATCCTGATTTTCTAGGGTCAGCAGATTACCTGCCTCATCAGTTCGTGCCGGAAAACGAGCCGCCTTAAACAACATCATGGCTATAAGCGCCTTCAGCTCGCCTTTATTGCAACTTGGCTCATTGGTAAGCAAAAAAGCCAAACGAATAGCTTCTTCACACAAGTCCAGCTTCATTAGCTTACTGCCTTCAGTGGCCTTATAACCTTCATTGAACAACAAATAGATAACCTGAAGTACAGCTTCCAACCGGTTTTCCAGATCGCCACCCTCAGGTACTTTCAAGGCCCCCACCTCTTCTCTGAATTTGACTTTTGCCCGTGTAATGGCTCGTTTCGTAGCTTCTTCCTGTTTTAACAATGCCCGGGCAATTTCTTTTACAGAAAGTCCGCAAAGCAACTTTAGGCTGATCATAAGTTGCTCGGTTGGTTTCATGGCCGGGTGACAGCAGGCAAAAATCATTCGAAGCTGATCATCTACAATCACCTTTTCTTCGGGTAGCCTGCTTTCTTCTTCGCCAATGGCATCGGCCGTAACTGCCTGTTCGTAAGAAACCGATTTGGCTTCCTTTCTTAAATAATCAATAATCTGATTATTGACCACTCGGTATAACCAGGCAGAGGGGTTGTTGGGCATGGGCTGAAACGACCATTGCCTGGCCGCTTTGTAGAGAGCCTCTTGAACTGCATCTTCAATGGTATCGATAAGGTGCGGAGAATACTTGTTGGCAAATAAGGAAACCAGCTTTCCATATTCGTGACGAAAAAGATGATCCAGCTTTTGATTGACAGCAGAAGGCATAAGAAAAAGGAGGTGTTAGCTTAAAAACCAACCGTCACCCTGAACCTGTCTGCCTACAGGCAGGCTTATTTCAGGGTCTTTAATACAAAAGATTCCGAAACAAGTTCGGAATGACGCGTATGTTAACACCTCCCTAAGTTAATGAATTACATATCCTGAATCTCTCTGATTTCAATATGCCCGTCTTCAGCATCCAGAATTGGGCAGCCTTTAGATATTTCGGTGGCTTCTTCTAACGATGAGGCATTGACCATTAGGTAGCCTCCTACAATTTCGGCACCTTCGGCAAAAGGGCCATCAGTAACTACAGCTCCGCCTTTAGAAACTTGCTTACCTTCTGCCTTTAGCGGCAAGCCGTCAATGAGCTGTCCTTTTTCGGCAAGGCCTTGCATCCAGGCTCTCCATTCATCCATATGAGCTTCAACTTCTGCAGGAGACATTTCAGCCATTCGGGCATCGCCACCTCTAAACAGGTATAAATACTTTTGCATTGTTTAAAAATTATGAGTTTGAAATTCGTTTTAAAAAATCGCGATTCATGGGTTTGACGATCGTTTTTACCTTTCGGGACAGAATCTAGAAAAAATATTTTAATCCTGGGATTTGGTGGCTGGTTGATCGGTGGATGAGTTGATCAGTGAACGGAAATCAGAAAACAGGGATTGATAGCATTGCTCTCAATACTAGCAGAAACATTCCTCCTTTTGTAAAGGAGGTGGCCGAAGGCAGGAGGATTTCTCTGTTGTCATCCTAAGGGACGGTTCTCCATTATCTCTTTTAGAATTGAAACAATCTTAATTTAGCCACAAGTTGTGTCCTCACAGCGTCTTTTAAC
>NZ_DBHC01000019.1:0-52088 GCF_002296035.1 Roseivirga sp. UBA838
CTGATTGTGGTTCAGGAGGTCGTGGGTTCGAGTCCCATCTTCCACCCTTAAAAGCCAGTTACGCAAGTAGCTGGCTTTTTTTATTTGCAGAAACATTTTTCATTTAGGAGATAGAAACAAACTCAACCCACCAACCCATCAATAGCTCTACGGCAACCTTGCTTTAATCCCCTTTGACTTCAGGTGTATATGCATCATCCCTCCCTACCGCCTTTTCGAAAATTTAAAGCTTCTTTGAACTATATGTACGTACATACAGTTTGATGATTATTACTTGAAACAAAAGAAAAATGGAAACAGCAACTAAAACATTGTGGAAAATTGATCCAACGCATAGCGAGGTTCAGTTTAAAGTAAAACACCTGGTTATTTCAACCGTTACTGGGCAATTCAACCGTTTTGAAGGCAGCCTTGAGGCTGAGTCTGACGATTTTGATGGCGCCACTGCGGGGTTCACTCTGGAAACCGCCAGTGTAGATACCAACCAATCCGATCGGGACAATCACCTAAAAAGTGCCGACTTCTTTGATGCAGAAAAATTCCCTCACATTACGTTTAAGGGCTCTTTGAAAAAAGTAGCCGATAACCAATACAAACTGGCCGGACCACTCACCATCAAGGACATTACCAAAGAAGTGGAGCTCGATGTGGAACATGGAGGCACTATGGTAGACGGTTACGGACAAACCAAGGCTGGATTCGAGATTAGCGGATCTATTGACCGAAAAGAGTTTGGTTTAACCTGGAGCATGGTTACTGAGGCCGGTGGTGTAGTAGTTGGCGATCGGGTAAAGCTTCAGCTAAACATTCAGCTTACTCAAGCCTAAACACCTATGCTAGTCCATAAGCTCCTGCCCTGCTCCCAACTTTTGGGACGGGGCTTTTCAATAGCCCCTTTAACACTGTCTGCCTTCTAAGCCCAACAGCCCCTTCTTGGTCTCTTGCAGATCGCTGGGGCTATGTTTATATCGCTTTATGCGACTAAAGGCATTGAACACTCCCTGATCGTTGAGTCGTACAATTCGCTCCGAATTAACAATGCACACAGATGCCACTGCCGGATCGATAGGCCGCAGGCCGCGAAGAGCCACGTTAGTAGATTCTCCATTGCAGTTGGAAAAAAGTAGCAGGTTGGCCGAAAGGTTTTCCACTTCAAATTGGGCATGCTCACCAATGGTGCCTACATGCAATATTTCAGCGCAATTGTTTTTGAGCTTCAGGATATCGAACCTTTCCGGGCAAATAAATATGGTAGACTTAAACGAATTCTTCTGAATGTCTCCGTTGTAGCTCAGACTGGCTTGCATTATGTGGTTTTCACAACCCAACTCGATGGACTCAAACACCTCGTTGTGTTCAATGACCAGCGAATTAATGGCAGAGGCACCAATTGTCACCGACTTGGCCTGAACAGACTTCTTTACTTCGAACTGAAGCACCTCCGTCTGCTTTACAGACAGATGTCTAAAATCGCAGGCTCGAAGACTAAGCTTCCCAATTTTGGAACCTGAAAAACTCAGGTCGCCTGAAAAACGACAATTGCGAAAGCTCAACTCCTGGAAAACACTGTCTCTGAAATGAATGTCGTATGGAAAATGTAGACCCTCAAGCTTTACCTTGTCCACGAGCCGCACCGGGTATTGCGATATACGAAACTCCAGATCTTCACCTTTCAGTATTTTGAGAAATTGTCTGCTATTGATGGTCCTCATGCCAATGCCTTTTGCAACAAAAACAATGCCCCATAATTAGTCGGTCTGCCCGGACTTGACAATACCTAAATCTGGGTATATGTAGAAATAGCCCTTCTTTTGGGTCAAAGGTGTTGCAAGCAATTGTAATAAGCAACTTTTCCTTTCATCACACATATCGGACATTATGCGGAATTTAAGGGCTATATACTTGATTTTGTGCGCTTTAAATATTTCCTTCGTGTCGTTCCCTAATTCAGCGAACTTCTTGTAAAATTTAGTTTACTCACTAAAAACCAGACTTAACGAATGAAGACAACCTATGCATTGTCGCATGTAATAGAATATGACCCCACTGAAAAGACGCTCCTTGAGGAGATAAAAAAATGGGTCGACTCTAATATGATGATGATGGACAATAGGTTTATCTGGAAGGTGGGTCTTGCCACCAGTGAGGACATTGTAAAAGTTGCCGGTAAGGTACGGAGCGATTATGAATGTAAGCACTTTAAATACTGGCGTTGCGAATCTTTCCGGCTGGCTATACATACCCTGAGCAAGCTCACCAAGTATCCGTTCATTTTTAAGTCGAATCTTAACCAATATTCAGGCAAGGGTGTATATATATTCGTATACAAAGCCCCATGCCCTTCAAAAAATCTCTTTTATCACACGCTTCACTATTAGACTTTTTCTGATTTCCTTATCTTCATAAGGCAATGAACGAAGAGTTAGAGCACTTTTTTGAACAACCACTGAGCGAGCAGATTGAATATTTGTATAGAAATGGCGCCTTTCAATTGGCCATTCGTTACTATGGCTACAAAGTAAATCTCTATTTGCTGGAAAATATCTTTGTGGAAGTGTTCTACAATCACAAACTAGACCGCATAGAAAGCATTCAACCGTTAGACTACCAGCATTCGCGTATGAAGTTTTATGCCGATCAGATACAGATTGGAAGTTTGCTAAAGGCCTAGTAAACTTTTATGAATTTGAAGCACCTTTGGTATTACAAGTGTATTTCCCGAATTGTCTATCAGATAGTCAGCCAGTTTTTTCCGCTGAGCATCCCCCACCTGTCTCTCCATAATATCTTCTACCTGCTGCCTGTTGCGCTGCTCGTCTCTGAGTAACACACGTTCCAGCCGTACCGCCTTAGGTGCCATTACGCAAATGGTCTGATCCAACTGCTTGTAGCTCTCTGTTTCAAAAAGCAGTGCCGCTTCTTTGAGCACGTAAGGCACCGACTGATAACCAGCCGCCCATTGATCGAAGTCCTGAGCCACAGCCGGGTGTACCAAACTATTGAGTATAGCCAGCTCTTGAGGGTTGGAGAATACTCTTGAAGCCAAATAGTTTCTATTCAATTCGCCATTTGGCAAATAACTCTCCGCACCAAAGGCTTCAGCAATGCCCTGTCTCAGGGTATCGCTCTCTATCATTAATTGTTTACCCCGATCGTCTGCATAATACACCGGCACACCCAGCAGTTGAAACATTTTGGTCACGGTAGATTTTCCGGAACCTATGCCCCCGGTAATACCAATTAAGCGTGGCTTATTCATTTCGGGTTACTTTCACTGTTTGTGGCTCGGCACTCACCTGACGGTATGCCTTGTTCAAAACCTGTATTCTCAAGCGAATGGTAGAATCTGCCGACATTTCCCGATACCTGGCCTGTACCATGATTGGCAATGAGTCGGTGGCATCAAACGCTGTTTCGGGTACTTTAAAACGAACCCTTACTTTTTGAGGGCTTGGGCCATAACCCTGCGGAAATCCTCTTGTCTCAACAGCAAGCTCTGAGTCCATAGATAGCATGCGCACAACCAGAAAACTCACTTGTACCGAATTGGTAGAGGCCTCTACCCATTCCGGTAGTTGTGGCAGGTCTATATCATCTTCAAAGTCGGCCGAAACATCATCAATTGCTTTTCTGAGCCAAAGGGTATCCCCAATTTCTTCCAGAGCAGACTGTGGGCCTGTGAGCGTAATGGTAGACGGAGACAAGACCATGTCTGAGCTCCTAATGTAGTTTTCGTTGAGCGATACAGCGGCCGTATCGTATTGCACAAAAACCTCACGGGTTACCTTCCGCTCTATTTTATAGCGTAGCGTATCACTTAAAAAATAGTTGACAGAAAGGGGCTCCAGTTCGGGCATAATTTCCGAGCGCAAACCGGCTGTGAGCAAATAGCCCGATTCTGTTGGGCGATCTATCCGAATTTGAACCGGTTTCATTTTGAAACCGAATGAACGCGTCATTAAATCCCAGCCTCCACCGGAAACCTCTATGGGAATTCGCGTAGGCAGGGGTTCTGTGGCTATGTATTGTGTTTGGTCGTATTCAATGGCCACTGGATAGTTGATCCTGGTTACGTAATCGTTCTTATTCAGGGCGTTGAAAAACCAAAAGGTGGTAGACAGCGCAAAGCATATCAGTACCACCTTTATTTTTTCGTCTTTCGTGCTCGGAGCGTTGAAAGACCTTCTGAGCTTATCGAGTATGTCTTCAGCCTTGCTCAAGACTATGCTTTTTCATTGGCTCTTTTACTAGCTTCTAAAGAAATGGAAGATTTCTCGAAAGTGATTTTCACTCCTTTATCTACCTCTAGTGTCACCGTATCGTCAGTAAGGGCATAAACCTTACCGTGCATACCTCCAATGGTCACTATGTTATCTCCCTTTTTTATCTCATTGATAAAATTCTTCTGATCTTTTTGCTTTTTCTGTTGCGGACGGATCATGAAGAAATAAAAAACAAGAGCAATTCCACCAAACAATACCAACTGCTGAATCCATCCACCACCTTGTGGAGCCGGTTGCTGTACTAAAATATTATGTATCATATTCTTTTAAGGATTATGGCACCGGAATGGCATTGGTTTCCACGAAACCTCTCAGGCTCAAACGAACCTGTCGTGGGTTAGTGTTGGCCACTACGGTAATTACCGGGCTCTGCTGCCCTGATTTTCCCTTGCTATCAAAGCGCACTACAATTTCTCCTGTACCTCCCGGAGGAATAGGCTCTTTGGTATGGTTAGGTACTGTACAACCGCAAGAGGCCGAAGTACTCTGAATTTGAAGATCTTCTGTGCCATTGTTAGTAAACTTGAAGGTATAGTTTACTACCTCGCCCTGCTTAATGGTTCCAAAATTATATACTGTGGTTTCCCAATCGAAAGAGGCATTGGAAGCCAGGTTGTTTTCTATGCCCTGGGCCGACCCGTTAGTATTGGGAGTAGATACCACCCCTCTAGACACGTTGCCATTTTCCAACTGATTCACCCTTCTTTCCAGATTGGCCAATCGCTTTTCCATTTCGGAATTTCCACAGCCGGACAGCAACAGTAAGAATGCCCCCAGGCTTAGAATAGAAACTTTAGTTTTCATGTGTAATCGTTTTAGTTTTTATTGATATAACGAAACTGAGTAAACTGAATTCCTGCTTCCTCCAACGTCACTGGTTTACTCTTAGGTTCTTTGATTATGCTTTTTCACCAGACTTAATCTGACCTATCAGGTCATCGACATCGGTCAGTAGTTGTTCGGCCTTTTTACGGGCATCAGAAACCACCTTCTTACCTTCTTCTTTGGCCGAAGAAGACACTTCTACCTTGCCATTGATAAGGTCTTCAAGCAAGTCTTCAAGCTGCTTTTTGTACTTATCTAACTGGTAGCTCAACTTGTCTCTGGTGTTGGAGCCCTTATCCGGAGCATACAAGATCCCAAGGATTGCTCCTGTGGCCGCTCCTAATACGAATGCTAATAAATTGCTCGACCCTCTATTCATACTATTTATTGTCTAATAATCCTCTTCCTGATTTCTTCAAGACCCCTTGCTCTTTTAGTTCATTGGAAATCACATCCAGAATGCCATTTACGAACTGTTTGCTCTTTGGGGTACTATAATTTTTCGAAAGCTCAATATACTCATTAATGGTCACCTTAACAGGTATATTTCTGAAATTCAGCATTTCAGCAATGGCCATTTTCAGAATAATTTGGTCGGTATTGGCTAAACGATCTACCTCCCAATTTTTAGTTTTGGCGGCAATCATTTGAGCATATTCCTCCTCGTTTTCTACTGTGCAATCGAGTATTTTCTCAAAAAACTCTTTGTCTTCCTCCCAGTTATTGGAGAAATCGGGTAAATCGAACCCTTTCGGATCTGAGTCTTCTTCAACGTCCCTGATAGAACGGGTAACGAGACTCCTGACAATAGGTTTATTTTCTTTCCAGTGAATGTCTTTTTCTTCAAAAAACGACAGTATCACTTCTGCTTTAAACACCAGGTCTTTGATCAGGTGATCTACCACAGCTTTATCATCTTCGAAAGTCGGATTGGCGGTTCTTCTATACTCGCCAAAGGTTTCGTCTTTCTTAACGATTTCCTTATACCAGTTTTTGTAGTTGTCTTCTTCCTCCTCCCAGGAGATGTTTCGCTTTACCAGAGCCACCTGCACCTTGGAGCTATTTCGAAAGAAGTCGATCACCTTGTTTTTGGCAAGGTTAAAATCGCCACTTAACAGCCTTTCGGGTGAGAGCTTCTGTTTCTTATCGGCTTCCACTTTACTGTGGTCGGACCAGGTAACTAGCAAACTGATAATCCATAGAAAGTAATCGACCAAAGACTCTGCATCTATGATCATATCTTTCTTTAGTCTTTCCAGGTCTTTGCGCGAATTTTCCAGATAGTTCTTATGAGCCAATTCTACCACCCGCTCTACTTCTGCAGAAAATGTTTCGGAAGTATTGAGTGGCGAACCGTATACTTTGTGCCTTAGCAAGCTCTTGGCTTGTTTGGCATCGGCCTTTAGTTTCACCTTGTCTTGTGGCTCCATAGAGTTGAGGTCTGGTTGAAAGGCCTCCTCTATTTCTGCTAAGCCAATGTTGTAATTGGCTTCTTTACACTGACCCAGAGCGAACAAGGTCTGCATTACTTTGACTCTAAGAGATCTCCTGTTGAGCATTTCAGAATGTATGAGAACGTTAAAATAAACAGCAGTGAATGGTTTTTCCAACCACTCACTGATTAATTAAAATGAAAGTTTTACGTTTCCTACGTCAGCAATTCGTTTTTCGGCTATTCTCATAGCGGCTTGCTGGGTAGGAATTCCTTCGTTTTCAGCAAGGCTAAAAATATTCAGGGTAGTGTCGTATATCTTCTCTGTCCAGCTGTAGGCTTGCTCTTTATTGTAAGCACCCTTTAGCTCGGAAGAAATATTTATAATTCCCCCTGCGTTGATCACAAAATCAGGAGCATAAACTATTCCCTTATCTACCAGCATGTGGCCGTGTTTAACCTCATCTTTCAACTGGTTGTTGGCAGCTCCTGCAATTACCTGCGCTTTTAGTCGGCCAATGGTTTCATCATTAACAGTGGCTCCCATGGCACAGGGCGCATAAATATCCACATCAAGATCGTAGATTTCGTCCATGCCCACAACTTGTGCTCCTTGTTCTTTGGCTATTTTAGCAAGCCTGGCTTCATTAATATCGGTTATAAAAACCTGAGCATTTTCTTTTACCAGATGCTCTACCAGATACATGCCTACCTGGCCTACTCCCTGAACAGAGACTTTTTTGCCATTCAGTGAGTCTGAACCGAATGCCCTTTTGGCTGCGGCCTTCATACCCATGTATACACCATAGGCTGTTACAGGCGATGGGTCTCCACTTCCGCCCATTTCTACGGGCAAACCAGTAACGTGAGGAGTTTCCATATGGATGTACTCCATGTCGCTGGTTTTCATGTTCATATCTTCAGCGGTAATGTATTTACCGTTGAGGCTATTCACAAACTTTCCAAACCTGCGAAGGAATGCTTCGTTTTTCAGTTGCTTCGGATCGCCAATGATTACGGCTTTTCCTCCTCCCAAATTGAGGCCGGAAACAGCCGCTTTGTATGTCATTCCTCTGGAAAGCCTAAGCACATCTATCACTGCTTCTTCTTCTGAGGCGTAGTTCCAGAAACGTGTTCCTCCCAGTGCAGGTCCCAGAACTGTATTGTGAATTCCAATGATGGCTTTCAGACCGGTAGCTTCATCGTTGCAAAACACCACTTGCTCGTGGCCCATACCAGCTACCTCTTCAAAAATTGAGACACTTTTGGTTTTACCCTCGGCCTTAACTTCTTCCATTACGTTCATAATATAGTTTACTTTATATTTGCCGCGGCTCCAACGAAATTGGATCACAGACCGCAAAAGTAACCAAAAGATCGACATCTTCTAAGGATAATGACGATGGCGGCAACCTTTAGCAAAGCACTGCTGTTTAGAATATCGTGAAAGAACTTAAGCACCTCAACAAATACCTTCTCAAGTACAAATGGCTACTCATACTTGGGTTTATTTTTTTGGTTATCTCCAATTATTTTGGTGTATGGCCGGCTAAAGTAGTACGTTATGCTATAGACTATGTGACCGATAGTTTTAGGGTATATCGTTTGTTCGAAGGTTCCGGACTCAGCGAATCGGTGTTCGATAAACTTGAGGTGGGAGTGCTTATTCTGGGTGGAATAATGATTTTAATGGCCTTTTTGAGAGGCTTTTTCCTCTTTTTGGTCAGGCAAACGATCATTGTAATGTCTCGGAAAATCGAGTATGACCTGAAAAACGAGGTTTTCGAGCAGTATCAGAACCTTCCACTAAGCTTTTACCGAAAGAATAATACGGGCGATTTAATGAACCGCATCTCTGAAGATGTGAGCCAGGTAAGAATGTATCTTGGTCCGGGCATTATGTATGGCATTAACCTACTGGTGCTGTTCCCAATGGTGATTTATGAGATGCTAAGAGTAAACGTGGAGCTTACCATTTATGCTCTTCTTCCGTTGCCTGTACTTTCATTGAGCATTTACTTTGTAAACAATGTCATCAACAAACGATCGGAAAAGATTCAGGAAAGTCTTTCCGACCTTTCTACCTCAGTGCAGGAAGCTTTTTCGGGCATTCGGGTACTCAAGGCTTTTGTACGAGAGAAAGACTCGGCTGCCAAATTTGCCAACGAGAGCGAAAAGTATAAACACCGTTCGCTAAAGCTCACTTTTGTCAATGCTCTTTTTTTTCCGCTCATAATGGCACTCATTGGCCTTAGCGTTTTGCTGACTATTTATATTGGTGGAACCAAGGTTATTCAAGGGGAGATAACTTACGGCAATATTGCGGAGTTTGTGATTTATGTAAACATGCTCACCTGGCCGGTGACTGCTCTCGGTTGGATAACCAGCATTAATCAGCGGGCTGCTGCATCACAAAAACGAATCAATCAGTTTTTGCAGGAAACCAACCACATTCAAAGTACCGAAAATCTCCAACGCGACATTAAGGGAGATGTAAGCTTCGATAATGTGAGCTTTGTATATCCTGACTCGGGTATCCGGGCATTGCAAAACGTTTCGTTCGATGTAAAGGCGGGACAATCTATCGCTATTATTGGCACTACGGGGTCAGGAAAAAGCACCATTGCTAACCTGATGCTGCGTTTGTACGATAGCTCATCAGGATCTATTACCATAGATGGGAAGGACATTAGGGCGTACAACATTTCCAATATGCGCGATCAAATGGGCTATGTTCCGCAAGATGTATTCCTGTTTTCTGACACTATTCAGAACAACATTGCTTTTGGCATTAACAGTATTAGCTACGAGCAGGTGGTGCAGGCGGCCAAGGATGCTGATTTGTACGATAACATTACGGACTTTCCGAAAGGGTTGCAAACCATGTTGGGGGAGCGAGGCATAACCCTTTCCGGTGGGCAAAAGCAGAGGGCATCCATTGCCAGGGCCATAGTGCGTAACCCAAAGATTCTCATCTTAGACGATGCCCTCTCGGCTGTTGACACCAATACTGAAAACACCATCTTGAACAGCCTTTCGCGTATAATGAAGGGCCGAACTACGGTAATCATTTCTCACAGGGTATCTTCGGCCAAGCTGGCCGATAAGATCATTGTGCTAGACGATGGCAAAATCATAGAGCAAGGCACAAATGAGTCTTTACTGGCCTTGAATGGCGTTTATAAAGAGCTTTACGATAAGCAGCTTAAAGAAAAAGAATCGGTTGAATAGGCCATTGGCCATGCAAACCCTATAAACTCGTGACCTGAGGCTTTTGGTGGGCTATACCCCACTCTCCGGAGCAATGTGCTTGTTACTGTTTAACCGGCATATCGATTAGCAACAGGTTTTCTGACACGTACTGCTCCACGGTAAAATTCTGAAGCTCCAGCCCATTGTCTTTTGCTGTAGCTTTAATATTTCCTTCAATTGTAGAGGGGCTGGGCATAACCACATTATGGGCACTAATGGAAGCCCGCACCGCATTTGTGGCAGGGATGGTCATTCGCTGATAGTGCTCCGGAATGTCTGAGGCCCCTTCGTTTAGCTTCACCCCAATAAACATTCTCAACTCGCCTTCGGCAAGGGTAGTATCCTGATAGTGTACTATGGTGAGTATTCCGGATATGCTACCCGACTCCACATAACCTCTTGCTTCAACAAAGGCAGCCTCTATCTCGGGGCTATCGCCCTCTCCCTTAAAGGGGGTTCCTACCAGATGGTAATCGGCTACAGACTCTACGCTATATTCTACTGAATTGAGCCCTCCAAGGTATAGATAGAGTGAAACAACCGCTACAAAAGCAACTAATCCAATTACAATCTTTGTTTTTCTATTCATGGCGTAACTACCTCTTTGTATTGCATATTATACAGGCGGGCATAGAACCCACCTTTATCTAATAGTTCCTGATGTTTACCAATTTCTTTAATCTCACCTTTATCGAGTACAATAATTTTATCGGCACCCTGAATGGTCGATAATCGGTGAGCAATAACTATGGCTGTGCGACCTTTCATTAGCACCTCTATGGCCCGTTGAATCATCTCTTCCGTCTCAGTATCTACAGAAGATGTGGCTTCGTCTAGCACAATTATTTTGGGGTCATAAACCATTGCCCTAACAAAGGAAATAAGCTGTCTTTGCCCTACAGAGAGGGTAGAACCTCTTTCCATCACATTGTAATCGTAGCCTCCGGGTAGCCTTTCAATTATTTTCTTAACCCCAACCAAATCAGCCGCTTCGGCAATCTTGGCATCGCTTATATCGGGGTTACCGAGCGTAATGTTCTGTCTTATGGTGTCTGAAAAGAGAAAAACGTCTTGTTGAACAACCCCAATATGACTCCTCAGCGCACTCAGGTCATATTCTTCCAGGTTGACGCCATCAATGGCAATTTCTCCTTTGTTTATTTCATAGAAGCGCGAAAGCAGGTTAATCACAGAAGACTTTCCGGCTCCGGTGGCACCAACCAGGGCCACGGTTTCGCCCTCTTTCACCTCAAAAGAGATGTCTTTCAATACATAATCTTCGTCATTGTATGCAAACCATACATTCCTAAAGCTTACCTCTCCCCGAATCTCTCTGGGAGCATGTGCCCCTTCATTGGTCATGTGCTCATTGTTATCGAGCAAATCGAAAATTCGGTTGGAGCTAACAATGCCCATTTGCAGTGTATTGAAGCGGTCGGCAATCATACGTATGGGTCTAAAGAACATCTGAATGTACATAATGAAAGCAATGATAACCCCAGGTCCGGCACTGGTGTTGACCAAGATGCCTCTGGCTCCGTACCAAACGGCCATTCCTATGGCAATAGCCTGAATAATTTCGGCCACCGGAAAGTAAATAGAATAGTATAGTACAGAACGAATATGAGCCTTTCGATGCTCGGCATTAATGGTCTTGAACTTATCCATTTCGCGCTTTTCGGCATTAAATATCTGCACTATATTCATTCCTGTTACATGCTCTTGCACAAAGGAATTGAGATTGGACACGGCATTGCGCACCTCATTGAAAGTAACTTTGATCTTCTCTTTGAAAACATAGGTGCTAAAAATCAGTAAGGGCAATGTGGAAAGGCTAACCAGGGTTAGGCGCCAATCGAGATAAAACATAAACCCTATAAGGAACACCAATTGCAACAGGTCTCCGATAAGTGCGGCCAGACCCTCACTAAATACATTGGAAAGTGTTTCTATATCTGACACATTTCGCGTAACCAGCCGTCCAATAGGTGTTTTATCAAAAAACTTTAGTTTTAGCCTGATGAGGTGATTGTATAGCTTTACTCGGATATCTTTAATGATTACCTGCCCTACCCAGCCAGATAAGTAGGTATGTGAATACTGCACAATGGCCAACACAATAAGGTGACCAATAAGAATGGTAATCATAAACACCAAACCATCGTAGTCGCCATTGGGCACATAATTATCAATAGCCCTTTGCACAATCATGGGCCTGATGGGCGTGAGAATGGCCAGAAATACGGTTAGAAAAACCAGTAAATAGAACTGCTTAATGTAGGGCTGTGCATACTGAAACAGGCGCTTAAGCACCTTAAAGTCTACAACATTTCCACTTTTTACCTTGGCCTGATCTTTTTCCAATGCTACAAATAGATATGGTTTGGATAGTTTACCTCCGAAAGGTATAGTCCATGCGGAGGAGCTGCTTTACCAGCCTTTGTGCGGTTTTTCGCTGCAATGATACTAACAAAATCTTCTATGGTAAGTTTCTTTCTACCTACTTCGAGCAAGGTACCCACCAGTGCTCTTACCATCCCGCGCAAAAACCTGTTTGCCCTAACGTTAAAAACCAATTGATCGTTCTGAAAATACCACAAGGCTTTAAATACCTCGCATTCAAAATGATTCACTTCTGTTTTTACACGGCTAAAACTTTCGAAATCCTGCCGACCCAATAGCTGATGAGCCGCCTCGTTCATTAAGTCTACATCGAGCGGACGAGAATAAAAATAGCTTTGTCCTCTTAGAAAGGGGTTCTTTTTCTGATGAATAAAATAGTGGTACCCCCTTACCTCGGCATCGAATCGTGCATGGGCATCTTCTCTAACCGGCCGACAAGCGGCAATGGCTATGTCATCCGGCAAAACAGCATTTAGTTTATAGGCGAGCTGATCGGGCGGTAGCTGAGAAGACGTATCGAAATGCGCTACCTGAAAATGGGCATGAACACCTGCATCGGTTCGGCCACTGCCTGTAATGACTGTTTCCTGACCCAGTATTCTGGTTAGCCCTTCTTCTATTTCCTGCTGAACAGAATGGGCGTTTTGCTGGCGTTGCCAGCCATGGTAGTTTGCACCATGGTAAGAAAGTTCAAGAAAGTATCTCAATGCTCTTCTATCGGCAGCCTAACAGCGCCTCTTACTCTTTGTGGTTAACACTTTTCGTAAATAATAGCGGCTCCCTGCCCTACACCAATACACATGGTGGCCAGTCCGTATTTTACATTATTTCTCTTCTGCATTTCATGCAGCAGGGTAGCTGAAATTCTTGTTCCACTGGCCCCCAGAGGGTGTCCAATAGCAATTGACCCTCCATTTACATTGACCTTTTCAGGATCTAAGCCCAGCTCTTGCATGCAGGGAATAGATTGCGCTGCAAAAGCCTCATTCAACTCAATTAAATCCAGATCGTTTACGGTTAACCCAGCTCGTTTCAGTGCTTTTTGTGTAGCCGGAATGGGCCCGATACCCATTATATGTGGCGAAACACCGGCAATAGCCACCGCGGCTACTCTGGCCATTGGCTTAAGGTTAAACTGCTTTAGTGTGGCTTCGTTGACCATCAATGCTGCGGCCGCACCATCATTAATTCCCGATGCATTTCCGGCTGTCACCGTACCGCCTTCTTTGAACGCTGGTCGCAAACCGGCCAATTTTTCTAACGAAGAAAGCCTGGGCTGTTCATCTTTGGCAAACACAATCGGGTCGGACTTTCGTTGTGGCACTTCTACCGGCACAATTTCCTGAGCAAACTTTCCGGCTTCGTATGCCGCCTGGTATTTTAATTGAGAGCCGTGCGAGAACTCATCTTGTGCTTCGCGGCTAATCCCCCATTGCTCAGCCACATTTTCGGCTGTTTCTCCCATGGCAAAAGGGTAATGCAACTTGGCCAATTTGGGGTTTATAAACCTCCAGCCAATAGAGGTATCGTATATTTCGGCATTTCTGCCGTAGGCTGTTTCCGACTTGCCCATGACAAAGGGGGCACGTGTCATGCTTTCTACACCTCCGGCAATATAGGCCTTTCCTTCACCCAAAAGCAGGCCTCTGCTAGCATCCATAATAGACTGAAGACCCGAGGCACACAGGCGGTTAACTGTTACTCCACCCACCTCAAGGGGTAGACCGGCCAGCAATGCAGCCATACGGGCTACGTTCCGATTATCTTCTCCGGCCTGATTGGCGGCTCCAAAAATCACATCTTCTATGAGAGATATGTCGAACGATGGGTTTCGGTCTACCAGCGCCTTAATGACATGCGCTGCCAGGTCATCGGGCCGAACACTGGCCAATGAGCCTCCGAATTTTCCAATGGGTGTTCTTACTATATCGACTATATATGCTGATTCCATGGTGAGCTATATGAATTAGGATGTTTGAATTTCGAATTGATATGCGAATTAACCGAATTTAGACCAAGCTGAAAAAGGCACGACCTTAAATCGTACATCTAACACTCCCAATCGTAAATCGGTTTACTATATTTGCACCCAAATCAAGAAATCATGATTCAGCGAATTCAAACCCTGCTTCTCTTAATTATAGGTATCGCGATGGCTATGATGCCTTTTACAAATATTTGGGGCGAACTCGACCGAACAAACGACCAGTTGAGATTGCTTTCAGGCTTTAAACTTGAATTAATCGATACGGCTGGCACACTAAATGACAAATCTGACGACACTGTTGTAAAAACCGAAGCGAAATGGTTTATCGGTGGCTTGGCCTTTGTGGCCTCTATTGTTGCCTTTATTTCCATTTTCTCTTTTAAGAACAGACTGACACAAATGAAACTTGGTGCCTTAAATGCCTTGATCATGGCGGCCACTCTTGGAATAAGTTTCTACACCATTTATCGAAATGAACCTTTAATTGAAGGTCAAGGTAGCATCACTACAGGCTTCTACTTACCAGCAGCAGCAATGATCTTAAATATATTGGCCAACCGCTTTATTCGCAAAGACGAAAAACTGGTAAAGAGTGTGGATAGAATAAGGTAGCTAACCTTTCTTTTTCTATTACTTTCTTAACCTCTCTCAATTTCCTAAGAATTGCTTCTCTTGCATTCACACCGGAGTTGACAAAGTTTTTCAGCACAAAGAGAATTGCTAGAATAAAAAACCACAATGGCTACGAGTGTTAAGAGCTCATTCATGGTTTATTGGTTATAAATTCATTTAAAATTGGCTCAAAACAGAGGGCTTTAAAAACCAAAAAGGAGCCTCTGATATTCAAAAGCTCCTTTTTAGATGATACGTTTTTTGCCTATTAATTAATCTCTATCAATTCAATCTTAAAGTTCAGGTTCTCGTTAGGGTAGATTTTACCTGCCCCAGCATTTCTATAGGCCAATACAGATGGAATGTAAAAGTCTCCCTCACCACCTTCTTTTAACAAATAGGTAGAAAGCTGAAAGCCCGGAATAATATCGGCATAGCCCAGCTGAAACTCCAACGGCTTGTAGTCTCTTTGCGGATTATAGATGTTTTTGTCTTTGGCTAATGACTCAATATTGGTATCGAGCAGCTCTCCACTAAAACGGTATAGTTTATAGTTCACCTTCACCCTTTCTCCCTGTTTGGGCAATTCGCCTGTTCCCTCGGTGGTTATGATGTACCGGATGCCGCTCTGCGATTTCTGAGCCTGTAGTCCTTTGGTACTGAGGTGGTGATCTATTTTTGCCCCGTCTATTTGTAGCTGCGCCTCGGCATCATAGGGCTCTACATCTTCATTGCATGCCATGGCCCCCAACAATACCAGGGTAACCATTATTCCTTTTATCCATTTCATAGGCTCTATTTTATTCTGTTACTATTCAACCCTAGCAATGACACCGCCTACAAGCGTTGAGTTGGAATAGACTTGCCACAAAACACCCGACAAGCCCAGAAACCTTATGGCTACTTTAAAACTGTCAGCCTGTCACCCTTTTTTGCTTGGTACGGCATTTGATTTTGCGGGGACTGAAACAAAAACTGACAAAACGTTATGCAAGAGAAAGGTACAATCTCGATACATACCGAGAACATATTTCCCATCATTAAGAAGTTCTTATACTCCGATCATGAAATATTTCTGAGAGAGCTGGTATCGAACGCAGTAGATGCTACACAAAAAATCAGGCGTTTGGCTTCGCTGGGAGAGTTCAAGGGAGAGCTGGGACAAACCCGGGTGGAAGTAGCTGTGAACAAAAAGAAAAAGACCATTACCATTAGCGATAGTGGTATTGGTATGACAGCCGAAGAAATCAAGAAATACATTAACCAAATCGCATTTTCAGGAGCTACCGAGTTTGTTGAAAAATTTAAAGATGCCGGGGATGCCAAAGAGATCATTGGTAAGTTTGGTTTGGGTTTTTACTCGGCCTTTATGGTTGCCGATAAGGTGGAGATTGATACCTTGAGTTATCAGGATGGAGCGGCTCCTGCTAAGTGGATTTGCGATGGTAGCACTGAGTTTGAAATTAAAGAAGGAAAGCGAAAAGAAAGAGGAACCACCGTTACACTGCACGTGAATAAGGACTCCGAAGAGTTTTTAGAAGACCACAGAATTCAGCAAATACTCGACAAGTATGCCAAGTTCTTGCCGGTTGAGGTGAAGTTCGGTGAAAAAGAAGACTCGATTGAGGATGGTGAAGACAAAGACGGTAAGAAAAAGTGGAAGACCGTTAAAAAAGACAACATCATTAACAACACCGAGCCCATTTGGACCAAGTCTCCCTCAGACCTCACCGATGATGACTACCTTAAGTTCTACAAAGAGCTCTATCCATTCTCGGAAGATCCGTTGTTCTGGATTCACCTCAATGTAGACTACCCCTTTGAGCTCACCGGAATACTTTATTTCCCAAAAATTAAAAACGATTTCGAGCTACAGAAAAACAAAATACAGCTCTACTCTCGTCAGGTCTTCATTACCGATGAGGTGAAAGATGTGGTTCCTGAGTTTCTTATGCTCTTGCACGGAATCATAGATTCTCCTGACATTCCGCTCAACGTTTCAAGAAGCTACCTGCAATCTGACGGCAACGTGAAGAAAATCAACACCTACATTACCAAAAAGGTGGCCGACAAACTGGGTGAGCTCTTTAAGAAAGAAAGAGAATCGTATGAGAAAAAGTGGGACGACATTGGCCTGTTTGTTAAGTATGGAATGATTTCGGAAGAAAAATTCTATGACAAGGCCAACGACTTTGCTCTTGTGAAAAACACGGAAGGCAAGTATTTCACCCTAAAGGAGTATGAAAAACACATAGAGGCCAACCAAACCGACAAAGACAAGAATAAGGTGTGGCTTTACTCCAACAATCCGGCTAAGCAAGATGCATTTATAGCGGCCGCACGAGACAAAGGCTATGATGTTTTGGTATTCGACACGCCAATTGACAGCCACTTCATTAACCATATGGAAATGAAGCTGGACAAGACACAGATTAAACGGGTAGATGCAGACAACCTGAACAAGCTCATCGACAAAGACGAAAAGCGCGAACTGGTACTTACCGATGAGCAAAAGGAAAGTCTAAAAGGAGTCTTTACCAAAGCCATTGGCAAAGACAACTTTAAAGTAGAAGTAGAAGCACTTTCGCCAGACGATGCTCCGGTAACCATTACCATGTCTGAGTTTATGCGCAGAATGAAGGAAATGCAAGCCACGGGAGGCGGAGGGTTCAATATGTTTGGCAGCATGCCCGACACCTACGATGTCACAGTGAACGGCAACCATAAACTGGCCGATAAAATTTTAAAATCGGTGGCCGATGAAACTAAGGAAGGTCTTGCCAAGCAAGCGGTTGACTTAGCCATGTTGTCTCAAGGTCTACTAGAAGGCAAAGCCTTAACCGATTTTATTAAAAGAAGCACAGAGTTACTGGGTAAGTAACAGAGCCATATAATTCAACTCAATGCCACACCTAGTCAGGTGTGGCATTTTTGTTTTCTACAATTAGAACTAAATTCAAGAAGCGTTCATCATAAACTTAAACACGTGGTCATGAAAAGGTCAATTTCAATTCTACTCTTCTTTATCTCCTGCGTAGCCTTTTCCCAAAGTGCTAAAATCACTGTAAAGCAGGAAGGGTTTGGAGAGAATCATCAACTCCGACTCATCATCAACGGAAAAATGCTTGAAGTAAACCCTAATGGTGAGCTCATCTATTCCGGTGAAATAGACCTATCTAAGCCGGTTTATGGTATGGTTATTAATCCTGAAAGTAAATATTCAGGGTTTTATGTAGAGCATGGAGCTACTGAAGTTATTGTAAAGAAAAAGGGATTCCCATCGTCATTGGAGGTACCTGGTTCCAATTCACATGCCATCTACTCTTCTATTGCCCATGCTAAAAATGAAAAAGACTTTCTCACCAATACTTTGGCCAATATTGAAAACCCGGTAGCCTTAGACATATTCAACCAAAGGTTCAGATTTGAAAAACTCAGTCTGGAAGAATTGAAACAGGTTTATAATTCAGCTCCTGAGAAGCACAAAGACCTGTTGGCCGACTTGAGCGCATTTATAAACACTGCCGGGTTGAAAAAAGCAGAAGTTGGCGGCCAAATCATAGACTTTGAAGCACAAGATCAGCACGGAAAAACCTACTCTACCAAGCAATACAGAGGTAAATACTTACTTCTCGACTTCGCTTCCACCGGCTGCGGTCCCTGCTGGGCAGGCTATCCCGATATGCAAGTGCAAACCTCCAAGTATGATAATTTGCAAGTGATCACCTACAATCAGGACAATGCCATTGAAGGCTGGAACAAGCTGGCAGAACAAAGAGGCATTAAACTACCTTGGCCTGTTTTATGGAAGGCAGAGAACAAGTTGGAAATCTTTGAACTCTATAATGTAGAAGGATGGCCTTTGCACTATTTAATTTCTCCGGATGGCGAAATTCTGGAGTCGTGGTATGGGTCTGGGGGTGATAGACTGGAGAAGACGCTTGCTAAGTATATTAAGGATTAACAACCGACCGCCAGCGAACACCAACGTCCCTGAAAGAACAATACACGGGTTCAATAGATGTAATAACTCTTGAATTAAAACCTCATTCAGAACTTACTTAAAAAGCATAACCAATTGATTAACAGTCAATTAAAGTCTTAAAATAAATTCAGGGTGACGAAACAGGTTAAATGGCATACTCCTTGGCTAATGGTCGGTGAACTTTTAACTTGATTCCATGCTTCGCAACATGTTCATGCTAGCCTGGCGCAATGCCATTCGCCACAAGCAATTCGCTATTCTCAATATACTTGGCCTAACCATAGGCATTACCGCCACAGTAATTATTGCGCTATATGTCATGAACCAGTATAGCTATGACAATTTCCATAGCAAAGGAAACAGAATTTATAGGGTGAACCAGCCCATGATCTGGGGCGATTGGAATGAACCATTTGCTTCTACTGGTCCTAACTTAGCCATAGCTCTAAGGGCTGATGTTCCCGAATTTAAAGAGGTAACCCGGGTGCATACCCCGGGCGAAATGGCTGTTAGCTATCTGCCCGAAGGTGGCAATCCCATCTCATTCACAGAAAGCAGAGCTTTTGTGGCCGAACAGAATTTCTTTGAAATATTCGACTTTAAAGCCAAGACGGGAAGTTTAGAAACAGCTTTGGAGGTTCCCGGCAACGTGGTGATCACTCAAGAAACAGCCACTAAATATTTCGGCACAGAGGAAGCCATTGGCAAAACGCTTTTGGTAAATCAGGGCACAGACAGCTTTGCTTTCAGGGTAGCTGCTGTATTAGAAGACATTCCTACCAACTCGCATATTCAGTTCAACATGCTACTTTCCATGGCCTCTTTCGATGATATAGAGCAAAGACAGCACCAATGGATTTGGACCACCTTTGTCACTTACGGACTAGTAGCAGAGGGGGTAGATATCGATAAACTGGAAGCCAAGATTCAATCTATTCCTCCAAAATGGGCAGAACAAGAGATACAGAATATCTTTGGGCAGAGCTACGTAGAATACATCAAAGACAGAACCTGGACACTCGAGCTTCAGCCATTAAGTGAGGTTTATTTGTACTCCCCGCCATCTGGCAACCGTATTGGCCCCAGTGGAAACATACTTTACATCCAGATTTTTTCTGCGGTAGGTGGCCTTATCTTACTCCTTTGCAGTATTAATTTTATGAACCTCTCCACTGCCAAATCGGCAAACCGAGCTAAGGAAGTGGGCATTAGAAAGGTATTGGGATCGGAAAAAAGGGCCCTCGTTCAGCAGTTCATCTTCGAATCAATTCTCTATGTTACGGTTAGTACCGTAATAGCCCTGGTTGTTACCGAAATATCTCTGGATGCTTTCAACCTGATAGCCAACACAGAATTGAGCCTTTATCGATACGCCACCAACCCTGCGGCCATCGGGTTAATTGCTGCTTTTGTGGTACTACTGGGCATAGCTGCCGGAAGTTATCCGGCCTTTTATCTTTCTTCCTTCAGCCCCATTAAAGTACTCAAAGGAAAATTAAGCTCCGGCTTTAAAGGAAGCATGCTGAGAAACACTCTTGTAGTGGTTCAGTTCACTATTTCCGTAGCGCTAATTATAGCCACCTTCTTTGTTCAGAAACAGCTCAACTTTGTTTTGAATATGAACTTGGGGTTCAATACCGAAAACATATTGCAAGTCCATAATATGGAAATGCTAACCAACGAGCAGCAGCAAACGCTGCAAGCCATGCTTGCTACCAATCCTGCTTTTGAACAGGTGGGAATTTCTGACCTTATTCCGCCTAATGTTTGGAACGAAGACAAGTACAAAGCATATGGCCCGGATACCGAGTCGGTAACACTCAACAGAATAAGATGTAATGAAGAGTATATCGATCTACTGGGCTTAAATTTTCTGGAAGGCAGAAATTTCGATAAGACCAGAGGCACAGACCAATACAAAGTAATATTGAATGAAGAGGCCGTTAAAGTTCTGGGGTGGGAATATCCCGTCAATCCTGAAAACTCTCCGGTAGGCCAATACATTACTTTTCCCAACAGCAATGAGGCGCTCTTTGAGGTAATTGGTATAGTCGAAAACTTTAACCACAACAGTGTACGCTATGAAATAGGCCCATTGCTCCTCATTCATCAGGAAAATGATATCATGTGGAAACACAGCAACAACTACCTTTCCATTAGGTTGAACGGTGGGGCGATAGCCAGTAAAGCATCACTGGAAAGTAGCCTTAAGAACATTGAAGCAAGTGTGAAGGAAGTAGACGCTGCCATTCCGTTCGAATACTCATTTATGGATCAGATGTTTGAGGCAAACTTTAGAACAGAGCAGAGAATGGGGCAGGTTTTGAACATTTTTACCGCAATGGCCTTAACCATTGCTTGCCTGGGTCTATTTGGGCTCTCGGCTTTTGCTGCTGAACAAAGAAAAAAGGAACTAGGCATTAGAAAAGTACTGGGAGCCACTGCCAGACAAATCATAGCCTCTTTTACCAAAGAGTTCTCCATCCTGATCGTTCTTTCTATTGTTATAGCCAGCCCATTGGCCTATTTTTTCACAAAGAACTGGCTGTCTAACTTTGCCTACCAAACGTCAATTGAAGTATGGGTGTTTGTTCTGGTGGGGGGCGTATCCATAGTCATCGCATGGTTGACCATTGGCGTACACTCACTTAATGCGGCCAGGCAGAACCCTTCTGAAGTACTGCGCGATGAATAAATAGCTACGGTTGAGACTACGATGCCTTAGCTTGTTCTCTACTATACTTCCAACGTCTATGCGACCACAGATAGTCGGCCGGATGGCGTCTTATGCTTGCTTCCAACATCCGGGTATATGTTTCGATAATTTTAGGATCGTCACCATAGGGAGGTTTGGCTATCATTCGGAAGGTAAGAGAATAGTACCCTCGCTTCACCCTGTGTGTTTCCGCAAAAAACACCGGATACCCAACGGCTCTGGCAATTTTTTCGGCCCCAACATAAAAGGCCGATTCCTGGTTGAGGAAATTGACCCATTTTTTTTCAGTGCTTTTACTGGGTATCTGATCACCAATAATACCAATGACACGGGCTTCATTTTTTCGTTTCAGAATCTCTCTGATAGCTGAGTCTTTAGGAATGGGTTGGCCTCCGTGGCGTGTTCGCAACTGAAACATAATACGCTCATAGCGCTCGTTCTGAATGGGTTTGTAGAGAAACTCCATGGGTACGTTCAGCTGACTGACAATGGCATGTGCAGGCCACTCCCAGTTGCAGGTATGGCCGGAAAGAAGAATAATTGGCTGGCCGGCATCGAGCAAACTTTTTAACTCATGAGGGTTTGTAATGTGAAAGTGCTTTTCCCAGTCGGCCTTTGAAAAGCGGTAGGCAATGATTGATTCTGCAAACACCTCCATAAACTGATAGTAAAAGGCTTTGGCCGTAGCTTCTACCTGCTCTCTGCTGTATTCCGGAAAAGAGTTGCTGATGTTGGTGCGGATAACCTCGCCTCGATACCTGGAAATATAATAGGCGAAATGAGCGGCTAGTCTAAACCAAAAGTAAATCCAACGGGCGGGAAACAGAGATACTATCCGTATGAGTGTCATTGATGATTAAAAATTGAAATAAGTGAACGGCTTTGCCGGGCATTTAGTTCGTAATGCTTTTATAGTCTAAGTGGCGGCAAAGATAGGCCAATAGCCTTTACAAAGGGCCACCAAAAAGCCAAAGAACAACCTCTTTGAACTCTCTTCTCCAGAACTGCTCGTTGTGCTCCCCTTCAGGCACCAGTTTACTCTTAAGCTGGCGCGAATAGCCTTTTTCATCAAGAAGCCTCAGCATTCGCTGAAAGCTATCGACCATTTGAGATCCTTCTTTACCTCCCATGAGCAAATACAGCCTGGCTCCGCCCCACAGTTCACCAGACTCCACCTGAATAAAGGGGCCTTCGCCCCACCAATAACTTGGCGACAAGATACCGGCTTTACCAAACACCTGAGGGTACTCAAAAATGGCATAGTGAGAAATGAGCCCTCCAAGTGAGCTGCCAATAATGGCCGTGTTTTGCGGATTGTTTATGGTTCGATAGGTCTGGTCTATGTAGGGCTTCACAGTATGCACTATAAAATCCATGTAAGGTTTCCCTTCGGCCTTGCCATATTTGGGGTGATCCCAGGCGGTTAATTCATGAATTCTGTTGGCCTGACCATTGTCTATACCCACCACAATAAAGCGCATCCTTTTTTCGGTATAGAGCTCATTTAAAATTTCGTCTACTCCCCACTCTCCTACAAATGAGGTGGTGTCATCGAAAAGATTCTGACCATCGTGCATGTAAAGCACTGGATAGCGGTCGTTGGTAGTTTCATAATCGGGTGGAAGGTAAATGCGCACCTGCCGTTCTCTCTCAAGACCTTCTATAGTAAATACTGAATCGACTACATGTACATTGGCGGCTGCCGTAGAGGTGCTCTGCTGAGCATTGACCGAGATGGCCAGTGTTGTCATTAGTAGTGCTATAAGTATTTTCATTATCTGAGTTTAACCTAAAAAACAATCACGAAAGTAAGGATAATCTAAAGAATACACTCAAAAATCGTTATGGCTCTTCCCTGTATATTCTACCCTTCTTCTGGTCTGAGAAAGTGAGGTTTATATTCATCAGGCAGAGTTGCGCTCTGCCTGATGCTAAACTAGTAGTTGATCTTTATACCGGCTCCAAACTTCATGTCGCTATCATAGTGGGTTGAAAGAGACAAGTATTTTGACAGTATGTAAGAGGCTCCAACAGCATACTCCAAATCGGTATTCCACATACCCCACAACCTTACTCTGGGGGTTAGGGGCAAATCATCTCTTAAAAACTGTACTCTTAACTTCCCTGTATGGTCTATCCTTACGTCTGACTCTATGAACCAGGGAAGGGTATATAGAACTCCTACACAAAGCACACTTCTCTCATTCTTTGTATTCTCCTGACCAAATAAGTTTCGGTCAGTTTCATGAACATCTCTACTCCTTCCGTCCCACCCTATGTATGGCATTACAAACTGAGCACTGCCTACATATCGGCCAAAATGCACTTCTGACTCGTAGCCTTTTTCATTGTTGATCCCAAGCCTCCACTCGCCAGAGAAACTCCAGCGTGTATTTGAAAAGGACACTTCACCATCGCTACCGTTGGTTTCCAAGCCAATTTCTCCACCCAGATAAAACCTGCGATCGTCTTTATACACTTTCCTTAAGGCTTTGCGTGGGTTGGTAAATTGAGGGTTGGGATTTGGAGTATCATAGGTAAAGATTCTGCCCATACCGGACATCATATGATAGAGGATATGACAATGAAAATACCAGTCACCATATTCTTCTGAGGCATGAAACTCAATGGTATCGGTTTCCATTGGCATCACGTCTAAAACCGTTTTGAGAGGAGAGTATTCACCCTGGCCGTTCAGTAGCCTGAAAAAGTGTCCGTGAAGGTGCATGGGGTGTCTCATCATGGAGTTATTGTAAATCACAATTCTTAGGTTCTCCCCCTTTCGAATCAAGATTTTATCAGCTTCCGAAACTGTCTTATTATCGATAGTCCATACATACCTGTTCATATTGCCCGTAAGCTCAAACCTTAGCTCTCTGGTGGTTCCTTTTGGAAGCGTTGTTTCCACTGGCGACTTTAACATGGCGTAATTCAGGGTTACCAATGGTTCGGTGGCATCCATTACCTCCGGATACATGACGCTATTCATGTCCATTTGCTGAAGGCTCATGTCCATTCCCATATCGTTCATTTTACCCCCCATAGTCATCATGGAATTCATCATAGACATCCCCTCAAAGTAGCGAAGCCTTGGCAACTCGTCTCCTTTTATTCTTTCGCCCTTGCCCAGCCAAAGTGAAGTGCTATTTGTTCGATCTTCAGAAGTGGCTTTTACTTCAAACTTCCCCTCGGCAGGAACAACTACTTTCACATCATAGGTTTCTGAAACCGCCACTATCAGCCTGTCTGCCAGAACCGGTTCAACATCTGCTCCATCGCTGGCAACCACAATCAATTGGCCTCCCGAATAATCTATCCAAAAATATGTCGATGAACTGCCATTGATTATCCTAAGCCTGACGGTATCTCCCGGGTTAAACTCCGCTTCGTCCCATGGCCTTCCGTTTACCAAAAGCTTGTCGTAGTAGACATCGCTCACATCCATTGCCAGCATTCTCTTGGTTTCATTCATCAGCTTAGTGCCGGCTTTGCCAGCTGCAATGGCCTCTGAATAGCTTTGAACTGCCCCTTTTTTTATTCCATACCAATCAGTTGCCTGATGCAATGATCGCTCCACCTGAATGGGATTTTCATCCGTCCAGTCAGATAGCAACATGGTGTATTCCGAGGCTACAGCTTCACCTCTTTTATGAATGATAAATGCCCCGTACATTCCTACCTGCTCCTGGAGCATAGTATGGGAATGATACCAATAGGTACCTGATTGTACGATTGGAAAACGGAAGACGTGCTTACCCATTGGTTTGATGGGCGTGGTGGTAAGATAGGGCACTCCATCTTGTTCGTTGGGAAGAATAAGCCCATGCCAATGAATTGATGTTTCGTGGTGCATTTTGTTGTAAACATGGATTTCAGCCGTATCTCCTTCCGTAAAATACAGTGTTGGTGCCGGCAGCTGACCGTTTATTGCAATGGCCTTGCGCGCCTTGCCTGTATAATTAACCAGTGTATCGCTTACCACAAGGTCATACTTTACCACTCTTTGGGCCAGCGCACAATAGGCCGTTATAATGCCTAGAATAATGAGAAAGAATCGTTTCATCTTCTTTTCAATTATTTCCGGTTAATTCCACTTTTCCGCAAGACAGCATTTGTTTGCCGTAAAATGGATTTCTTATCGTGCTAGACTCACTGACCCAGTACCACTTCTTCATAGGACAATAGATGTAGTAATGAGCTTCCTTAAAGAACTGGTCTCCCTGCAGATACTGCCAAAAGCTTTCAGAGAGCTTTGCAAACTCTGCTCTTTGTGCTTCCAGTTTTTTTTCTTCCTTAATCTTACCCAACGACACCATGATGGTGGAAACCCTGTTTTTTTGGTCGTCCACTACGGTCATTGTCTCAAAAGACCTCAAAAGCGCGGAAGCTGAGACAGACGATTTTTTTGCATCACCATCTACCAAAGAGTTCTTTAAGCCCACATACTGCCCAAAGACCTCACTTGTGGTTTGTGCTAAAAGGCTGCCCCAACTCAGGGCAGCCAATAGCATTATTGCCAAGGTTTTCATGCATTAGTTTTTAATTGCTCTGCAGCATAACCAGCATCTTTAACAGCCTTGGTAATTTGATCTGCAGTTAAACCATTGGCCTTAACTGTTAGTACTTTATTGGGGGTTTTTAAATCAACCTCCCAATTGTCTGCTCCGGCTACCTCATCTAAAAATGGGGTTACTTTGGCCAAGCATCCTGTACATTTGATTGTTGAATTGAATTTTAGAGTTTCCATTATTTGAGTTTTTAACTTTTGTGTAAAATTATTTTAAAGTGAGCGCCAGCAGCTTACATGATTGCCGACTAGTATTTCAGAATTAGAGATAGGAAATGGTGAGTTCGTCTGTCACGGCAAGACCTGAGCATGTAAGCACAAACCCACTGTTTAACATTTCATCGGTTAAGGCATAGTTCTCGTTCATCACTAGCTTGCCAGAAACCAATTTGACCCTGCAGGTTCCGCACATGGCCTCCTTGCATGAGTATGGAAGCTCAATTCCCGCATTGAGTATCGCATTGAGCACCAATTGATTTTTGGGTATAGTGATTTGCTCACTGCCGTTTTCTTTGATTATGGTAACCCTGGCGACTCCCTCATTGATAGGTGCCGTGGTGGTGTTAAAAGCACTAAAAGACTCTTGATAAATCCAGGACGGATCAACTCCCAAGTCGTTCAGGCTTAAACAAGCACTCTCCATCATTCCCTGCGGACCGCATAGGTATACTGCCGAAAAAGATGAGACATCACCTAGCGCCTCTACTAAAACCTCTGCATTAACTTGCCCTTTCTTTGCTCCCAAAAGGTTTTCTGAAGCAAGTGTTTCGAGTAAATGAATAACCTCAAACTGACCGGATGACTCTTTGGCCAGCCGTTGAAGCTGATCCAGAAATATGATTGACTGCTCGTTCTTATTGGCATAAATCAGCTTGATTGACTTCTCTGGTTTAGTTTTCAAGACCGACTTAATCATGGAGAAAAGAGGGGTAATACCGCTTCCCCCGGCAATAAAAAGCAAGTCACCAGAGTGCTCCTCATCTTCTTTTAAAGCAAAGCGCCCCATAGGTTGACTCGTCTCCAGAAGCATTTCAGGCTTGAGGTTTTCTACCAATTGGGTAGAAAGGCGACCATTAGCCACTCTCTTTATGGTAATGGCCGGAAAGTCATCGACTCCCGGAGTTGAGGAGAAGGAATAAGACCTGCTTATTACTTCGCCAAGTACCTGAGCAGACACATTAATGAACTGCCCGGGTTTATAGTGGTCTATCCAGGGGTCTGGCTCAAGCACCACAGTTATGGCATCGGGTGTCTCTCTGATCACCCTCCGCACTTTAATTTGCTTGTTCATGAAAATTAACTCCGGCTATATTTTGGCACGCTTAAGACGCAGGCTGTTGGCTACAACCGAGACAGAACTAAAGGCCATTGCGGCTCCGGCAATCATAGGGTCCAGTAAAAATCCGTTGACCGGAAAAAGCACCCCGGCTGCCAAAGGAATACCAATCAGGTTATATATAAATGCCCAAAAGAGGTTTTGACGGATTCCTGAAACAGTACTTCGCGATAACCTTATGGCCTTAGGTATAGAGTTGAGGTCGGAAGTTATTAATGTCATCTTTGCAACGTCCATCGCTATGTCAGATCCTTTTCCCATGGCTATGCTCACATCGGCCTGAGCCAGTGCGTGAGAGTCATTAATGCCATCGCCCACCATCGCCACAATTTTACCTTCCTCTTGCAGTTTTTGGGTAAATGCGGCTTTGTCGGATGGCAGCACTTCTGCTTTGAACTGCGACAGCCCCACTTCTTTAGCCACTGCGGTTGCCGTTTGCAGGTTGTCTCCTGTGAGCATATACACCTCAATGCCCATTTTTTGAAGCGTAGAAATAGCCTCTTTGGAGGTGGCTTTAATTTTATCGGCTATAGAAATGATTGCCAATACTCTATCCGTATTGGCAAAATACACTACCGTGTTGGCGGTCTTCTGCCATTCTTCGGCCTGACGGGAAAGCTCCGGAGCCAATTCAATTCTATTTTCCTCTAAGAGTCTCTTATTGCCTATAAAGTAGCTCTTGCCTTCATGAACACCTTTTACTCCACGGCCGGTAAGACTTTCAAAATAATCGATGGAAGTACTCTTAACTCCTTGTCCTTTCAACTTGCCCACTACGGCTTCGGCCAAAGGGTGCTCGCTTTGCATTTCCAAACTCAACAGAATCTCCTGATATGCCAGCGCGAAGTTTTCCTGTTGCCATTTTAAGCCATTAACCTCGGGTCTGCCTTCCGTAATGGTGCCTGTCTTATCTAAGATCACGGCATTTACTTTGTGCCCCAGTTCAAGGCTTTCAGCATCCTTAATTAAAATATTGTTTTCAGCGCCTTTGCCCACACCAACCATTATGGCCGTTGGAGTTGCTAGCCCAAGGGCACAAGGGCAGGCAATAACCAACACCGACACAGACGACAGCAAAGCATAGGTAAAGGCATTGTCGCCTCCTAAAACCATCCACACCACAAAAGTGATTATCGAAATGGCAATCACAATAGGCACAAAAATGCCAGCAATTTTATCCACCAGCTTTTGAACGGGCGCTTTGCTCCCCTGGGCTTCCTGAACCATTCTGATGATTCCTGCCAGCACGGTGTCTCCGCCCACCTTTTTGGCCACCATCTGAAAGCTACCTTTCTGGTTTACGGTGCCGGCAAACACTTCAGCATCAACCGATTTGCTCACAGGAACAGATTCCCCTGTAATCATGCTCTCATCCACGTAGGATTGACCGGAAGAGACCACACCATCTACCGGAATTTTCTCACCGGGTTTAACCATCAATATAAATCCCTCTTTAACAGCCGATATGGGTATTTCTACCTCCTCTCCTTCAACAATGGCTTTGACGGTTTTAGGCTGTAGCCCCATTAGTTTCTTTATGGCTGAAGATGTATTTGATTTGGCCTTTTCTTCCAGCAGTTTGCCTAAAGAAATAAAGGTGATGATGACCACTGCTGCTTCATAGTATACATGGGCGTGTATGCCCCGTTGATGCCAGAAATCGGGAAAAAAAGTATTGAATACACTAAATATAAAGGCTATTGATGTGCTAAGAGCCACAAGCGTATCCATATTGGCCATGCCGTGCTTGGCCTGTTTCCATGCCGTGCTAAAGAAACTTCGGCCAATATAAAACAGCACAATGGCTGATAAAGGCATAGAAATCCATTTACCCGGCTCCCATTCCATGAAAAACATTCCGATAACAAAAACAGGAGCCGTTAGCAGTGCAGACCAGATGAACCGACTCTTTATTTTTTTGTAATGCCTCATTTGCTCATCGGCCTGTGCCTGAGAAGCATCTTCTGTATCTACAATAAGGTCGTAGCCAATTTCCTGGACAGAACTCCTTAAATTTTCTACAGTTGCCTGCTCAGGGTTGAATTCGGCCCAGGCAGTTTGGGTAGCAAAGTTTACCCCAGCCTTCATAACTCCCGGTGTGTTTGCCAGCATAGACTCCACACTCACCGCACAGGCGGCACAGGTCATACCGGTTACGGGAAAAGTCTGTTTTACAATGTTTGCATTTACAGATAACCTTGCCTCTGTGTTCTGCTTAATTGATTGTTCCATTTTGAGTTTTTGTTTCAAAATTAGGAAGTGGTGCCCTCCTCTTCTTTACAAGATTACAGGCTAACATTATAGGTTTTCCGGTATGCGCCTTCTGTTCAACCTAAATTGAGAAGGACTGATACCGGTTACACTCTTGAATTGGTTAGAAAGATGCTGGGGACTGCTGAACCCTGTCTGGAAAGCAATCTCTTCTAAGGTCTCCTCTGAATAAACCAGTAGTTCCCTAACTTTATCTACCCGACTAACGATGTAGTACCTCTCTAAAGTAATTCCTTCGTAGCGACTAAATACTTCAGCCAGCGAATCATAGTTTTTATGAAACCTCAATGACAAGAACTCCGAAAGTTTTATGGAAGACAAAGCCCCTGAATTTTGCTCTATCAGGCTTTTAATAGCTTCCTTGAGCTGCCTGAGGAGGCTCGTAGTTCGGTCTTCCAAAAGCTCAAAACCAAGAGGTTTTAGAAGCTCCTTTATGGTCACCAGGCCTTCGGCAGGCAGTGGTTTTTCCAGCTCAACCTGACCAAGGCTCACCTTATTCACCCGAAAACCCCAGGTCTCCAGCAAGTCGCGAATGGTGGTAATGCACCTGTTGCACACCATGCCTTTTATGTATATGCATTCCTGATCCATGATGTTGAAAAATAACTTTTAGGCAAATATCCCTTTCTCGGCACATTCACCTGTTACATTATAATCAGGAAGTGTTACAAGATTTAGATCTGATCTAAAGGGTTCCTTTTTTGAATATCGTGAGTAGCCTTAAAAGCCGTTGGGGTAAGCCCGGTCACTTTTTTGAATTGACTCGACAAGTGTGCAACACTGCTATAGCCAAGTTTATAGGCTATTTCCTTCACCGATAACTCATCGTAAAACAAGTGCTCCTTTACCTTCTCCACTTTCTGGCGGATTATATATTGCTCTAGCGTAATACCCACAACAGTAGAGAAAAGGTGGCTCAGGTACGCGTAGTCAACGCCAAGCTTCTCTGAGAGAAAATCGGACCAATTGGTTTTGAGGTCGAACTCATCTTTGTGATGAATTACTTCAATGATAAGGGTTTTGGCTTTTTCGAGAAGTACACTCTTCTCATCACCTATTAACTCAAACCCCTTCTTTTTCAGCTCATCGTTAAGCTCCAAAAGCTCGGCTTCAGATATCGGTGCAGGCAACTTCACTTCTCCCAACGATACTGACATGGGCGTTATAGACATTGACTCAAAAACAGCCTCTACTGCAAGAATGCAGCGCCTGCAGACCATGTTTTTAATAAAAACCGATGTTTGTGTTCTCATGCCTATAAACCTGAAAAAGTTAACTAATTATTCTGTGAAAACACCACCTCTCAAAAACCCCGCTCCCATTTGCTGGCCTCCTGCTTGCGCTTCATTTCTCCGGACGCTATCATCTCGGCAAGCCTGGGATTCTGTTCAGTGGCTTTTGAGGTAAGGTGCCAGTAACCGCAGACCTGACATTCGTAAACGTTCTGCGGCCCTTCATGTGGAAGAAATCCTTTGTAAATATGCTGATCAATCAGGGCTGTTTCTGCCAAATCTTGAGACATATACTGATATTTGCCGCTGCTGCAAGACATTGTGTAAAGTAAAGCATAGAATAGCGGAATTGGTTTGAAGCTTTGAGCAAAAATTCATTCTTTTAACCAACACCACAACCCATCTCATGAATTACCAACTGAACGATATAGCCAAACTCACAGCCGATTTCATCAATACCACCGATAGGCACGTGTTCCTAACGGGCAAGGCGGGAACAGGAAAAACCACTTTTCTCAAGCATATCGTTCAGCATACACACAAGAAAACCATTGTGGCGGCTCCCACGGGAATTGCCGCCATCAATGCACAAGGAGTTACCCTGCATTCTCTTTTGCAACTTCCGTTCGGTGCATTTATTCCCGAAAGAGTGGTACCGCCTGATGTGAACACGCAATTCACCACGCTGTACAATCTGTTTTCTAATCTTCGCTTCAATAGCTCCAAAAGACAGCTCATTCAGGAGATGGAACTGCTCATCATTGATGAAGTAAGTATGCTCCGTGCCGATTTGTTGGACTGCATCGACCACATGTTGCGCTACCTGAGAAAACGAAAGGACGTGCCCTTTGGCGGAGCCCAAATCCTTTTCATTGGCGACCTGCTTCAACTGCCTCCTGTGGTAAAAGACGATGAGTGGAACATCCTGAAGAGCTATTACAACTCCAGCTATTTTTTTGAAGCCAGGGCTCTTTCTGCAGCATCTCTAATTCATGTCGAACTGGAGAAAATATATCGCCAAAGCGATGATCAGTTCATTGCCATTCTCAACCGGTTTAGGGAGAACAAACAAACCAGGGAAGACATTGAATTCCTGAATCAGTATTACAAACCTGAGATGACTGAAGCGGAAGCTGATGGTTACATTCACCTCACAACGCACAACCGAAAGGCTGATAATATTAACTCCGAACGACTTCGGGCCTTGGACTCCAAAAGCTATTCCTTTCAGGCAGAAATTGTCAATGACTTTCCAGAAAATTCTTACCCCATCCCGGAAGAGTTAGTACTGAAAGAAGGGGCTCAGGTCATGTTCATTAAGAATGATCCCAGTGGTGAAGGCCAGTTTTTTAATGGAAGAATCGGTCATGTTTCTCACTTGTCTTCTGGAACTATAAAAGTGAAATTCAGCAATGGAGAGGAAGTGGATGTTCCTCAATATACTTGGGAGAATAAGCGATATTCCCTGAACAAGGACACCAATGAGATTGATGAGAAGGTTTTGGGAAGTTTCACTCACTTTCCACTTAAACTGGCATGGGCTGTCACTGTGCACAAAAGTCAGGGACTTACCTTCGAAAAAGCCATTTTGGACCTATCAGGAGCTTTTACCCAAGGTCAGGTCTATGTGGCACTCTCCAGGTTGACTTCTTTGGATGGACTGGTACTTTCATCCAGAATCCCGACCGATGGTTTCGATATTTCCAGTTCCATGCGGGAGTTCTCGGCTGCCAAGCCTTCTCTCGATGAGCTTTCAGGCAGGCTTTCTCAAGACCGAAATCAGTACCTATTCCAGCTCATTTCCCATCATTTCGATTTTCAGGAGGTGGTCAGGAGTTTCCGAAGCCATATTTCCAGCTTCGATAAGCAGGAAAACCGTTCGCTCAAGCAGCAATTTCTGGAGTGGACCAATCAGTTGACAAACCCCATCTTCCCGCTCGAAAAAGTAGGCAAGAGTTTTCAGAGTCAAGCCTACTCGATCATCCATCAGGATCAAGACATTCAACAGCTTTCCGAACGGGTTAAAAAGGCCAAGGACTATTTCACTCCTATTCTAATGACGGCCTATGATGCCATCAAGGAGCACGACAAAAACCTGAAGGACAAGACCAGGCTCAAAACCTACAGAAAGGAATTGAAGGAACTCTCCGAATTGCTCTTCAACAAGCAAATGGCCTTGTTAAGGGCCAGTCTGTACATTCAGTTTTTGGCAGAAGGCAAAACTCTCACTAAGCAAGATGTTCAGGATGTGCTGAAGGAACTGATCATACCCAAAACGGAAAAGAAGAAAGACAAAACACCCACCGCTGAAATCAGCTTTGCCTTATATAAAGAGGGTAAAACTGTGGAAGAAATCGCCAAGGAAAGAGGGCTGGTGAACTCCACCATAGAAGGTCATCTTTGCAAATACATAGAAACAGGAGAAGTAAAAGCCACCGATCTGATTGAGGAAGAAAAGCTCAAAAATATCCTCAACCTCATCACACCAGAAACCACCAGCCTCACCGAAATCAAAAGCCAGCTAGGCGATGAATACACTTACGGAGATGTGAGAGTGGCCATGACGGAGTGGAAGAGAATCAGGGTTAAGGATTAAACGTCATTCTGGGATTTTCCTTCCAACTTCAAAAAAGGGAAGAAAAATATCCGGAATCTTATTTAGTATCATAAAGCCAATCAGCCATTAGTACGGAACAAAAAAGCCCTTACATTTGTAATCCTTTTGCAAACGGCAAAATTGAAACTTATGGGGCCGACTGGAATTGACAGTAGGTGTAATGCAAGTGTAAGCATGCAGGGAGTTGTTAGTATTTCCCTTAAATAAAACTTTCCTCATTTTAATTGGCGAAAGACAATACGCCCTTGCTGCCTAATCAGATTTAGATAGCAATGTGTCTCTCTCACCCCTCGTTCTGCCGGGTGGGAATATGAGACATCATCATGCAGAACTAGCGTAAGTGGATGTCGCGACACTTGCGTGAAATTAATCGCGGATAAGGTTTGGATTAGGGTGGTTGCTGTCCTTAACAAACTCGAAAACTAATCAGCAAATAAGCATGTAGAAGGCACTTAGTGTTCCTTATCTGGACGAGGGTTCGAATCCCTCCGGCTCCACCATAAAAAGAGGCCACACTTGTGGTCTTTTTTATTGTCCGATTTAGGGTTTTGAGAACCCCGGGCAGAGGGCTTGAAACCTTATGGTTCGTTAGAGGATGTAAGGCATGTTTGTGCGTATGAGCCATCCACCGGTTCACATTTCCCCTCCGAAGCTTCGACATAGGCGGTCTTTTAAGTTTCCCATCTTGAGCGCAGCCGAAAGATCGGCCAAGCCTTCTTATTGGGCAGATCCCTCTGCTTCGGTCGGGATGGAAAACAAAGAACCCGCCTTTGTAAACTCCGGGCTCTTGGCAATTCCTTGTTACTTTTTCCTCAAACTTTAAACTTTGAACTCTGAACATGTAACTCAAATTTATATCTTGCGGCAATGGAAAAATTCGTTGTCTCGGCAAGGAAGTACAGACCGGTTGGTTTTGAGGAAGTTGTGGGTCAGGAGCACATCACTACTACCCTAAAAAACGCAATTGACAATGAGCAACTGGCTCAAGCACTGCTCTTTTGTGGCCCCAGAGGGGTTGGAAAAACCACCTGCGCCAGAATTGTAGCCAGACTCATCAACGAACAGTCTATAGATAATCCCCTATTAGGCAACGATTCCTTTAATATCTATGAACTCGATGCGGCCTCCAACAACTCGGTAGACGATATCCGAAACCTGATCGATCAGGTGCGTTATCCTCCGCAGCAGGGTAAATTCAAGGTCTATATCATAGATGAGGTTCACATGCTTTCGAACCAGGCCTTCAATGCATTTTTGAAGACCCTGGAAGAACCGCCTTCTTACGCCATTTTTATTCTGGCGACAACAGAGAAACATAAGGTAATTCCTACTATTCTTTCCCGTTGTCAGATTTTCGACTTCAACAGAATTGAGGTAAGTGATATCTCAGGTCAGCTGAAAATGATTGCTGAGAAAGAAGGCATTGAGGCAGAAGATGAAGCGCTGAACCTGATTGCTCAAAAGGCAGATGGAGCCATGCGTGACGCCCTCTCCCTCTTCGATCTGATTGTTACCTTCTCTCATGGCAAAAAGGTTACCTATCAGGCCACAATAGACAACCTTCACATTCTGGACTACGACTACTACTTTAGAATGACGGAAGCGTTGTTTAACGAAGACACCCCGGCTACTCTCTTGCTGTTTGATGAAATTTTGAAAAAAGGTTTTGACGGTCATAATTTCATTGTGGGACTAAGTGGTCATTTCAGAGACCTTATGGTGTGTAAAGACAATGCCACCATTCAATTATTGGAGGTTTCGGATACCGTAAAGGCTAAATATCAGGCCCAGGCCAACGAAGTGCCCATGTCGTTTTTACTCACCGCGCTGAACGTGGCCAACCAATGCGACATTCATTACAAAGCCAGTAAAAACCAGCGTTTACACGTGGAGCTTGCTCTCTTGAAAATGGCTCACCTAAAAAGAGCCATTCAGTTGGCCGATGTGAGTGTTGCAGACGATTCATCAAAAAAAAAAGCCTAACGCAGCCTGAGGCTACCGAACCTCAAGACGAAACGCCCGATCGTTCCTCTTCACCATTAGTGCCGGAGACCAATGCCACTCAGGCACCCACCAGCGAAGCGATAACAGTTGCCGAAAAGGCCCCTTCTACCTCTAAAGCGGAGGTTGCTCAAGCCGCCAAACCTGAGCCTGCTACTAGTCGCCCCAAGCTTAGAAAGCCTCTCAGCATCAAAACCATGGATATTCCAACGGACCTGAGTGCACTCAAGAAGGTGATTAGCAAGCCGAAAGAAGATATACAGGAAAAGGAAAAGGAGCCTACAGGACCTACTCGCCAGAAAAGCTTTGATGCGGCAACTCTGCAAAGGGAATGGATGGCTTTTGTAGAGCAACGACAGAAAATGGGGCTCACTCAGGAAGTACTCATTCTTAAGGAGCCTTATACTCTAAATGGAGAGCAAATTACCGTAACCATAGCCAATGAAGCCCTTGAACCAACCTTTGAGAAATTCAGAGGAGACCTTTTGCAATTTTTAAGAGACAGGCTGGAAAACGACCTTATTACTGTTCGGTCTGAGGTAAGAGAAATGGAGCGGGAGAAAATGCTTTATACCGATAGAGAAAAGTTTGAACACCTCAAACGAAAATACCCTGCCTTGCGCGATCTTCAGGATAAACTGGGGTTAGACCCTGAATTTTAAGCAGCGCCCCCCGGGATTCCGGCTAAAACTTTAAGGTAAAGCCAACCGTTATCACGTTTTTCAACTGCACATCGCGCCCCCGGGTACCATCGGACCGTGTGACCTTTACATCATCATCATAGATGAGCTGTGTATTTACTTTTGACTGTATAAAATCGTTGACTTTCAGGTTTAAACCAGCTTCTATATTCACCACCGTGTTGGGGAATTTTTCATAGTTGGAGAAGAAGTTGTAATTGGTTTTGAGCTCTACATTCTTCATTAAAGTTCTCTCAAAAGTACCAATGAGAGATATTCCGGCCTCCGAACGTATTTTTTCTCCGGCAATAACTCCAAACGACCCGGCCCTTGATAACGAGTCGTTGAGCACAAAGGTAAATCGGCCGGTAAAGGGGGCCAGTGTAGCCGATAAGCCTGCTTGCGGTCTGTAGGTCAAACCAAGAGAAGCCTGCAAATATCCAGGAGCCATGAAGTCCGATATGAGTACTCTGCGTTTCTCCGATTGGCCTGCCACATTTTCCAGCTTAACCCCTTCGTCCATCTGGGTTCTAAAATTAATGGCGGCAGACATCAGAATCATTTGGCTAAACTTCTGACTGTACTTGCTGGAGAGAATAATAGCATCGTCTGTCTTTTCAAAGCGATTGGTATTATCTCCTTTCCGAATTACTCCGTAACCAAACTTGGCTCTGTTTTCCCATACCACCTCTTCGCGTTCGTAGTTGGCAAAACCCTCCAAGGTACCTCCAATGGCCAAAGAAGACTCACCACCGGCTGCCCAGTTGGTCAATCCCACTTGTTGAATGTTCAATGCGAAAGAGCCTCCGTTTTTCCAATACACCACCGAGTCGGCCGCTGCCTCGGAGGAAGCGTTCTGTGCCCAAACCTGTTGAATTGAAAAGAGGAATAAGAATAGAATAGTCTTTTGAGTCATTCCTATGATTCTGCTGCAAATGTACGGGAGTAATCCAACCCCTAAAAATTCAAGGAAGCTTTTTGTCCAAAATGGTATTGTGCGTTAATTGGGCTTTCTGATGATCAGTTTTTCTCCAAGAGACAACGTATGGTCTGCCTTGTTATTCCACCGTTTTATATCTTCTATTTCAACTTCATATTTTTTGGATATCGACCACATAGTTTCTCCTTTGGCCACTTGATGAGTAATGATTTGAGGCTCTTTTACTTTGGGAGCATACCTTTCTCTGGGAACAAGCAACTTTAACTCTTGCCCAATTTGCAGGCCATCGCTTAGTTTCAGATTATTCCATTCCAGAATTTCATCAATTTCTACTGCATATTCCTTGGCTATAGCAAAGAAGGTTTCCTGGTACCTAACCCGGTGAACAACCACCGTGTCCCGGGCCGTATTTGTGAGCGGCCTGATGGGTGTAGGTTCAATAAACACCTCATTATCATCGCGCAAAGGCAATTCAACGGTTTTTGGCCTCACGTTTTCCTGGATGGTCCTTTCAGGCTGAACAGGTTTTTCAGGCTCCGGCTCGGGGGTACTCTCAGGTAACGAAACCCGACTGTACTCTACGGGAATATCTTTAGGCCTGATAAATCGGAGCCACAGCACACGCCCCACTTTCAATTGCTCCGCCTCTTTCATCCTGTTCTTTTGCATTAGCTTTTTCAGCTTTATGCCATAGTCTTGCGATATGCCCCACAGGGTTTCTCCGGGCTGTACAATATGGTAATGAACCTTACCCTTGTTGCGCTTTTTCTTTAGGTAGTAGTACCTGTCGGCTCTCACATTGCCTCTGTCACCAATGTCATTGAACTTCATCAGCCTTTCCGTTTTTACCCCCGTGCGAGCAGAAAGGCTTTGCAGATTGTCATTGCTTTTAGCTCGAACTGCAGGTATTCCGTTCAGCTCAATATTTCCGGGCTCATAGGCCTTGGCGGTGTTTCCCGTAATCTGCGGAAAAGCCCCTACGTTACCAGCAATTGGCCTGAAGCGCATGCGTCTGGTTTCGGCCTTTGTGGTACTTTCCGAACGGTTATTCGAAGAGGCAGAACGCGACTTGTCTGCTTCATTAGTTTTCTGCGGTTCATCGCGTCTTACCACTACCGGTCCGCCTTTTTTAGCATTGGGATAGAATACCAGATAAGACTTATCGTCCGGAATCTGAGATTGGTTGAGCCATTTATTATAAGCCCTCAACTCATTGAAATCGGTACCTGTTGCCTGGCTCACCTGCCGCAAGGTTTTCCCTCGGCCTTCATAGCTGTGTAAACTCATATCGCTACGATACTTACCGTTGCCCACATAATCTTTAAAGGCCAGGTAATGAGCTATGAATTTCTTTATGTACCAGTGTGTTTTGCCATCAATTACCATCGACTTTGCTCCGTACAACTTATCGTCAACAGAGCGCTGGGTACCGGTGAGTCCCTGTAAATACGACTGAAGCGAAAGCACCCAGTTATCGAACACAAAGTTGCTTCGCTTAAAATATTTGGTAGCTCCAACGGTTGCTGCCACAATGTGCTTCCGTTCGTCTACCACGTTGTCTACCCGTAAGCCTAATTCCTGAGCCGATGCTTTTTTGAACTGCCAGAAACCCACGGCATTGGAGGATGATACCGTATCGGATACAAACTGACTCTCTTGAATGGGCAGGTATTTAAAATCTTCCGGAATTCCTTCCTGGCGAAGCACCTCTTCTACATAAGGCATATACAGGCGAGACCTGTCTACAAGGCGCTGAAAATGGTACTGACTGCGGGTAAGCAGGTCTAAGGTTTGCTCAATTTCCTTCTTGGCATCGGACTGTATTTTGAGCCTGACCCCGGCAAATTCCATTTCATTGGGGACAGTGATTGGAGCTTGCGCTAATGAACGTAGCGAAGCCAGCAGGAGAATGAGTAGTGCGGTGAAAGTCTTTCTCACTGTATTCTTCTTACCACCATCAGGCCATCTCTAATGGGGAACAAAACGTTTTCAACTCGATCATCTTCGTGAACAGAACGATTAAAATCGAGTATGGCTTGCGTATCGGTATCAATTTTCTTGTCAGTTTTTACCACTTTGCCACTCCACAAAACGTTGTCGGCTATGATAAAACCACCAATACGCACTTTTTGCAACACTAAGTTAAAGTAATTCAGGTAATTTTTCTTGTCGGCATCGATGAAAACTAAATCGAAAGGCCCCTCAATTTCAGGGATTAGCTGCATGGCATCGCCAATTCTAAAGTCAATACTATCGGTGAGGCCGGCTTCAGAAAAATAAGCTCTTACAGAAGCCTCCAGTTCCTCATTCTTATCTATGGTGATCAATTTTCCACCGGCCACCAGCCCCTCTGCCATGCAAATGGCCGAATAACCCGTATAAGTGCCAATTTCCAGAATTCTTTGCGGTTGGATCATATGACTAAGCATAGAAAGTACCCGGCCTTGCAAATGCCCTGAAAGCATGCGTGGCATGAGCACTTTTTGATGGGTTTCTCTATTTACCCTGCTCAGTAGTTCACTTTCCTTATCAGTATGCTCTTCTACATACCTTTGTATGTCTTCGGGAATAAAATCCATTAGTTTTCGGGTAATAGGGTTAAATAACTCAATCGGTTTTCGTCAAACATCTCATTGGCAATATCCATGAGCTCAGCACCGGAGATTTGGCGAATACGCTGAAAGACATCTTCCAGAGAATCTACCTTTTCCATATCAAGAATGCTTTTTCCCAACATCAACATAAGGCTGGTGTTGTTTTCTTCGGCCATGGCCAGTTGTCCAATAAGTTGCTCCTTAGCTTTGTGCAGTTGAAGCACCCCCAACGGCTTTTCGCGCAGCTGTCTGAGCTCTTTGGCTATAATGCGGTGGCTGCGTTCTACCTGGCTTTTTTCGGTTCCAAAGTATATGCCGAATAAACCGGTATCGGCAAATGGGTGATATGCGGCCTCCACACTGTAGACAAATCCATACTTTTCTCTCAATGCCAGGTTGAGCCGGGAATTCATTCCCGGCCCGCCCAATATGTTCACCAACATAAAAAACGGTAGTCGTTTCTCATCAGCCAGGGCATAGCCTGTAGCCCCAATAGCACAGTGTGCCTGGGTAATGTTTCGTCTGATAATCTCTCGATCGGGCCGGTAAAATTCAAACGGTTTGCGCTGCCGGGAGGCCTGTAAAAGGGGAATTTGGCCAAAGTACTTTTCGGCCAGCCTCTTCACTTTCTTAAACGGCACATTGCCCACACATGAAAACACCACCCGCTCTGTACTAAGGTTTGTTTTTAGAAATTCCTGAAAATCTTCTCGGTGAAAAGACCGCACACTTTTGGGGGTTCCCAGAATGTTTTGACCCAGAGGGTGTTCTTTAAAAACTACACGATCGAACTCGTCCTGAAGAGCATCTTCAGGGTTGTCATGATATAGCGCCATCTCTTCTAAAATGACCCCTCTTTCATTTTCAATTTGCTTTTCAGGAAAAACCGAATCGAAAGTAATATCCTGCAAAAGCTCAAAGGCACTCTCCATGTGCTTATCGAGCGCTGAGGCGTAGAAGCAGATTTTCTCTTTGGTTGTGTAGGCATTCAGCTCTCCCCCTACCGAATCGAGTTTATTGAGAATATGGAAAGCTTTGCGTTTTTTGGTTCCTTTAAAAGCCATGTGCTCCCAAAAGTGGGCAATACCCAATTGTTCCTCGGTTTCATCGCGACTCCCAATATCCAATATGAAGCCGCAGTGCACAATTTTAGTACTGGGAACTTCTTTGTGGATTACTCTGATGCCGTTGGGTAAAGAAATAAGATTGTAGTCGACCATGCTTTTTTTTGGAACGGCTGCAAAGTTAAGGCTTTATTGAGCAGAATAAGAACACTTTACATGTAAGATAATCACTCCGCCCCCTCCCTACCGTCATTCCCGTGCAGGCGGGAATCCCCATATCAAACAGACGGATTCTCGTTTTCACGGGAATGGCGAAATGAACTCTTTTTCTATCTTTGAACTGCCTATGACAAAGCCATTTCAGAAAATACTCGTCATTCAAACCGCTTTTATTGGCGATGTAATTTTGGCCACTGGTGTTTTAGAAAAGATTCACCAGCACTACCCTAAGGCTCGGCTCGATTTTTTGGTTCGCAAAGGCAATGAGGGATTGATAAAAAACCACCCTTTCCTTAACCAAACCCTTATTTGGGATAAAAAGGCCGGCAAATACAGAAACCTGCTGAAAATGTTGAAGGTCATTCGTGCGGAACGCTACGATCTGGTAGTGAACATTCAACGATTTGCCAACTCAGGTTTTCTCACTGCTTTTTCAGGAGCTAAAATCAAAGTTGGTTTTGACAAGAATCCATTCAGCTGGGCTTTCGGCAAGAAAGTGCCACATGAGATCAATAATGGCAAGCACGAAATTGAGCGGAACCATGATCTGATTGCTGAGTTTACTGATGGCACTCCATCCAAACCAAAACTTTATCCGTCAAATCAAGACTTTGAGAAGGTCGCTTCGCTTAAAGCCGCCCCCTTTATTTGCTTTGCCCCGGCTTCTGTTTGGTTTACCAAGCAATTTCCGAAAGAGAAGTGGATCGAATTCCTTTCCACCACAGATTTCCAAGGAAAAATTTACGCTCTGGGTGCTCCTTCCGATCATGCCCTTTGCGATGAAATTATTCAGAAAAGTGGCCACCCAAATGCTGAGAATCTCTGCGGTAAGTTGAGTCTTTTAGAATCAGCTGCGCTGATGCAAGATGCTGAAATGAACTACGTGAACGACAGTGCGCCTATGCATTTGGCCAGCGCCATGAATGCACCGACCGCAGCCATCTTCTGTTCTACTATTCCAGAATTTGGTTTCGGGCCTCTTTCTGATCATTCAAGCGTAATACAAATCGAAGAGCCTCTCACCTGCAGACCCTGCGGACTGCATGGCAAAAAAGCTTGCCCGGAAGGACATTTTAAGTGTGGTTTTGAGGTTAAAACCGATAGGTTAACCGGTGCTGCATACAATACCCCTTAAAGGCTGATTTCGCTAAAATCTCTTATAGGGTTACTCATTTAGATTCTACTTGTTAGATCCAGCATACTAGCCACAAGCTGTGCCCTCACCGTGTCTTTCTTTTAATAAGCATTTGTGAAGACACAAATGGAGGCAAGGTTCAGAAATACACTTCTTGCGACTTAAGTGAGTAACCCTAACCTCTTATTAAATTGATGCTAGAGATATTCAGTCAGAAAAACTCGATTTAATTCGATGGCTCGCGGGGCTTGATGATTTAAGAGTGATCAAAACCGGTCAGTTCAGTTAAATAGGGTTAAGGGCCTCCGTCCAAAGATTTAAAGCAGACCAGCCTTTTCTGCAATAACCAATCTTCTAAGGTTCCGAAACATTGGCCAAAATGCTGAATCTATCTCGTTCTGACTTAACTCCTCTCACTTCTCTTTATTTTCTCCCTGTTTCCTGCTTACTTCGCTACAAACGAAAATGAGCTTATGAGATACGAACACATCGGTAAAGAACTTTTCATAAAAAACAGAGAAAAGCTAAAGGCCAGACTCAAGCCGAATTCGGCAGTCATAGTCTGCTCAAATGATATTATGCCCACCAATGCCGATGGCACCATGCCCTTTAGGCAAAACAGTAATATGCTTTATCTATCAGGAATAGACCAGGAAGAGTCTACCCTCATTATAGCCCCTGACTTTCCTGATGAACGCATGAAAGAGGTACTGTTTCTTCGCGAAACCAACGAACACATTGCCGTATGGGAAGGCCACAAATACACCCAGGAGGAAGCCGAAAACACTTCTGGCATAAAAACCATAATGTGGAACGATAAATTTGAGCAAACTCTTAAAACGATATTAGCCGAAACCGAGCATATATACCTATACCATAACGAACACATTAGAAACTCAACCGAGGTAGAAACCCGAAGCGATCGCTTTAGTCAGTGGATACGCAAAACATACCCTACCTATGAATACGAGCGTCTGGCTCCTGTAATTTACGACCTGCGCACTGTAAAGGAGCCTCGCGAAATAGAGCTAATGCAAAAGGCCTGCGACATTACCGAAAAAGGGTTTAGAAGGGCAATGGCTTTTACCAAACCGGGGGCTTGGGAGTTTGAGGTTGAAGCAGAAATACTTCACGAGTTTGTAAGAAACCGATCAAAAGGTTTTGCCTATACGCCCATCATAGCCGGAGGGGCCAATGCCTGTGTATTGCACTACATTGAGAACAAAGATCAACTAAAAGACGGTGACCTGCTGCTTATGGACATTGGAGCAGAATATGCCAACTATGCCTCAGATCTTACCCGAACCATTCCCGTAAACGGAAAATTCAGCAAAAGACAAAGGGAGGTATATAATGCTGTACTTCGGGTAAAAAAAGCAGCCACAGAAATGTTGGTTCCCGGCAATAGTATTCCCCAATATCACAAAGAGGTTGGCAAAATAATGACCAGCGAACTCATTGGTCTGGGCCTTCTCGACCAAACAGATGTAAAGAATGAAGACCCCAACTGGCCGGCCTACAAGAAATACTTTATGCATGGCACCTCTCACCACATTGGCTTAGACGTACACGATGTTGCCAGTATTTACACCGAATTCAAACCCGGTATGGTGTTTACTGTAGAACCCGGCATTTACATTCCGCAAGAAGGAATTGGCATTCGCCTGGAAGATGACATTCAGATTACAGAGAATGGTCAGTTCAACCTTATGCGAAACATACCTATTGAAGCTGAGGAGATTGAAGACATAATGAATCAGTAAATGATTGAGATTATAGAAGGTAGTTTGCCCGATGCCCTGCAAGTGCTGGGCAAATTACCTGAATTTGACCCTTTGCTCTCTACAGAACATTACCTTGAGCGGGTAAAAAACAAGCAGCAACTCACTCTACTAGCCAAAGTAAATGGCGAGTTGGCAGGATGTAAAGTGGCCTATGACAGAGACAACGATGGCATGCTGTACAGCTGGCTGGGAGGTGTAGCACCGCAGCATAGAAAAAAGGGCCTGGCCAGGCGCATGGCCGACTATCAGGAAAGCTGGGCGTTGAAAAATGGCTACAGGGGCATTAGGTTTAAAACCCTCAATCGCCACAAAGCCATGCTAACTTTTGCCATAAACAATGGCTTTCAAATAAGCCAGGTAAAGCCTAAAGACGAACTGGAAAATTATCGGATAACACTCATTAAACACCTGCTATGAGCCAACATTTTAATAGTGAACAAGCCCCTGAGCCTGTAGGGCTTTACCCTCATGCCCGAAAAGTAGGCAACCTGCTCTTTCTTTCCGGAGTAGGACCCAGAGAACGCGGATCTTCCAAAATTCCTGGAGTTCAGTTGTCAGAAGATGGAGAAATTCTGTCTTACGATATTGAAGAACAATGCCACTCGGTGTTTAAAAATGTTCGACTTATACTAGAGGCATCGGGAAGCAGCTGGGATCAATTGGTTGATGTGACCGTTTTTCTCACCAATATGAAGGCCGACTTCCCCATTTACAACAAAATTTACGCGGAGTATTTCAAAGACAATCAACCGTGCCGTACGACCGTAGAAATAAGCTCTCTCCCTACCCCAATTGCCATTGAGTTAAAGTGTATTGCTACTATTTAGCCGTGCATTGACTATATTCAGGAAACACTTTTTAGCTGATTTCCATGAATTTAGGAAAAAACCATCTCGCCTTAGCCGTCAAAGACATTGCGGCTTCCTATGCCTTTTATCAAAAACTCGGCTTTGAAGCACTCCCTAATTGCGGAAGCATAGAAGATAAATGGCTCATTGTTCGAAACGGAAACATTCAACTGGGCCTTTATCAGGACATGTTTAGTAAAAACGTGATCACCTTCAATCCTCCCGATGTTCGGGCGGTACAACAAGCCCTTCAGAGCCGAGGCATTACCCTTAGCCGCACCTGCGATGAAAACAGCAGCGGGCCGGCCTATATTATGCTCAAAGACCCGGATGGCAATGAAATATTGATGGACCAGCACTAACACCCACAACACTCAACCACCTTCTACCATGAAACGACTTTTTAAAAACCTCTGGAATCGTATCGTCCGATTCTTTCAAACTATAAAACCGGGTCCAATAGCCCAAGACGGTGCATTTAAGGCCATTGCCACAACAGCCATTGTTATTTGGCTCATTACATCGCTTTTGGTGTTTGTATTGGACGGCAATACCTACTTTGGCATTGCACCCGTGGTTCTGGGGCTTATTCTTGCTTTTTTGGTAAGTGCAAGCACTGTTTTAGTAGTAAACTTGCTAAAGCTTCTTCCAAAGAAATTTTTCTGGTATGTGCCGGGAGCTTTTTTTCTTGGCACATTTATTTTCAATGGTGGTAGCCTCAGCATTCAATTTCCTCTGTTCATCATACTTTTTGCAGGCCTCTCCGGGGCCGGGCTATACACTTTGCTCAAAAAAACGAGGAAGCACAACACAAAAGCCCAAACCATAGTGGCGGCACTAGGCCTATTGGCCGGACTGGCCGGGCTGGTTTGGGGCATAATATGGGTAGCCGACACGGGCTTTAAACCAGAAGTTGAACATATTAATGCCGCACTAAAATCAGACTATCGCCCAAAGCATATCGAACTAAACAACCCTGCAGAAGCTGGTCCATACCCGGTAGAATTTCTTACCTATGGCAGCGGCAAAGACAAACACCGCCCGGAATTTGGAGAAAATGTAAATATAGTGACTGACTCGGTTGATGGTTCAAGACTAATAGACGACTGGAATAAACTCTCCGGGAAAATAAGAAGCTGGTATTGGGGCCACGATGACAAAGCCCTGCCCATAAATGGCCGAGTATGGTATCCTCAAGGCGATGGCCCTTTTCCAATTGCACTAATTGTACATGGCAATCATTCCATGTTCGACTACTCCGATCCCGGCTACGAATACCTTGGACAACTATTGGCTAGCCAGGGAATAATTTTAGCCAGTGTAGACGAAAACTTTATAAACAGTGGCTGGCCCGATATTTTTGGAAATGGACTGGATGAGGAAAATGATGCTCGGGGCTGGTTATTGCTAGAGCACCTCAGAAACTGGAGAAAATGGAATGAAGACCCCGAAAATCCCTTTTTTGGCAAAGTAGATATGAACAATGTGGCTGTAATGGGTCACTCCCGAGGGGGGGAGGCAGCCGCCATTGCCGGATTTTTCAACACCCTGGATTACTATCCGGACAATGCCAATCAGAAATTCGACTTTGGTTTTAACATCAAAGCAGTGGTGGCCATTGCTCCTGTAGATGGCCAATACAAACCGGGAGAAACAAGTACCCCGCTAAAAGATGTGAACTATCTGGTTATTCACGGAGCTAATGACGGAGACGTTCAGTCATTTGCGGGCTTGAGGCAGTATGAGCGGGTTGAGTTTTCCGATAGTTCCGACTTCTTTAAATCGGCCATTTATGTATATGGAGCCAACCATGGGCAGTTTAATACGTCTTGGGGCAATAGAGATGCTGGTTACCCTTATGGTTCGCTGCTTAATGTAGATGCCCTGATGCCCATGGAAGAGCAACTCACCGTGGGCAAAGTCTATATCAGTGCTTTTCTGCAAGCCACATTACTCGGTAAGAATGAATACCGCTCCCTGTTTAAAGACTTTCGCAGTGGCTTGGAATGGTTACCTCAAACCATTTACCTCAATCAATATGAAGACAGCAACTGGCAAACCATTGCCAATTTTGAAGAAGACCTAGACCTTACTACTACTTCAGAAGGCGGTAAAATAACTACCCAAAACCTAACCGTTTGGAGAGAACAACTGGTAAGCATGAAGTGGGGAAACCGGGGAACCCGGGCCGTCTATATTGGCTGGGATAGCCTGGCTCACCCTGTAGATACAGCCCGATACACAATAGCACTGGCCAAACCTCTATCGATTCAGAGTGCCTCATACCTCACTTTTGAGCTTTCTGAGTCTAAAGAAAACACCTACCCCGAGAAAGATCGCGACAAAGAAAAAGAAGACGAATCGGCAAAAGACGAGCAGAATAATAATGAAACGAACAACGCAGAGGAACCCGAAGCGGAAGAACAGGCCGATGACAAAGAAGAAGAACCCAAAGCCAAGGAACCCATTGACTTTAGCATTGAATTCCAGGACTCCAACGGACAAATGGTGAGAATTAAGTTGAGCGATTACAGCTACCTTCAGAGACAGCTCACGGTAGATGTATTCAAAAATCCTGAACTTCAGGACAACAAAACATCGGAAGCTGTTTATAACACCTTCTTTATTTCGCTAAGCGACCTTCAGAAAGTGAATAGCCAATTCAACACAGAGTCTATACAATCATTAAGCTTCATCTTCGATCAGTCGCCTCAAGGGGTAATCATAATGGATAAAATAAGCTATCATAAGTAAAGAAATTCCTCCAACAATTAGACCATCTTCCCATAATGGGACAACACAACTGTTGTTCACATCTTTTTTTTTGCCGTTGGTAGGGTATTATAGGCGAAATACGTAGTTGGTATGTGGATTGAATTAAATCCACCAAACAACCTAACTACTATGGGGCAAATAGAATCGAAAATCAGAAAAGCACTACAGCCAATGCTCGAAGTGTTTAGCGGGTTGCTCATTAGAGCTACGAGCCCGTTTAGAAAAGGCGATTTTATCGAAATTGATGGTCGTCTCGGTTCCGTTGAACACAAGGGAATTAGGTTCACTATCCTGAGGAGCATCGATGGCGAACCCGTTCACGTTCCCAACACCCTCTTCTTCACCAAGCATCTACACAATTTAAGCCATCAGAATATTGTGAATGTAGACCTCGAAACTAAAGTCTGCTATTCAGAAAACATGGCTAAAATCAAAAAGCTCATCAACGATTATCTGAGCAACAATAAGCTTGTGCTCAGAAATCCTTCGCCAAAAGTAGTGGTAAAGAAAATGAAGAATAGCCACGTAGAGCTGGGAGTGAAAGTATGGTGCTCATTAGAAAAATACTTAGAAGTAGATGCAGAAACTGAGCTCCTTCTTAATCAATTTCTAATAAGCCAGGGAGTGAAAGTTGCGAGCGAAAACACTGCTGCTGCCAAGTTAATGGCATAGAGAAAGCATGGTTTATATTTGTTGCAAAACAACAGGTAAACCATGGAAATACTCTGGTTAATTACGGGCACAGTATTAGGAATAATAATAGGCTGGTTGCTGACTAAACAGACTGCATCTAAGCCAAACCAAAACATTGACCAACTAAAGAATCAGCTTCAATTAGCTGAGGAACGAAATAAAATGCTGATAACTGAATTGCAAGAGTTAAAACCTACGCTATCTCAAGAAAGAGAGAAGAGGGTTGACTTGAGCAAGCAGTTGGCCACCTCACAGGCAGAGTTTAAGAACCTGCAACAACGACTGGCTGAACAAAAACTTGAAATGGAGCAAATGAATGAGCGTTTCTCTATTCAGTTTAAAAATTTGGCCAATGAAATTCTGGAAGAAAAAAGCAGAAAGTTTACTGAACAAAACAAGCTGAATCTGTCAGAAATTCTGACCCCACTAAAAGAACGCATTTCTGACTTTCAGAAGAAGGTAGAAGACTCCAATAAAGAAGGGGCCGAACGCAACGCTACCCTTCTTCAGCAAATACAGCACCTTAGTGAACTGAACAAACAAATAACCAAAGAAGCAGAAAATCTCACCAGAGCACTGAAAGGCGACACCAAAACCCAGGGCAACTGGGGGGAAGTAATTCTGGAAAGAATTCTGGAAAAATCAGGTTTGGAAAAGGGCCGGGAGTACGAAACTCAGGTGTCTGAAATAGGAAATGACGGACGCAGATATCAGCCCGATGTGGTGGTCAGGCTCCCTGAAAACAAACACATTATAATAGACTCCAAAGTTAGCCTTACGGCCTATGAACGCTACACTACTGCGAGCTCAGAAACCGAAAGAGCTGGTGAGCTCAAAGCCCACATCAATTCAGTGAGAGCCCATGTAAAGGGCCTGGGAGAAAAAAACTATCAAAACCTCTATGGCTTTGACGGTTTAGACTTTGTGCTTCTGTTCATACCCATTGAACCAGCCTTTACACTGGCTGTTCAACACGACCAGGAGTTGTTCAATGATGCCTACAGCAAAAACATTGTGGTAGTTAGTCCTACCACACTCATTGCAACACTGAGAACAATCTCAAGCATCTGGAAGCAAGAATATCAGAATAAAAATGCAATAGAAATAGCGCAACAAAGCGGAGCGCTATACGACAAGTTTCAGGCGTTTACCGAAGATTTGATGAATGTTGGTAAACATCTGGCAGGTACTCAAAAGGCTTATCAGGAATCGATGAAAAAGCTGGCTGAGGGGAGCGGCAACCTCATTAGGAGGGCCGAAAAGCTTAAAAAATTAGGGGCGAAGGCCAGTAAACAAATAGACAACCGTCTGCTCGACCGATCTGAAGATTAGTTTGAATCTCTCCTTTGGTCAAATAGACTTAACATATTTGATTACAGCTACTTGAAAGGAAATAAAAAGCATAAAATTGACCACGAAATGCAATTTTATGTATATTTGCAGTCCTTTCACCAAGTCCTATCACCTAAACCTAATTTAGAAACCGCGTGCATTGTGGTCATAAATAAGGTGTATGCTAAACCATTTACAGGTTTAGGTGAGCATTAAGCTAACTACATCTTTGACCAAAACACGAGAGTGATGCAACAACCTATTGGCAAGCTATTGAAGGTTGCCACACATTTTTTTTCTATTGGCCTGGTTGCCTTTGTGCTCAACTGGCCTGCCAGTGCTATTGCGCAAACACAAGAGCTTTTCTTAGATGCCAATGGTGAAGCTACCCTTGACTTCAGCAATTTGAATTTAGATTGCTTCGAAGACAACGGAGCTTGCACTCCTTCTGCCGCTACAGGCGATGGCCATGCCATGTGGTTAAGCGACAACCCTTTTCCCGGCAGCTCCACTGATTTTATTTTTGCCGAAGGTGCAGAATTCAATGAATTCGAAGACGGATCGGCCATGCTCTCCGGTATTCTCTACAACACTTCTAACCCAACGGATAAATGGCAAGCAATCGTATATCTTTCTTCAAAAATGGACTGGACTACCTGGAGTTCCCTAGGTAGAGATTATAAAAACGAAAAAGGTTTAGCCGGAGACCACTACAAAGACTGGAGCTACTACATCATGGATCCGTCTCAAACAAGCCAGATTATTGGGCTTGAAGCCAATGCCGGAAAAACAGTCACCATTAGCCACATGCCTGCCAACTATAACTTTGGCTTTCAGGTAGGAAATGCCGCTAACAATAAGAACTCTAAATACGGCCTGTCCGGTTGGTTTTCCTACAGCTGGGATGGAGTGAATTACCATCAGGGCGACTTCAATCTTGACCTTAGCAACTGCGGGCCGGCCGATATTGCCGACTGCCAGTGCGAAGGTAAAATGCAGAACTTTACCTTTACATACGTGGGTGAGTCTGGAGCAACCGTAAAGGCCTACGACCAGAACAATAACCTTTTGGAAACCAACACCAATGTCCAGAATGGTGACAAAATAACCATAGAAGGTTTTGACTTTAAGGGAAGACTAGGTCCAAAAACATACATTCAGCTCAACAATGGTGCCTTACATCAGGTACACACCTCTTGCTCAGAGCAGATTATAGGTAATGTATATGGCCCTTTTACTGTGATTAGCTATACCGATGGGGAAGGCAACTTCTGTGGTGAACAGTCTAATATACCTGTAGGAGAAGTTACTTATACAGCTTCTCAAACCAATTTTAGTTGCTCCGATCTGGGTGAGAAAACTATTACCGTAACTGCAACTGACAGCGAAGGCAACACCTGCTCAAAAGATATTACGGTCAATGTTCAGGACACTATTGCGCCTGTGGTAGTCACTAAAGACATTTATAAAGTAATCACCTCAGGAAGTACAGTTACCATTACCCCGCAGGATGTGTTGGTTATGAACTGTGCCGGAGGCGGAATTTCCGAACCTGAGCCTGTTCCAGGAAGTGGAGACAATACACTATGGATAGGTAGTGACTGTACTTATGATAACTGTTCCATTGTTACTTATGAAATAGACAAAGAAACCTTTACCTGTGAAGACGCAGGGCAACATGTAGTAACAGTAACAGTAACCGATCAGAGTGGTAATAGCACCTCAGCTACTGCCATCGTAACCATTATGGACAGTGCCAAACCAATTGCACTTACTCAAAACATTACTGTTTACCTTGACGAGACAGGCAACGTGAACATCACCCCTGAAATGGTTGATAACGGCTCCTACGATGCCTGCAGCCCGGTAAGCCTGGAACTCTCCAAAACAGCATTCGACTGCTCCAACCTGGGGAGTAATTCGGTTACACTCATTGTAAAAGACGCCTCTGGCAATACCACTACAAAAACAGCCTCTGTAACGGTTAAAGACAATACTGCCCCACCGGTAGTAGCCCAAAACATTAGAGTATATCTGGATGAAAACGGTAATGCCAAGATTCACCATAAAGACGTACTGTACATATGCGAAGACGCAGTAATTGAAGACGCCCCTGATAGCGGAGGAGGTTTGGGTGGCGGCCTGGGCGGTGGCTTAGGTGGCGGACTCGGAGGAGGCCTTGGCGGTGGACTCGGGGGAGGCTTGGGTGGCGGCCTGAGCTCATTCAGTACCACATCTACAACTGTTAACACAGAAGAAATCCCTTATGCCGATTTCGATGTAACCTCTGACCTCAGCCAGTTTACCTCTTGTACTACAGACAACTGCAAGATTATTTCGATAAAAACCTCTAAAACAGTTTTCAACTGTTCTGATCTTGGTGAAAACACAGTAACCGTTACCGTAAGAGATGCTTCTGGCAATACCACAACCACCACAGCCATTGTAGAGGTCGTAGATAATGCCGCTCCTGTAGTGGAAGTTCAGGATGTAGCCCTTACTCTC
>NZ_DBHC01000036.1:0-95849 GCF_002296035.1 Roseivirga sp. UBA838
CGGCATGACGTTCTTTTCGTACATTGAACTCAGATTAAACTAACAACACACAACTCGTAAATCGCTTCATGACTAAATCAGAGATTAAAAATTATCATAGAGTTATTGGATACGTAAACCTATCGTTGAGTGTCATGCATTTAATCTTCTCGAGGAATAGCGATCTTTCAGGCAGGCTCTTTGAGGCTATTCTCATTAACCTCGGATATCACATGCTCTACTACTACTTCGCTCTAATTTACAAGCTCACAACCAAGGTTAGATTACTAAACAAATTCAATAAAGTAGCCTTGTTAATTATGCTTAAACTTTTCGCAATTTTCGGCATACTTGGTTCTGCTTCTTTTGGGATTCTAACCATTTTTGATGCAATAGACTCCAGTAAACTCCACGAACTATTTGGTATATGTATTCCCTTTGGACTGTTCCTTGGGGCAAATTCACTTCTAAGAGATATTCAAGAAGAAAGCCAGAGTTTTATGGCCTAAAAGACATATTCCGCAGTAGAAGTTTTTATACTTACTAACCGCCACAACTCTGCTGTTGACTTTCTAAAAATGAATCTTGACTTAGCCTAACTCTTTTAAAACACTTTTCCCTTTTTCAATCAAAAATCCGGTATCTGTTCCACAGGCAATAAGTTGGTAGGGCTCCTTCTGCCTGAAAGGTTTAACCGCCTCCGGAGTAGTACCAAAGTAGCCCATGGGAATTCCTGCTTTATCACAAGCTTTTTCAACTTTATCGATGGCTACTTTCACCAGCGCATGCTCTACTTGCCCGGCCACTCCAAAACTGGCAGAAAGATCATAAGGCCCAATAAAAACCACATCAATCCCTTCAACCTCCACTATTTCATTGATGTGATTCACCCCTTCGAAGTGCTCTATTTGAATAACCACCAGCGTTTGCTCATTGGCCTTTTCTACATACTCCTTAAAGCTAAGTCCATAGCCATGGGCACGGGCCGCACCCACTCCGCGCACCCCTTGCGTTGGGTATTTGGCATAAGAAACAATTCGTCCAGCCTCCTCGGCCGAATTGACTTTCGGTACAATAATGCCTTCAGCCCCCGTATCGAGCACCTTTTTAATACTAGCCTCGCTCAGCTCCGCCACCCGCACCAGAGCGCTACATTCCGGTTTCATAGCCTGAAGCATCCGTTGCAACTCCAAAACTCCATGCGGCCCGTGCTCAAGGTCGATAAACAACCAATCGAAGCCCACCTGGCTCATTATCTCAGCTATTTCAGGAGAAGGCAGGCTCAATAGCGTACCCAATAGTGTTTCTCCCTGCTGCAGTCTTTTTTTCAGGTTCATAGCTCAAGATAATGAGCTTTGACAAACTTTTGCTTTTCAGTACCTTTCAGAATATCGGCTTTAAGTTGACAAAGCCAGTGGCATGAGCAAACTGCATAGTTTTGGCGCCTATGAACAGCCCCATGAGAAAAACACTGAAACGCATTGGTATTTCGCTACTGATTATTGTGGGGCTTTTAGTCATATTTGCCACGTTTTTTCTCAAAGGCATAGTCAACAATCAACTCAAAAAAGAGATTAAAACCACCTTTGGCGGATTCTACACGCTCACTTTCCAAAAGAGCGCTACCTCCCTTTCTACTTCGGGGTTTAATGTGCAATACCAAGGCGTCACCTTTCGATCCGACACCAGCAGCCACTCGGTAGGCTCGCTTCATCCTCCCCTTTTCTTTAAGGCAGAAAAGCTCGATGTATTAGAAATCAATGTGTTTGAACTCCTTTTTGGATCGACCATTAAGACCGGACGAATAGAGATAGACAGACCGGAAATGATATTCTTTGTGACCGATGATTCCAAGGCAAAAACCAACCATGCTGAAAAGGAAACATCGCAGCCCATTAGGCATATTGTAGTAGGCAAACTAAACATAAAAGAAGGAAAGGCTTCTTTTTTGGCCGATCGCAACCACCGCGATACCCTAGGGACAGGGCAACAACTGGATCTGGCAATCGAGAACCTAAACCTTAACATTGAATCTAACCTTAATTTTCTCCATTCGGCTACTTTAGACCAGTTCAAACTGGCTCTCAAGAAGCTAAAAATGAAACCTCGTGATGGGCAATACAGCTATTCCATCGATCAGATGCACTTCGATTACCAGAAAGAGGTACTGCGTTGCCTCGGGCTTAGCATGGAACCTCAAGGCAATCCGGTTCAAATGGCTGCCCACTCGAAGTACCGAAGGTCGGTTTTCCAAATCACTACCGATTCTATGGTTTACCACTCCGATAATTTCAGGACACTCAAAAATCGGCAGTCCATTGATGGTAGTTCCCTAAAACTCTACAAGCCGCGGGTGACTATTCATCGTCACAAGAGTCTTCCGCTCAATGAAAACCAATACAAACGGCTGTTTCATGAATCATTACTCGCTCTGCCCCTTGAGGTTGAATTAGATAGTGTGCAGATAATAGACGGGCATATAGACTACCGGATATACAGCAATGAGGTACAACCCGGCAACCTGGTACTCAGTCGGTTGAATGCTTTAATAGCACCAATAAATACACGACAGCGCACCACTATTCAGGCACAGTTTAATGGACGCTTTATGAACGCATCGGCCTTTTGGTTACAACTGAACCTCCCCCTTTCTACCCCGGAAAAACACAGTTACAAAGGGGAAATTGAATCTATGAAATTTACTGCGCTCAATCCGCTCATTGCCAATTTGACCCGTGTGCAGATGGAAAACGGCACACTTGAACATATAGCTTTTAGTGGTACGGGAGGCACCTTGCTAAACCAGGGCCAAATGACTCTCCGCTATTCTGATTTTAAATTTTCATTGACTAATAGAGCCAATGATAAACGGTGGTTGCAGTCTGGTTTGGGTAACCTATTAGTTCGTGGCAGCAACAAAACCGATAAGCAGGGCGAACCTTTAACCATCAGCTACTCTTATAAGCGACCGCCCTACAAGGATCACCTCGATTTATATGCCGGAGGACTGATTGACGGATTTGCCCAGGGCGTTCTACCCAAGCTTATTTATCAGTTAGTGATGCAGGATTGAGGGGGCGGGAAGCGGGAAGTATGAAGCGTGAAGCTAGTTGCGTGAAGCCGTGTTTCCACAATCCAACACCTGACTTTGGGTATCTGTAATCTCTAGCCTTATCCTTTTCCATGCCGAGCTCAGCCGAAGCATCTGCGAGTATTTAAACTTGGGCAGACCCCTCTCTAAAGTCGGGATGGGGAAAACTGGGACGTGAAGGGAGCGCCAAGTTTTGAAAATCCGATATCTAGGCTCAAGCGTGATTTGCACACAATTCAATAAAGCCGTTGGGCAATATGAAGCAAACAACTTATTTTGCCATAGGTCTAAACCATTGCACAACCTATGGACATTTTTGCAATCATCACCATTCTTACGGTACTCTCTGCTGCTTTCGCATTCATAAACACACGCTTCCTGAAACTACCCTTTACCATTGGCCTGATGATTATTGCCATGTGTTTTACACTGGTTATTCTGGCCCTGGGGCAGTTCAATCATAGTATACTGGAGCAGTCTAAACAGCTAATTCAATCCATAGATTTCAAAACTGTATTGCTCGAAGTAATGCTGAGTTTCCTGCTCTTTGCAGGAGCACTGCACACCAAACTGGATGAGCTTTCCAAACAGCGCTGGCCAATAATGCTATTCGCCACATTTGGGGTAATCACTTCAACTTTTATAATTGGGGGTATTTTCTATTTCGTTACGCAAGCAGTTGGCCACCCCATTGAATTCATCTATTGCCTTTTGTTTGGTGCACTTATATCTCCTACCGACCCTATTGCTGTATTGGGCATATTAAAAGACGCTAAAGCACCCAAGAAACTTGAGATTAAAATTGTGGGCGAATCGCTCTTCAATGATGGCGTAGGCGTAGTGGTTTTCCTTGTTATTTTCGCCATTGCCCAAAAAGGTATTGCCTCAGTAGAAGCCGAAGAAGTTGGTCTTTTATTCTTCGAAGAAGTGTTTGGTGGTATTGCTCTGGGTTTGGTACTTGGCTGGCTGGGTTTTCAAATTATGCGCACGATTGACCATTACGAAACGGAGGTAATGATTACCCTTGCACTTGTAATGGGTATTTATACCATTGCCCATTACGTACACTTTTCAGGGCCTCTGGCCGTAGTAGTGGCCGGAATTTTCATAGGCAACAAATCGCCAGAAATTGCCTGGTCCGATACTACCCAAAACTACGTGGATAAGTTTTGGGAATTGGTCGATGTATTTCTGAATGCCATTCTCTTTGTACTCATTGGCTTCGAGCTATTAATTGTGGTAATTAACGGAGAGTACATTTTACTCGGAATACTAGCCATTCCTATTACGCTGATTGCGCGATACATTGCCCTGAAGGGTCCAATTATGCTTTTCAATAAGAAGTTGGAGTTTATTCCTAAAACCGATCTTATTATGACCTGGGGCGGAATACGCGGAGGTATCTCTATAGCATTGGCTCTATCTCTGCAGCCTGAAATGGAGCGGGAGCTATTCTTAACCGTAACCTATGTCATTGTGGTTTTCTCCATTATCGGTCAAGGCCTCACCATTGGGCCATTGGTGAAGCGGGTACTGCGCAAATAATAGACATCAACGATAGTAGATCACTACTTTGGGCTGTTCAGGAAGGGCTCTATATATAGCGGTTAAAGCTTTGTTTTCAGCTTCCAGATAAACTTTGGGCTCGTACGTATATTGGCTGAATGTAATCACCGATTTTAGAAATACCCCTCTCCTCCTCCAACGATAGGCCGAGTATAGCTTACGTCCTGTTCTCCCTCCAAACTTGTTGGCCTCATCGCTTAAAATAAGCTGTGTGCCATTGTCTAAGGCAAGGTGCACGAAAGCCGGGTCGTAGATTAACGAGTCGGGAGAAGTTACAGAAGCCAAAAACTCTTCCTGAGTTTTGGGAGCCACCTTTTCGATCACAGGCTCCTTTACAATGTTTGCTTGCGAGAAGACTGTTTTTCGAGGAATACTCCACTGTGCCCAATATACCGATGTGTTCAGTCGCTTTATCAGTGGGTCAACCTCAATGGCGGTGGCTTTTGCCTGGTAGATGGTTAATCCATTCATAAACAGGTTAATACTGCTGTCTGCCAGGTTAACTAGCAAATGAATAGAGTCCTTTTTCGGCAATTCCAAGAGAGCTTTTCTTAGAGCCAGTTCACGTTGAAGGGAGTCCAATGGAGCCGTATTAACCGGCCAAGGCCCATTCTTTGCACGAGATGCTTCAATGGGCTTTTCCCAATCATTCAGCTTATGTATAGGTGCCATTACCCATTGCGCCAATGTAACCAAAAGTATCAGGCATAGGCCAACTCCCACCACCAAAGCGGTACGCTTGTGTTTCATTGACCGGATTATTGACAGACTCATTTTTTTAGAATATAAACACCTTGGAACCCATGGGCAGCGACTTATAAACCAGCTCAAGGTTTTCGTCATCGAGACGAATACACCCGTGGGTGACAGGAAGTCCCAGAAATCGCTGAAACAAGGTGCCATGAATGAGGTATCCATCGCCCAGGCTCAGAGAATAGTCTCCCAGTACTCCATATTCGAAACGAGATGGGTGGTTGGCCGATGGTACCGGCAGCCCTTCTTCCACAAAGGCCCAGTCTGGCTTTTTCCAAACCGGATCTTTGGTTTTATTCCTAATCCTAAACTCTCCTTTAGGTGTTTTGAACATCCACTTTTCTTTTTCGCTTTTTTTGAGCAGCACATAACTACCGGTAGAGCAAATGTCTTTCTTCACCATTTGTTCTCCTTTGTATAGGTAAAACTCGTTGACCGTACTATTCACTACGAGGTAGTGTCCTTTGGGAACATTTGCCCTCAGTTTCTGATCGAGTTCTTCGAGTTCTTTTTGGCCCGTATGCTCTAAAGCCATCAGTGTTGAATCACTTACACCGGGCGACCAACTGATGGTGACCAAGGCAATGGCAAGAGGCTGCAAGTTGAACAGTACTACAAGTACAGCTACCACAGAAGCCGATATCCAAACTGATTTATGAACTTTTGTAATCATATTATTTACCCTTTCCGGGCACGGTTAAAGCCCCTACAATTACTACAGGGGTATTTTCTACAACAGCATCAAAAATCTTATCCATATCCTTGTTTTCCAGGGCAACACAACCATCGGTCCAGTCAATCCCCTTACCTCCATCGCCATGTATTTCAATCAGATTGCCAATAGAGGCATTGGCGGGTATTAGGCCACTAGCCTTGTTTTGCTTAAATCGCTTTTTGTCTTCCTCGTTGGGATAATCGAGCAATAACGCTTTGTAGTATCGGGTTTGTCCGTTCTTCTTTTTGCGAACGACTTTGTAATGACCTTCCGGGGTTGTTTTATCACCGGCCTTCAACTTGTCTCCCATCCAGTTGGCACCCAGCTCTACCTTGTAGGTGGCCACAGCTTTGCCGGCTTTGTATATGGTGCATTTTCGCTCATACTTTTCCACCACCAAAAGAGCTGTACCCTTTCTTTTAGACTCTTCTATGGCTTGGTTTACCAGCCTGTTCCACTGCGGAATTTCTTGTTCCAGTTCGGCCACCAGTTTTTTTGCCCTTTCTGAAAGTTGACGCGTATCTTTTTCCAGTTTATCAAGTCTTTTCTCGAGTGCTTCCAGATTATCCTGAGCCAGGGCATTGTTAAGTTCTTGTTGAACCAGCTTACTACTTGCCAAAAGCTTTACTTCTTCCTTGCTGAGTGGCAAATGCTTGAATTGAGTATCGAATTGTCTTAACTGATTTTCTACAGATGCCAGCCTGTGGAGATAAGCATTCAGCGCCTTTTTAGCGGCTTGCGAGGCTGTATTTGCAGCTTGTTCGGCTATTTGAGCTGCTTTTTGGGCATGCTGCTCTACGGTTTTAAAATTTCTTAGCAACAGAAAACGCCTGTTTTGCTGTGTCCAGCCGGTCATGGCCGAATCGTAATGAGCCGTAGCTTGTTGCAACTGCCGTGTGGCATATGCACCAGCCTTCTGTTTTTCGGCCTGTGAAATCTTTTCGCGCGCTGCCTCCAACACTTGTACGGGGGGCTTCGGCAAGAAAATCACTCTTAGAACAACTGTGAGAATAATTAGGGCCATTATGGCCAAAAACAACCTTTTCAACTTCATGAACGCACCTCTCTAAAAAGCAAACAGTTGGCTAAATCTCGAAAAGTGGGTTGCCTCAGAAACTACCCCAACTTCACATGCTTCGTCAACCTTAAACCACCTAAATGGTAGCCGATGAAGCAATTGCCAGTCTCCGAGACTTAGCCAACTGTCTTATAATAAAAATCCCCTTGGGGCCGAAGCCTTTCCGGGGACCTTCAACCAATTACAAATACATTACTTTCTGTTAGAAGCAGTTTTGTATTTGCTGATCACTTCTGTTAATTCTGTATTGATGGCACTTGCCTTTTCTCTGGCAGCGCTAAGTTTTTCCATGGTTGGTTTCAACTCACCGTTCTGATACATGGCGTTTGACTCGTTTACAGCAGACTCAATTACATCTAGCTCAGCTTTGATGGCAACAAGGGCAGTTGCGCCTTCCTTACCTCTCGGGGCCTCGCTAATTAAGTTTCTGCCTTCAACCACCAGGTTTTGAACCTCTGTAATGGCAAACTCGATTTCTGCTTTCAACGACTCAATAGCCTCGTTGGTGTTGGCAGTCACTTGTCCGGCCATTTCAGTTACAGCGTTTAGCTTCTCTACGGTTTTGCTGTAGTTCTTGAAGAATTTAGATTTTTGCTCTTCAAGGCTAGTCATAGCAACGGCCATAGAATCGTTAAGCGCCTGGAATTGATCGGCTACATAAACATCGGCACCTGCAGCTTTTGCCTGCTCAATAGCAGCATTAGCAGCGTCTACTTCTGCCTGAGGCAGCTCAGCACAAGATGAAAGGCCAATAATGGCAATAAACAATGCACTGATAAATGTGTACTTGGTTTTCATAATTAGTTATTACTCTGTTTTTAGTTTTAGTATGCCCTGTGGGCTTCTTCATTTTTCGAGCATATGACGTAACCTTAGAAAAAGGTCACAGGTGGAAGGCAAAAATATTTTTAAAAGAGCGAAACCTTTTATAACTAATTGAAATACAGAAAATTAAAAACCATAACAGATGCTTCGGCTGCGCTCAGCATGGAAAAGGAGAAGGCTAGAAATTACAGATACCCGAAGTCAGATGTTGGAATACGGAAACCCGGCTTCACGCTGCTAGCTTCATGCTTCGCGCTTTCAACATAAACTCCTCTAGTCGTTGCCCCTTCTGGCCGGAGGTAAGGCATGATGAATCCGATCGACCAACTTACTGAATGGAAGGCTTTGCAAATACACCTTACCGGGCCCCTGCAGGTTGACCAAAAACAGTCCTTCTCCTCCAAAAAGAGCATTTTTAAACCCGCCTACAAACTGAATATCGTAATTAACGGTGCGGCTAAAAGCCACTACACAACCGGTGTCTACACGCAGTGTTTCTCTGGGCTGCAAGTCTCTTTCAATAATGGTTCCTCCTGCATGAATAAAAGCCAGTCCGTCACCCGTAAGTCGCTGGAGAATAAATCCTTCGCCTCCAAAAAGTCCGGCTCCAAGACGCTTGGTAAAGGCAACTTCTATTTCAACCCCATAGGCCGCACATAAGAAGGCATCTTTCTGACAGAGAAACTCCCCTCCCATTTTAAGTAAATCTATAGGGACAATTTTTCCGGGGTAAGGTGAGGCAAAACCTACTTTTTGCCGACCGGTACCTATGTTGGTAAAAGAGGTAATGAAGAAGCTCTCTCCGGTAAACATCCGCTTAAGTCCTTTCATAAGTCCGCCTCCTGTACCGGTTTCCATTTGGATGCCTTGGTCCATATACATCATTGTTCCGGCCTCAGCTCTTACTGTTTCCTGTGGGTCGAGCGTTACCTCCACCAATTGCATATCATCTCCTATTAATTCATAGTCTATTTCGTGTGCCATAATATTAGTTAAGTGATTAATTGTAATATCGTTTCAATATTGCTTAGGCTTATTCGGCCTTGTAATCTACTACTACAGAATCTTCAATAAGTTGCCCATGTTTACGTCCAAAGGCTACATGAGCCGGGTGAATAAGGTACAAATCTCTGTCCTTTTCGTTTTTAAAGGTGAGCAAAAAAACATGGGTCATACCTTTATCGTACCCTTCAGGACTCACGTTGAGCCCCCACTCAAAAGATTTAACTAAATCTATTTGCTGTTGCAGGCCGGCAAAATCTTCAATAAGACGGTTTACCTGATCTTTTGTGGCTTCAGGAATAAACTTAAAAGTCACCACGTGCCGGAGTTCACCTTTCATTTCGGGTAATGGTTGATTACAAGAGTTCATAAGTAACAAACTCATTAGCAGTATAGCGATTCTCTTCATGGTTTAGCGCAGAGTTAATTTCAAAGTTAAGAGGAGTATCTGAAGCACAAGCTATCTCCCCTGAACCAACAGGTTCACCCTCAGTTTTTAAAAAGTGACAGAAATTTAAGGTTCATCCGCAAGTTATCTACCGGGCTGGCATCTAAGAAGCAAAACCATAATTAACCATGAAACAAAAGACACTACTTTTTTCAACTCTTCTACTTGCACTGTCTTGCTCCGACTCTGGCGATGGTAATGCGCCTCAAGATGAGGTTACGGATGTACCGGCTGTTTATCAACGCTTTACAGATAACGTAACGCTTTATGTTGAAGGAGAATTTTTAGTCATTGAAACAGACGACATCCCCAACCACCCCAGCCCATACTTTAGCCAGACAGACTCGCGATACGAAGCATACAATGGCGGCAACAGCAATTTCCATAGAAACCCTAATACCATAGCCGAGCAAAACATTACCCTGCGAATTCCCCTCAACCCTACTCCCGCCACCCAAAACGAAGCCACGCCTCTGGGTGCTATAGGCATTAGCCTGAATGGGGTTGTTTTTTTCAATCAGTATGCAGGCCCCAATAATCAGCCTTTAACCAACGAAATCGATTCTTTTGATCAGTATCTGGGACACCCGGCCAACTCGGGCAACTACCATTACCACCAGGAACCTCTTTACCTAACCACAAACAATGGGTCTGATGCTCTTCTGGGTTGGTTACTGGACGGGTATCCGGTGTATGGCCCGGTAGAAAACGGTAGTCGGGTGAATAATGGGCAATTGGACGAATTTCATGGGCATAGCCATGCCACAACTGACTATCCGGAGGGTATTTATCATTATCACATCACCGATGCCGACCCTTATATTAATGGCAGTGGTTTTTATGGTGTTGCAGGAACGGTGACCAACTAAATGAAACGACTGAGTCCTTATAGCATCTTGTTTATTCTTGTCCTGGTGGTTATAGTGACTGCAGCAAGAATACCTCACCACACCATTGATGCCAATGAGCTGAGAAGGCAGGGGGGCCTTTTTTACCATAAGGATAAACCCTACACAGGCAGAGCCATAGAGTATTACCCAAGAGGCGAAATAAAAGCTGTTCGGTACTATGCAAATGGCAAGCGCCAGGGCAGACAAAGGGGCTATTATGAAAGCGGGCAGTTGGCTTATAAACGCTATTACATGCAAAATCGGAAAAGTGGCCTGCACCTGGGCTGGTGGCCCAATGGTCAGCAAAAGTTCATGTACTCGTTTAGAGATGGTATAGCGGAAGGCATTAGCAAAGAGTGGTCTGAGTCAGGCACTTTGTTAAGGGCTATGACTTACCAAAAAGGCAAAGAGGATGGCGCACAAAAAATGTGGAATGAAGACGGAAGCATTCGCGCCAACTATGTGGTAAAAAACGGCCGCAGATATGGCCTAATAGGACTAAAGAACTGTAAATCTGTAAGCAATGAAATTGAAGGTTTTACTGCCATTGATTATTAGTGTAGGTCTCACTGCCTGCCATAGCCCCAAAAAAATTGAGGGCTTGCCGTTTTTTAATTCGGCCAGCTTTAGCCCTGAATGGATTTCTAGCAATGACGAAGCCTTTGGTCAAATCCATACTATTGCCCCGTTTCAGTTTATCGATCAGAATGGGGTTCTGTTTGGAAGCGAACAATTGAAAGGAACTCCTTATGTGGCTGACTTCTTCTTTACCTTGTGTCCAAGCATTTGTCCTAAAATGACCAGCAACCTGGCAGAAATTCAAAATAGCTTTGAAGCCAGCGAAGTGCAACTGGTTTCTTTTAGCGTAATGCCCTGGGCCGATTCGGTGACGGTGCTACGAGACTACGCTGAAGCTCGGGCAATTGATGACAAGCAATGGCATTTACTCACCGGAGACACAGGCGCCATTTATACTCTGGCTCGAAAATCTTTCTTTGCTGAAAAAGAAATGGGGCTGAACAAAAACTCAAATGAATTTTTGCATACCGAAAACTTCATTCTGGTAGATGGTAGCGGAAGAATTCGAGGGGTATATAACGGTACGCTGAGCCTGGAGATGAAACGACTGAAGGAGGATTTACAGATTCTCCTGACTTCAGGCTAACAATTCGGCACACCATTTTATAGCCTCGGCCGACCATACCACCAATATTCCCAACCTCGATTTTATTTTCTTAAAGCTTTTAAGAAAGAGCACACCGAATCCTAACAGGTAGAGCATTCCGAAAATATATTTGGGAATCATCTCATCGAAGCCAAGCACCTCGGAAACCGTAATGAGTACTATTACAACAGCAGTACCAATGAGAAAGGCTTTGTGGTAGTTTTTCAGGTTTAACGAATTGGCCGACTCCACAGAAGCTAACACTGAGCAAAAAGCAAATACATAGGTACCAAAAGGGCCTATACCCATTATGGGATCGAGATAGATAATGCTAGACAAGGCGAGCATTACTGTGACCATTTTGGTTAGTGGTTTTCGGGCAAAACGCACTAAAATAAGTCCGGCCAAGGCACAGACTAAAGTTAAGGTTGAAGAAATCATACGGCTCTGTAAAGGTAGTAATTATTAACCACCAATATCCTGATAAACAATCGATTAAAGATTAAAATAAAGTAGCCCCAATGTTACCATCGGGGCTCTTTTTCACCTAAACACTGTAGTATGACAGTTACTTCTCAACCATCAACTTCAGATTTCTTACCTGACCGGCCGTCACCAGTCTTACTATATACATTCCACTTGGCAGTTGCCCTGCATCGTAGCCTACTTCTACCTCCGTATTGGCTTCGAGTTCACCGGAGAATACTTCTTCCAGTTCTATGCCAGAAGTAGAAAGCAGCGCCATACGGGCCGAACCACTTACGTTGCTGGAAATTTTAAACGTTGTAACGCCTCTGGTCGGGTTAGGATAACTTTCCAGTTTGAGTTCCGGCACAAATAGCTCTTCTTGAGCCGGCTCACCCAGCGTAAACTCACTGGCTGTCATTATATTTCCGGAGTCACAAGCTCCCAGAGTAGCGCCTCTTCTTATCATGTCTTGCACCTTGTTGCGCTTAACCACTAGCTTTCTGCCTTTGTAGCACATTTCTATGTACTTACCCAGGTTAGAAATATCAATCACTTCTACATTGATTTGGCCATATCCTATATTGCCGGCCTTATCTTTGGCGGCTACAGCCACCTGATTCATTCCGGCATCGGCCACACCAAATCGTTTCTTGTCGAAGTAGATTTTGTATACACCACAGTTGTCTGACACCAAAGGCTCCACGTCCTTATCTTTCAGATACTCTGTGTGTTCTTTGGTATATACCTTCCGTCCTTTTCTGTACTCCTCATTGTACACTACAATTGTGGCAGGCTCTGAAGAGAACACGGGCGCGAGATCATCTACTATAGTGATGTAGGCCGTGGTACTGGAAGAATTACCGGCAGCATCAGTAACAGTAAGGGTTACCTTATGTCCTTTCTTCTTTGTGCCTTTCTTATGGCCCCAGGCATATCCGTTGCCCGGATCATTGTCGTCATCATCATCGCCATAGTTATGGCCTTTACCTTTTTTGTTCTTATGACTGTCGCCTTCAGTTGCTTCGTAATAGTAGGTTCCTTTGCCCACATCGTCACAACTAAAGGTGTCTCTGTCTATACTAAAGGTAAGCGGACAGTCTGTATTATCGGTACTGCCTCCATCGAGCAAGGCCGGATCTACCACCACGGTGCCATCGGCTCCTAAACCAACGGTTATGTTTTGCGACACAGCCACCGGAGCTATATAATCGTTTATAGTAACTGTTATTGGAACTGTGGTAGTGTTACCACTTTGATCTGTGACAGAAACGTTGACCGTGTTGGTGCCCAACTGCAGGCAGGTAAAGTCTGATACATCTACTGCCGTTGAGGCAATGCTACAATTGTCGCTGGTGTATACTGTTCCGTCAGGAACCGGCACCAGACCACAGTTGGCTATATCGAAGTTGAAATCACCACGTTGCTTTTCGCCTTTGAGATTGGTATAGTTAATCCATCCCGACATGCCATAATCAGCATCTTTGTCGTTGGCCCCATCTCCAAGCTGGAATCCGAATTTATCGTTTCCATTTTCAAGAGGCATCACCTCTCCGGCATTTCTTCCTTGCCCTACCAACTGGCCAGAAAGAAGTTCAAAGTAGGTCCAATCTTTGTACTTATCCCACACAGTCCACCAGTCGCCTTTGAATGTTTTGCCCATGGCTCTCCACTCCTGCCAGTTATATCCCTGGCTCAGGTTTAGAGTTACTTCCCATTGGTCGGTAGCATCGTTCAGGTTTTGCAATACTCCTGTTACAGTAGCTGTACCATCGAGTTGTCTGGTAAGCACTCCTGCCGAAGTAAATGTGAATCGAGCGTCTTTTACTTTTGGTTTCCCTCCATCGTCATCATCGCTATCTCCACCTTTATCATCGTCATCGTCATCATCACTACCGTTTTTACCTTTCCACTTCTTCTTCCATTTGTTCCAGGAGCTTGAGTGCGAAGCCTGTCCATTGAGCACATTATCGGTATTAATACCCACAATTGGTGCATTGCCGGCATTGCCCGGAACATACTTTTTAAGGAACATACCGTGGTCTGTGGCATCGGTTACGTCACACTCGGTAGGTCTTTCGATATCATCTTCTGAATAGATGAGTACGTCTTCGGCAGTAAAGCTGGCCTGACCGTTTTCATCCAATTCTAGGGCTATATCATTGGCATTTACCGTTGGTGCTATGTTGTCAATCACTGTGACAATAGCTATTCCGGTATTGACATTGCCATTTACATCGGTTGCAGTGAGGGTCACATTGTTTTGCCCCAGGTCTTCACAACCAAAACCAGACGTATCGATAGTAAGCGAGGCAATTCCACAGTTATCGAAGGTACCTCCATCAACATCGGCCACCACAATAGAGGCTGCTCCCTGCTCATCGAGGAACACATCAATGTGTTGCGGAACAACGGTAGGCAGAATGTTATCTATTACTGTTATGATAGCTTGAGCGGTGGTGGTGTTTCCGGAGGCATCGGTGGCTGTAAGGCTCACAGTGTTTTCTCCTACATTGCTACAGTCAAAGCTTAGCTTATCTAGGCTCAGGGTAAATGAGCAGTTGTCGAAACTTCCGTTGTCTACTCCTTCTGGAGTAATACCGGCTTCTCCATTTTCATCTAAATAAACTGTTAGATTCTGAGTAAACACTGTTGGAGCAATTACGTCTACCACGCTAACGGTGGCCGTGGCAGTACTCATGTTGCCGTTAGTATCGGTAACGGTGAGTGTAACCGTGTTGCTTCCCACATTGGAGCAGTCGAAGCTTGTTTTATCGAGCGTCATTGTAGCAATACCACAGGCATCACTCGAACCATTATCTATGAGCGCAGTAGTTATTGAAGCCGTACCGTTGGCATCGAGCTCCACTGTGACGTCTTGAGTAATTACCACCGGAGCAATATTATCTTCTACTATTACAGTAGCAGTAGCGGTGCTTGCATTGCCATTTACATCGGTAACGGTAAGGGTAACCGCATTGGCCCCAACATTGGAACAATCGAAATTGGTTTTATCAAGAGCCAACGTAGCAATACCACAAGCATCGGCAGAACCATTATCAATTTGCTGAGGGGTAATGGTGGCCACACCCTGACTGTTTAACTGAACGGTTATGTCATTGACCTGTACAACCGGGTTGGTAACGTCTCTCACCTCAACCAGCGTTTGGCCTCTGTTTACATCCATATTACCATTCACATCATAGGCTCTTGTAGTAACCACCAGGGTTCCTACATCGGCACACGTAAAGGTAGACTGGCTGATTTCCAGTCGATCGATACCACAATTATCATTACTTCCCAGGTCTAAATCGGCCGGTGTAATGCTGGCATTTCCGTTTTCGTCAAGTTCTACCAATAGGTAATCTCTCACCACAACTTCCGGCTCAGCTGCATCTACTATGGTAAGTATGGCCTGCTGAATGTTTTGGTTTCCGCTCTCATCTGTTGAGGTGACGGTGATGATGTTATCGCCAATATTGGAACAGTCGAAACTACTCTTGTCGATGGTCACCACTACCGGTCCTCCACAATCGTCATTTGACGAGTTGTACATGGTTTGCGGTGTAATGTTTACCTGTCCGTTTTCATCGAGGCCAAAGGTTCTATTAATCACATTCAGGTATGGCATCGTCACGTCTCTTACCGTAACCACCGCTGTGGTTGAGGTGGAATTACCGTTCACATCGGTTACTGTAAGAGTTACCGTATTTTGTCCAAGATCCTGACAAGTGAAGAATTCTTTGTCTAGAGACAGGCTCTGTATACCACAGGCATCACTTGAGCCCGCATTCACTTGTTGTGGAGTAATAAGAGCCCCTCCATTGGCAATATCTACCGTAAGGTCTTGCGCAAGTGCTATCGGAGCAACCACATCGTTTAGTTCGAAGGTAATGGTGCCAGTGGCGGCCGACTGAATATCGCAGTCTCCTGCATTACCGCCATATTCTACCACATATCCGGCAATAGCTGTTCCTACATTGTTCGGGTAATCGTTCCATCTTCCATCTAAAAGGAAGTGAGCCACATCTTCACCATTCACAAAGAATCCTCCGGCTCTATAGTCGTTTGGTTCTCCTCCGGCCCAGTTATGATAGGCTCCGTTTACCGGCCCGGTAGATCTACGGTAGAACAAGGTACCGGCTTCAGGGCCGGTCACCCAACGCCACTCTCCTTCTACTTGCGAGTCGTTGGCGCCAATCCAGCCCTGACCTTGCAGTTTAGATTTGGCAAAGTCATTTTCGGCTGCACTGGTAATGGTTACCAGGTATCCTTGCTGACCGTTGTAAGTTCTGGCCTCAGCGGCCACCTTAGCATCGGACCATGTGATGCCCGGAGCTGTTACAAACTCATAGAAGTGTCCGTTACCAGAGAACACAACCGTACCATCATCTCTCTTCACAATATACTCGGCTGTGGCCGTGTGGTTGGTAGACTGACCGGGAGTATATGTAAAGGTGCCATTGCCATTGTCTACTATACTTCCGCTGCTGGGCTGCCCCACAAAGTCTACCTTAAGTGTTTCTCCATAAGGGTCAGAATCATTACCTAACAAATCGGCTACGGTAAACGTAATCGGCTGACATGAATCCAGTGTAAAGTTGTCTTCTTCGGCAATTATTGGCAGCACATCGAGCACGGTTACCGTAACATCACGTTGAGTAACCCTGCCATTCACGTCAGTGACTGTTACCGTAACTGTATTGTCTCCAACTTCTGTACAATCGAAAGACAAATCGGTTGCTGTTTGACTGGCTATGCCACAATTATCTGTAGCCGAAGTAAGTATATCCGAAAGTTGAATACTTCCGAAGCCATTCTGATCGAGCTGTACGGTAGCGTTTTGAACCGTAATGGTCGGGGCTATTTCATCGGCAACAAATACATTGGCTGTTCCTGAAGCCTGACTTCCTAAAGTTGAAGTAGCTGTAAGTGTCACTGTATTGTTCCCCACATTGGAGCAATCGAATGAGCTAACATCTAACGATAGCCCTGATAGTCCTACCACCGAGCTTGACCCATTATCTACATCTTCGGGGGCAATGGTCACTTGTCCGCTGGCATCGAGGAATACCGTAATATTTCTAGTAATGACCACCGGCACAGGGTCTATAACTGTCACCTGAACATCGACTGTGGTGGCATTTCCACCCGGGTCTGTACCGGTAAGCTGCACAGTAACCGGGCTATTCGAAGCATCATTGGCTCCAAAGGTATCCTGACTCAGGGTATAGGTAACCGGGTTACAGTTATCAGATCCGCTGTCTAGTACATCTTGAGGTGAAATGGAAACGGTACCTGAAGAAGTTAACGTCACTGAAATATTTTTACCCACCACATTGGGAGCAGTTTGGTCTATACCCAATTCGCACTCACAGGTTGCTGAGGCACTGGCACTGGTTCCTACTCCTTGCCCACCATTGGCCGAAAGCGGAACTCCATTAGAGTCTACCGAACCGGAAAGTGTTCCATCGGCATTAATGGCATCTAGCCCTAAACCAAGACCTCCTTCTACAGAGTCGGCACAACCATCACCGTCAGAATCCAGGTCCAGGTTATTGGTAATTCCATCTAGATCGAAGTCGCAAAGGGAGAAGAAGTCTGCCCCAAAAGCAAAGTTCACATATGTCTCGTCATTGAGGTAGTCAAAGTTGAGTTCATTAAAGGTTCCGTTAAAACGGATAACTACGTTGCCTTCTTTACCCGTAACCGTTCTGGCCTGGGCGTTATAAGAGGTGGTGTTGCTTTCAATCCAAAGAATATCAAAGTCATCTTCGAACTGTATAGTTACGGTAGGGCCTCCTCCAATAGAAGCAAAGACGAGAACCGGGTTGGTCATGGGTTCATCGAAGGTCAGTGTGTTCTGAGAGGCATAATCGTTTCGAATAGAAGTTTGGTTTGGTATTTCTAATTCGCTCGGAAACTTCTGGTGGCCAAACAAATTGCCTGTAAGTCTGAAGTTTACATTGGAGGTATAGGTATAACCAATACCGTTTATGGTACCCCTGGCCGATCGGCCAACGGTTGGTCCATGGCCTGAACTCCATGTAGGGGCATTGGACCAGTGGAATACTGATGAAGAACACTCTACGGTGTCGAGTATTCCGTCATTGTCATCATCCAGGTCACAACTGTTTGGAATACCATCTAAATCTGTATCTAGCCCACCATTGATGGTCACATTTGCTGTTGTACTGGCTTGCTCCCCGTTTGTATCGGTAGCGGTCAGGGTTACAGCAGTGGTTGTGCCATTATCGGCACAAGAGAAGGTATAGGTTTGATCTAAAGTCAGGGTTACGGGCCCGGCAAGTGTGGAGAAACTTCCGTTATCGACATGTGATGGTTGCAGATTAAAGGTACCGTCATCTCCGAGTGCCACCGTAATGTCTTGAGCTATGGCTACGGGAGGCGCGCTGTTGTTTACCGGAACAGGCGATCCGTTTATGGTAATATTGGCATCTCTTAGGTTGTTTCCTACAGCGCAATCATCGAACTGAACAATGACAATTCTGTTCAATTCTCCGGGCACTGCCAAATCGCTGTAATCTTGACTGAAATTGGTTCCTCCATACAGCTCTCCTCTATACGTACCATTGGGGTATGCGGAGTTAAAGATGTAGGCTCTTACTCCGTCATCTACCTGGCCAAAAGTAACGGTGAGTTCATTCAACTGAATATCGGCCGGTATATCTACAAAGGTTTCAAAGTAGGTAAAGTCAAGTGCTGTGCCACATGGGTACCCCCCAAGTTTTGAAGAGTTGCCACTCCCAAAGAGAATATTTCCTGAACCATCGAGCGGAGCTACCTGCCATGAGAGGTCACTTGTGGGGGGAATATTAGCGTACTGATAGGCATTGGGGTCTCCCCTGAACCCTTGAGAGATTCCTGAAACTATATCGTCAGACTCATCGGAGATTCTCCAGGGAGTAATGGTTATGGGCTCTCCCACTTCCACAGTTCTGGTTACGACAGCAGACTCATTGCCTGAGCCATCAATGGCCTTATAACTGAGTGTATAAGAACCGGGGGTGTTGGTATCGACCGAACCGCTAACTTCAACTTCGGCAGAACAATTGTCGGAAGCTGTTGCTCCCGGGTCGTTGAATGTTTCGCCAGTCGCTATAAACACCGATGAGGCTCCATTGAGTTGAATGGTTGGCGCAATATTGTCTTCTACAGTTACTGAAAAGGTTTGTGTTCTGTAGTTGCCCAGCGGGTCGGTAGCTGTAAGGGTTACGGCATTGCTTCCTCCCCCTCCTTCATACGCATTGCCATTGGCAATTTTAATACCTACGGGGTTGTTGCTCAACTGATCAATCCACATTACCTCTCCATCGAAGGCCATGCTGTACGGATTTCTTCCTGTATAAATGGAGGTGATATAGTTGCCATCCATATCTAACTGGTGCAGGTATTGATAGTTGTTCGGGAAGTCTGACCATCCGTTAGCTCTACCTCCAATATAGATGTATCCGTTGGCTACGGCCATTGTTCCCCAGGTATAGATAGTACCGGGAAGGTTAATGTTTCTTATGAATTGTCCGGTCTGTTTGTTGAGCACTCGAATCACGTTTTCCCACACGCCATAGGCATAGACATAATCAGCATCTGTAGTCACACAGGAGGCTGTTCTACCCATATTATATGTCCAAACCGTAGAGGTGCCGGATCGTCTTGTAATAGTATTATAACTCCAGTTGGCAGTATAGTAATCTTCACTGTTCAGATCCATCCAAAGTTGCATCATCTGAGTCTGGCCAGAATTAAAGGTACCTAACAAGTTACCGCTTGGGTTAAGCCTGTAAACCGTACTATTGGACCATCCCGGATACCAAAACTCATTGGTGTGAGGGTTGTACCCTCCACCGTGTGAGTATACATTTCTGGAGACAAAGCCTAAGCTTTCCATGTTAATGGCGCTGGAGTTTCCACCCAGATTATCGCAATTGAATGTATTCACATCGATGGAAAGAGTTACCGGTCCATCAGGGTCAGTTGTTCCATTGTCAATGTCTTCAGCACTAATGGTAGCTTGTCCATTCTCGTCTAGCTGAACCACTATATCCTGCCCTTGTATGATGGGGCCGGAGCTATTGAATTCAACCTTGTACACTTCAATTTCGGTAATTAACCCACTTGAAAAGCTATAATATGTGCTGGAAGTATTAATACCGGTAAGTGCTTTTAGTGCAGTTGAAGACCTGTAGCCACTTCCGTCTACAGAGTTATAGCTATGCACATTGAAGTAACCACCATCCATGGTGCTGTTAATAAAAATATCGTGCCCTCCGCCAAAAGTCGGACCATAAGAGCTGGAAGTATAGATGCTGTACTGTGGGTAATAGGTACTCGCCCGTTGGTTGGTAGTCAGGTTGAAGAGAAAAGCATCTTGATTGTGCCGGTAGCCACCGGACGAACTAGACCATGATTCTGGAGAGTAGCCTCCAAAAACGGTTCCATTGTTCAGTTTGAAAATCACCAGAGTAGGCCCCTGACCGTCTACCCTGTTGTGGAAAACAGTCGAGTTGGCCCCATCACGAGATCTTCTGTAGAGCAGTGTACCGGAGGGTGCTATTCCCAGGTCGTCCAGCCAACCTCTGAGTACTGCATTATCGTCTGAGTCAGACATTACAGAACCCGGAAGAATTGGGAAGGTAGTTTGTGCATTAACGTATAAAGCCGATGAGCAAATCATCAGCAGAATTAGATTCAGTTGTATAATTCTTTTCATGGCCTTAGTTGTTAATGGTCAGTTCAAATGCTTTGATGTAATCCGAAAAAGCCACGGGATAGTCATCGTCCTTTTGCTGATTCAGGATTATCCTGGGTGCTTCGTCACATTTATCGAGAAGGGTTGTGCCCGGTGCCAGACTCAATGAATGCAGTTCATTACTGCTGTTTTTAGTCACTTTAGAAAAAGTTACCGATCTGTTGGAGCTGTTGGAGTTGACAAACTTTAGCTTCAGTGTCTGATGGCCAAACCCGATGGTTGCGGCCTGAAGCGGATCGGGAACCGACTGGCTCTGACAAGCCTCTGGCTGATAAAACACTTTTACCCCGTCACTTTCTTTGAGCAGGGTCCAGTTGTCTTCTTGAGCTTGGGTGGAAATGGAGATGAGCATAAGAGAAAAAATGCCCAATACACCTCGTAAAAAATAAGTAAAGCGATGATCCGATGCCTGTGTGCAAGCACGGTTCGCCCTCCTTAGTGATAAGGGAGAGTTCATATACTACATGTTTTGGTTGCGATGAATTACATCTGAAGTAGAGACAGAAGGGCCACTACGAGTGCTCAGGCGAAGCAAGAATAAATCTAGCCTATATTATTGTGTAAAAAGGATTTATTGTTGTGAACTACCGATGTTTGTATGTGAACTACATTGTCGAGAAAGGAGCTATTGATTGAAACGTGTAAATATTTCGGCCTTTTTCGATCGGCCGATAGGAATCTTTTCTCCCTTCAATTCCAGATGATCACTCCCTACTCCGTCCACCATTCCCATATTTACTATGTACGATCGATGAACTCTTAAAAAGGTCTCTTCCGGAAGTAATTCATTAATCTCAGATAGACCAATACGTTGTACATACTTTTTTTGCTCAGTCTTTATTTCAGTATACACGTTGTCGGCCTTTAACCACATAATGTCCTGATGCCTAATCTTAATAAGGTTATAGCCATCTTTTAGCTTCAAGAAGTTTCCTTTACTCTTGGCCAGTTTTATGCGGGCAATGTTGAGGGTTTTATGTACCTCCTCTTCGGTAAAAGGTTTGAGTATGTAGGCAACCGGGTCGAAGCGCATGGCGCTTTCAATGGTTTTGGTATCGGAGTATGAGGTAAGGTATATAAACGGAACACCCCTCTGCTGGCACATACCGGCCAAATCTATACCGCTCTTTTCGGAATCCAGGTTGATATCGAGAAATACCAAATCGGGCTTGTAGTCTTCCAGATGCTTCGCGAAGTCGTCATTGCCGGAGAAAAGCACATTTACCTCGTGCCCTTTCTTTTCCAGAATGCTCCGAAGATATTCAGCTATGATAATCTCATCCTCTACAAGAGTGATGCTCATGCCAGCAGCCATTACAGTGTTTTGGTTGATAGAAGTAAATATAATTTCTTTTTTTACATTTCAGTCTGCCAGCACATTTGCCCTATGAAAGCCCATAGTAAGAGAAAAATTACCACCTACTTAAACTTTAAAAAGTTCTATTTAATACTTCCGTCTATTTTCACACTCACTACACTAACATCATCTATATCAACGAGTTACAATTCAAACACTCAAGAGGAGTCACTGAGAAAAGAAATAATTGAAAGTAATACTGAAACTGAAAAAACTCTAAAAAATCTGGAGAGGGCTATTGAGCTCACTGACTACGGCAACTACAAAGAAGCCTCGAATTATTATCAGATACTAGATACTTCTGCGGTGATCCAATCGAATGATTCACTGCGAATGGTCATGTTGGAATCGCGGTCTTTTATGAATAAAGTGCTGCAGCGATTTAGCAAGTCGCTGGAAGACCTGTTGGCCATGCTCGATTACTACACCAAGCAAAACGACATGAACAACATAGCAAAAACGGAGACTCTCCTTGCCGAGTTTTACAGGGCCAGAAACCTGAAAGAGCTGGCGTTTAAACACCTCGGTTATGCCGAAGAAATTATTGCTCAGGGAGGTGTAGACCCTTGCAATATTGCCTATTGGTTTAGCCGAAGGGCTGCCTGCGAAACACAGTTTCAGCCCAATACAGACAATATTGTTTTCTTCTGTAACAAGGCTCTTGAAATTAGCAACACAGAATGCTCAAGCTACACCGAAGCACTGATTTACAATGAGTTAGGATTTACTTATGGTCATACGGAATTTGACAATGAAGAAAAGGTTATCTCCTATTATAAGAAGGCACTGGAAATACTGGAAGAAAGCAACCGCATGCGCGATGTAGCTACGGTAATTCACAATCTAACCACCTACTATGCCCGAAGAGGCTATTTTGACAAAGCATTGGAAGAAGCAGCTCCCATTATTGAACTGGCCGAAACCAATAACTGGCATGGTGTATTGGAAGATTTATACCTTCTTAAAATGACCATTCTCTATGGGTTTGGGCGTTACAAAGAGGCTTATGACTTATCGCGAAAATCGTATCTCTCCAAAGTTCAACTAATGAACGACCAATATGCCATAGATGTAGAAGAGCTACAGGCCGTTCACGACAAAGAGCTGGCCGAAAAGGCCCTTAAAGAGGCACAAATTAAGGCCGAGGCCAACGAAAGGGCACTAGCATACACCGTGGTGAGTAGTGTTCTTTTAGGAGCTTCTACCCTCACTGTGGTGCTACTTTTTTTACGGGTACGAAGAAAAAACCAACAGCTCAACTTACAACAGGCGGCTATTGAAAGTACCAACGAACAGCTATCTCATTCGCTGGAAGAGAAAGAGTTGCTTTACAGGGAACTCAACCATAGAGTAAAAAACAACCTGATGGTTCTCTCGGGCCTCATTTACCTGCAGCAAGAAGAAGACCCTGACGGAAACAATGAGTTATACACGGCTTTAAGAAATCGTATTCAAACCATGGCCATTGTCCATGAAAAGCTGTATGGCATTAATAGCTCTAAGAATATTAATTTTCAGGACTACCTGGAAGAGCTGGTCCCTCTGGTGTTTAATAGCTTAAAGAAAGGCAATGGCCACATGCCGTTTACCATTCGGTGCAAGGCACTTTTTCTACCCATAGACAAGGCCATACCTTTGGCTCTCATTTTTAATGAACTCATCACTAACTCCATAAAACACTCTACTCCACAGTCCTTAGAAAAGGGCATTGTTATTCAGTGTAGAAAGGAAAACAACCTGACCATTATTGAATACTCCGATTTTGGCCCTGGCATTAAAGGAAGTGGCCAAAGTGGGGCCACAGGAAGTATGGGAATGCGTATTATTAAGCTCATGGTCATGCAGCTGAAAGCCACTCTAAAGCGGCTCCCAACGCATGAAGGTCTTTCTTTCGAAATCAGGTTTTAGTTTCCTTTTTTAAGAGGTCTTTTCCAGCGAACCGGAGCCGGTGGCTCGGGCTTCAGGATTACGCCCTCTGTTTCTAAGAGCCTAAGAGCTTCTTTTACTGCGGCTTCCAGCTGCGGGTCTTTTCCGTCAATAACCAATTTAGGCAGTTGTTCCACATAAATATCAGGAGCTACTCCTACTCCCTCTACATCCCACTCTCCCTCAGTATTGTAGAAACCTCCGCGGGGCGCTACCATACGTCCGTTGTCAATGAACCGTGGTGTATCCCAGGTACCAACCAGCCCACCCCAGGTTCGGGTACCCACCAGCGGGCCTATCTTCATTTGGCGGAACATAAAGGGCAGTAAATCTCCACCCGATCCGGCCCTCTCATTGATAATCATAACCTTTGGTCCCCAAATACCAGCTCCGGGCGATGGGAAGGGGGTGTTACCCTCTACCCTGCTATTGAAATAGCCATGCAACTCACGAGCCATTACATCTACCATATAGTCGGCTGCGGAACCTCCACCATTGTTCCGTTCGTCAATTACAGCCCCTTTCTTGTGTTGTTGAGCAAAGTAATATCTGTTAAAATATGTATAACCAGGATTACTGGTATTGGGTACATATACATAGGCCAACTTGCCTCCCGATAGTTCATCAACCAGCCTTCTATTGCCCTCAATCCAGTCGAACTGGCGCAGGCCATTTTCATTGCTTATGGCCTGTACCAAAACTGTGCGAGCTCCATCTTTTGTGGGCTTATCATTTACCAGCAAAGTCAACTGCCGGTTGGCAAGTCCTTCAAAATAACTGAAGAAGTTCTGTTTCAAAGAAACATCCTGACCATTGACCTGTAAAATATAGTCTCCCTCCTTAATCTCTATACCGGGCATTGCCAACGGAGCTGTCAGGTTAGGGTTCCAGCTTTCACCGGTATATATTTTTTCAATTTTAAAGCCATGTCGATCGCGCACTATATCGGCTCCTAAAAGTCCAACCCTGTCACTGGTTAGGTCAGGATAGTCTCCACCCGACACATAAGAGTGACCCACGGCAATTTCTCCGCTTATAATGTCAACTATGTAGTTAAGGTCAGAACGATGCCTCACATGCTCTACCCAAGGGGCGTACCACTTCCATACATCGTCCCAGGGAGCACCGTGGGTATTGTCTACATAAAGAAAGTCACGCATAAATCTCCAACCCTCTTTCAGGATTTGCCGGGCTTCTTCCGTAGGGTCTATCTTTATGCGTATACCCGATATATCAAGTCGTCCATCACCCACTTTCTTTTCCCCTCCTTTGGTAGAAACTATGCCCCAGGTGCTTCCACTTCTATAGAGCAAGTTTTCTCTATCGGCCGAAACCACCCCCTGGGAAATTCCGGATAAGAAGGTAATGGCCTTTTGTTCAGTAAGGCTGTAGCGCTGTAACCTGTTTCCCTGCTGGGGAACAGACTCTATATAAAAGAAGTAGCCTTCCGGACCGGGCAACAATTCGGTGTAGTTTCTTGCCGGAACATCTACCGCTACAATGCGACTGGCAATTCCGTCAAGGTCAATTTTCACTTCTACCTTCTCCTTGGCTTCTTTTTTATCGCTATCACCCTCCGGCTCTTCGTCACTTTTGGGCAAGAAGGGAGATTTACCATCTTTTTGAAGTACCATCAGGTAAGGCGTATAACTCAACGGTACGTTGTAGGAGCTCATATCGAGCCAACCGCTATTAAGACCATAGTCTGTTGAAGCCAGGAAATAGAGGAATTTACCACTTGCATCCCACACAGGCGATATGGCATCGGCCATGGCATCGGTGAGCAAGTGTGTTTTTCCGGTAGGCACATGATACACTTTCACCGCTTTAAACTGGTTAGGCTGAAGCTGCACATAAGCAATCCATTGACTATCTGGCGACCATTCCGGATTCATGGAGCGATTGGGGTGAGCAAACAAGTCGGTGTCAATTTTTCTCGCTTCACCGGTTTCCACATCCACATACCACATATTATAATCTGTATCGGTATAGGCTATGTACTGACCATTGGGCGACCATTGAGGCTTAAAATAAAAGGTAGGGTTTGGCAAGCTTATGAGCTTGGGGCTTTGCAACCCTTTCTGATCTGAAATCATTAACTGATACTCTCCCGACTGATCGGTAAACCAGGCCACCTTGTCTCCCTTGGGCGACCATACCGGAGACCGATCGGCATACAAACTCGTATTGGTCAGGTTTCTCCAGGCACCCTCTTCTTTGGGCACCGTAATAATATCGCCCCTGAACTCAAAGATAGCCCGCTGACCTGTGGGTGATATTTGAGCATTTTGAAGGTCGAAAGCACTCGCTTCTACCCATCGTGGACGTCCCCAATTCATATCTCCGGCCACATGAATTTCGAGTGCCTTCGTGGTTCCGGTAGCCGGATTGAGTAAATGAAGTCTCCCACCTTGTTCATAAACAATTCGGTTGCCACCGGCATCCAGGTTTTTCACATCGAAATCGGTATGAAAGGTCAGTTGCTTTTCTTCTCCCGTCTTGGGGTTGAATTTCCAAATGTTGTTGGCAAAGTCTCTTTCGGATAGGTAATAGACTTCTCCGTTCAACCATACAGGGCTGGTGTGTCTTTCGCTATCCGGTTGCGGAGTCATTTTAAGGTCATAGTTCTTTAGGTCAACAATCCATATAGGCTTGGCCTGCCCTCCGCGGTGATTTCTCCACTCAGGATCCCAAAAAGAAATCTGTTGGTAAGCAATCCACCGGCCATCAGCCGATATTTCTCCATCTACTGCTCTGGGTATGGGCAATTCACGCGGCTGGCCACCCTCTGGTGAAACGGCAAAAAACTTAGATTCCTTAGTCGGGTGCCCCTTTCTGCCAGAAGTAAAAAGCACCTCTCCTTCTGGGGTCCACCCTGTTACGTTATCAGCCGAAGGGTGCCATGTCAGGCGTTTGGGCTCTCCCCCCTGTGCAGGAATTACGTAGACATCCTGATTGCCATCGTACTGCCCTGAAAAGGCAATTAGTTTACCATCGGGAGAAAAGTGAGGGTTAGTTTCTCCTCCAATGTTGGAGGTGAGCCTGCTGGCCTGGCCACCATCCATACCAACAATCCATAAGTCGTTGGCATAAACAAATGCAATATGCGTATCGGATATGGTGGGTTCTCGGAGCAGCATAGTCCCCTGAGCCCGGGCCTGATCAAAAACCAACCATACCAAACAAAAGGTAAGCACTAATCTTTTCATAGTTTCTTGGATTGAATGTTTGGTTAAAATATGAAAAATAGATTGTCAATCATTGTCGAATCATTCCAATGGATGTATCATTTTTTTAGACATTTTCCATACATTGTACCCCGCAAATTGGAATTGTAGAAGATGCAAAAAATCAAGAAGGTTTGTGTGTATTGCGCTTCGAGCGAAAAAATTGACACGAAGTATTTCGAAGCTACCAAAGTGGTGGCCAAAGCCTTGGTGAAAAACAACACTACAGTGGTGTATGGCGGTGGTGCCCGAGGGCTTATGGGTCAATTGGCCGATACTATTCTGGAAGAAAAAGGCAGAGTAATTGGTATTATGCCTCATTTTATGAAAGAGGTAGAGTTTCATCACAAAGATGTCAATGAGTTTATTTTTACTGCCGATATGCACGAGCGCAAAAAACAGTTTATGGTTGGTGTAGATGCACTCATTACCTTACCCGGAGGTTGTGGAACCTTTGAGGAACTCATGGAGGCCATAACCCTAAAACGCCTGGGCATTTTTACAAAACCAATAGTCATTCTCAACCTGGACGGGTACTACGATCCCTTGCTTAACATGCTTAACAAGGCTATTGAGGAAGGTTTTATGGGAGAAAGACATAGAGAAATCTGGACTGAATTTACAGACCCGGCTAAAGTGCTGGAAGCTATTCAAAGCAGCGCACCCTGGTCGAACGATGCAATTAAATTTGCGCAAGCATAATTTGTGCAATTGCTTCATCTTAAAATTCATAATTGTAATTTGCAGGCCAGAAAGAATCTAGCACTTTACTAGATCTATTGATGAGGTTAGTCAAATTACTGTACTTAATTACATTCATGCTACTATGGGGGGCTTCAACCCCTTTAATAGGCAAGCCGGCTTTTTTCAATAACCTCCACATTTTTAATGAGCACAAAAGCCAGACACTGGATCCACAGCGTATTTTGGTCTACACCGATGAAACCAATAGCCTGGATATTGACGATATCCGGAACATGGCCCCCGAAGACTTTCTGGAAAGCAGTTTTATTACACGCTTTAATAAAGAAGGTACTTACTGGCTGTATTATCAGGTGCAAAACCGATCGAACGAACGGTTGAGTCACTTACTGCGAGGAGGAAGCAACCCTTTCGAAACCTATTACATTCTCATAGACAGTGTAATGACTGAGCAGCGAACGGGCTATAAGTTTGCTGCCAAAAGTAGGAGCATACCACAAGGTTATACCACCAAGGTACTGTTGGACATTCCCCCGCAAAAAACTGCTCATGTGTATGTGAAAGTGCAGAGTGCCGATAACATGCCCATAGACCTTAGGGCCAGCCTTGAGCCTTATTTGGAATGGACTAGGAAGAAAGAAAGCATTAACCTTTTCGAAGGGATGTTTAGCGGATTGTTGCTGGTAATCATGCTCATCTCCTGCTTTCTTTTTGGCTACACCAAGCAAAACGTCTTCATCTACTTTGCCTTCTATGCCCTGCTCAATTTTATCTATTTTCTGCAGGTATATGGTATTATAGAAATTTGGTTTCACCCGGAAACGCCAGACCCACTACCCATTTTGTGGGTGCTACCTATACTGAGCGCAGCAGCCTATTTTATGTTTGCTAAAGAGTTTCTCGAACTCCGAAAAACACACCCGCAATGGAACAACACCCTCATATGGGTGAGCCGGACTGCTTCCCTGGCCTTTATTTTGGTGTGCGTCTATTTTTGGATAACCAGAGACATTCACAACAGCGTTGAGATAATGATCTACGCCATGATAGTGTTGGCCGTTTTTGGCATTGTGTTCCTCATTGCCATTAACAGAAAGTCTACACTCATTATCAGGTACTTTACTCTTGGCACTTTTCTTATGTTATTAGGAGTACTTATTTCGGCTATTTCTCGAGCCACCGGTATCTCTAACGATGTGCCGGTTTATGTTCAGGCAGGGCTAATTGTAGAACTCATTGCTTTCTCGCTGGGCATAAGTCATAAACTGAAACGCGATTACGAAAATCATGAAATAACTCAGCGGTCGCTTATTTTACAATTAAAGAACAACGAACGCCTACAACTCAACATCAACCAGGAACTCACCGAATTGGTAGCTGCCCGAACTCAGGTAATCAAAAAACAAAACAAGGCACTGGAAATTGCTCGCGAAGAGGCAGAAAGAGCCACTAAGGCTAAGTCGGAATTTCTTTCTGTAATGAGCCATGAAATTAGAACCCCGCTCAATGCCATTATCAGCCTGAGCCACATCATGGAAATGGATAATGAAGATGCAGAAATGCAGGAATACATCGATGCACTGAAATTTTCTGCCGAAGGCTTGCATTCACTCATCAACGATGTGCTCGATTATAATAAGATTGAAGCCAACAAACTGGTGTTGGAGTCTATTGAGTTCTCCATAATAGACCTACTACGCAACATTCGCGATAGCTTTAAATACAAAGCGAGAAGCCAGGGAATAGACTTACTCGTAGAAATTGGTGAGCATATGCCGGACAGGGTGATTGGCGACCCCACGCGTCTTACTCAAATCTTTAACAACCTTATTGGTAATGCCATCAAATTCACACATGAGGGGCACGTACACATTAAAGCCAGCCTGGAAGGTCTGAAAGACGATGTGGCCACCGTAAACTTTGAGGTTAATGATACGGGTATTGGAATACCCAAAGACAAGCTGAAAACGATTTTCGAAGAATATGAACAGGCTGGTAATGAAACCACAAGACAGTATGGCGGTACAGGTTTAGGACTTTCCATTACTCAAAAATTGCTTCGCCTCATGCAAAGCGAAATACGTATTGAATCGGCCGAAGAAGAAGGCACCCAGCTCTCCTTTAGTGTGTCTTTTAAAATCAATCAGGCTTTTGACATGGTCAATCTTCAGGATCAAACCCGCGACAAAGACCTGAAACAGAAGAAGGTTTTGGTAGTGGATGATAACGACATGAACAGGCTGGTACTTAAAAGGCTGTTGGTTAACTGGAACGCCCAGTTTGAGGAGGCCAGCGATGGACAAATAGCCGTAGAGAAGTGTAAGCAAAACGAGTACGACCTGGTGCTAATGGACATAGAAATGAAACCTCTTTCGGGTTTTGCTGCGGCCGAACTTATCCGAAAGATTGAGATTAAGAACAGCACCACCCCACTCATTGCCATGAGCGGCTACCTTACTTCAGAGTTTGAAGAAGAGTTCTCCAATTCGCCCTTTCTTACTCTTGTACAAAAACCATTCGAACCCAACGAGTTGTACCGAAAGATTTTAAAACACATTGTAAATAAGTCATGAGTAAAAGAACAAACTACAGCAGTGGAAGCCCCTGGGAAGACGTTGTAGGCTACTCAAGAGCTGTGCGGGTGGGCAACGTAGTTGAAGTTACCGGCACTGTAGCCGATGACAAAGGCGAATTGGTTGGCGGAAACGATCCTTACTTACAAGCCAAATTTGCCCTGCAAAAGATACGAGGCGTTTTAGAACAAGCCGGTGCCCGTATGGAAGACGTGGTGCGTACGCGCATGTTTGTTACCGATATTACACAATGGGAAGCCATCGGAAGGGCACATCAGGAAGCATTCGGCCATATAAAACCCTGCACCACCATGGTTCAGGTTTCACGGTTTATTGATGACAAGTACCTGGTTGAAATAGAAGCCACAGCCATTATTTCCGAATAAGCTGCTCCATTATGGCGGCTAGCTCACTAAGCATCATAGCCGTGGCACCCCATACCACCTCGCCATGCACATCGTAGTAGGGAGAATGAATGGTGAATGGTGGGAATTTCATGGTTTTAACTTTCCGCTGTTCCTCGTTGTACAGTACATCCAGCGACATGGGCAACACGCGCGCCACCTCTATGGGATCAGGAATGAAGTTTGGTTTTTCGTATACCACCCCAATGGTTGGCAAAACTTTAAAGTTACTGGCAATAATAAACAACTCAGACAAGTGCCCCAGTACTTCAATTGCCGATTGCGGAATACCAATTTCCTCTTCTGTTTCTCGGAGTGCCGTGTGCGTTAGGTCTATGTCCATAGGTTCCCAGGCTCCACCCGGAAAACTTACCTGACCGCTATGGGTGCCATTATATACCGGCCTTTTCATTAAAGGAACATGAATTCTTCCTTCATCAGGGTACAGAAGCACCATTACTCCACCCTTTCTGGGTGGCCTTTCCGGATTTTCATTAAAGCGTCTTTCGTCTATGGGCCGCGGGGCCATTTCTACTTGCGCCTTTTTGCCCGGCAGAGGTTCGGCCAACCGCAGTTTCAATTGCTCCACAAAACTTTCAAAACCTTTACGGGTCACTTCCTAAACTATTACTGGTTTTTGATGCTGTAAAATAATAAACTGTACCTCTAATTAATCGTTCCAAGTAAAGACAACTCCAAAAATTCATGCAAAAGACAATTGGTCTTCTTTTTATCCTTCTATTGAGTGTTAATGCCTATGGGCAATCAGAGCCACTCAAAATAGCAAAACTTCAATATGGAGGTGGTGGCGACTGGTATGCCAATAAAACGGCTCTGCCCAATTTGGCCAAGTTTTGTAATGAACAACTGGGTACCAACATCGATGAGCGCGATGCGGTGGTGCAAGTTGGCAGCCCCGAACTCTTCGACTATTCATTTATATATATGACCGGGCATGGCAATGTAGTTTTTAGTGCTTCAGAAGCCGAAAACCTCCGAAAATACCTTACCTCGGGGGGCTTTCTCCATATTGATGATAATTATGGTCTTAATGCCTACATCAGACTAGAGATGAAAAAGGTATTTCCAGAGCTTGAATTTGTGGAACTACCACACGACCACCCGGTGTATAAGCAAAAGTTTGAGTTTCCGCAGGGGCTACCCAAAATTCACGAGCACGATAACAAACCCGCCCAGGGCTTTGGCTTGATTTATGAGGGCAAACTGGTGTGCTTCTATTCCTATGAGTCGGATTTAGGCAATGGCTGGGAAGACCAACGGATTCATAACGACCCGGAAGAAGTAAGAAGAAAAGCCCTGCAAATGGGAGCCAATCTTATAGCTTATGCCTTTACTCAACTCTAAAAAAATAAACTAACCTATTAGTTTGAAAACTACCCGGATAGTTGTATAATTGATCATTATGTATGTAACAATGTTTGCGATATGAAGGAATTAACTAAGGCTGAAGAGCAAGTGATGCAGATACTGTGGGAAATAGAACAAGGCTTTGTAAAAGACGTTTTGGCCAAAATGCCTGAACCCAAGCCCGCATACAACACGGTATCTACCATAATAAGAATATTAGAAAAGAAAGGATTTGTAGGCTACAAAGCTTATGGAAAAACCCATGAGTACTTTCCTATAGTAGACAAGAAGTCTTATAGCAACTTCTACTTAAAGAACTTTTTAGGAGGCTACTTTGGAGGATCGTTCCAAAAATTGGTGTCCTTCTTTGCCAAAGAAAATGAAATGGATATTCAAGACTTTGAGTCTTTGATGAAGCACGTAAAAAGTGATTTGGACACTGAAGAGCAAGAACAATAAATGAAAAAGCACCCAACAGTAGAACTATTGGAATCGCTCAATGAAGGAGTGATCTACCTGATTGAATCAGCCACTTGTTTGGCTATTCTCTATCTGCTATATCATTTCTTTTTCAGAAACGATAAAAGCTTTCAATACAACCGGTTCTATCTGTTGGCTGCCCTATTCTTGTCAGTGTCTTTCCCTCTCATGGAATTTTCTTACGACCCTGCAACCACTCCGGGGTTCTTCAATTCCATTCATCAGTTTGGCAACGGAGTAGGTAGCGAACCAATCATTGAAGCCGAAAAGGCCTACTCCTATACAATTACGGCCCAATCGGAAAGGCCCTTCTTACTATGGTGGGAAGCACTGCTTATGCTCTATGTTACAGGCGCTGTATACGGCTTGCTGAAACTCTTTATTCAAATACGCTCTTTCAAAGAGGTAATTTGGTATAAACGACATAACACTCGGTTTAAAGACAACTATTTTCTGGTGAGTACCGATGGCACTATGCCCACCTTCTCTTTCTTCAATTACCTTTTCTGGGACAATTCTCAGGAGCATACCGAGGAGCAAAAAGAGCAAATAATCGCTCACGAAAGAGCTCATATTGACCAAAAACACTCCTTTGACATCATATTCATTGAGGTATTAAAGATTATTTTTTGGTTCAACCCGCTCGTGTATCTGTACAAGCAACTGCTAGAGGAAGTTCATGAGTATGCGGCAGACCATGCTGTGGTGAGCAAAACCGGTCATAGCCAGTACGCGCACTTGCTGGTTTCTACGGTGTTCAATAAAATGGGACTTAAATACGGTAGCTACTTCGGTAAAAATAAAACCCTCAAGCGGTTAGACATGATGAAGAAAGTAGCCCGAACCAACTACATGAAACTGCTCATCCCCGTACCAGTGATGGCCTTGTTGTTCTTTATTTTCTCTTTTGAGGCACTTCCTGTAGAACAGGTAAATGTAAAAAACTACACCATAGAACCATTAGCCAATAGCATGCAGGAAGTTCCTATGCCCGAAATTGGCATTGAAAACTGGAAGCAGATGCTGGAAGAAAGCATTGAGTATCCTGAAGCAGCCAAGGTAGCCAACACTGAAGGAGAAGTTTTAGTATCGTTTGAGGTAAACCAATTGGGTGCTATTCAAAACCTAAAATTCCACAACCGCCTGGGCTTCGATACTGAAAAAGCTATTATTAATGCGCTCCAGCGCTCCAGCCGATGGAAACCCGCTAAAGCCAACGGCAATGCCGTTACTTCAGTGATCAAACTGCCAATTGAGTTTAAAAAGTCTTAGTGGTACTTTCTTCGGAATATTTCTGAAGCTACAAAGGCCTTCTTTACATCGTCCAAGTTTTCAAACATAGTAGCATAAGAAGACTCCGTTTGTTCCTCTTCTTCCTCTAACTCATATCCTTTTAGATGATCGCTGGTTTTTGATCGTATGCGCTGAACCTCTAATTCAGCTTCCCTCTTCCTTTGAGCAGACTTTTCCTGGGCAATTTCATAAACCGAACGCCTGCTTTGCGAAGCATTTTCTACAACCACGGGCTTTACCGGCTCAACTATTGGTTCAGGATCTTTCTGAGGCTGCTGGCCTGTAAACTCGGCCAATAATTCCTCGAAAGTAGGTCTTCGCTTATTCGATTCCCTGGGCTCATAGGCCTCTTGCTCACCTCTTTGGTTTGAACGCTTCTTCTTGTTTTTACTGCCCGACTGAACAATAAAATAGATTATCGCCAAAACAATGTAAAGTAAGGTACCGAAGTCGAAATCCATGCCAATAGCAAAGCTAGCAAATTGGGGCAAATATGCCAGAGACAACTACAAAAGCCATGCAGCATACAAAGCCACCCTGGCCAACGAAACTCTCTGCATTTTTTTACGCATTACCACTGAATTGTCGGTGTTAATTTTAATTTTGCTAGCTACTCTAATTTTTTGAGGCATATCAGTTCATGCAACTTACCAAGCTAGAAATAAAAGGGTTTAAAAGTTTTGGCGATAAGGTCATCATTAACTTCGATGAAGGCATTACCGGCATTGTTGGCCCCAATGGCTGCGGTAAATCCAACGTGGTAGACTCAATTCGGTGGGTTTTGGGCGAGCAAAAAACCCGGATGCTCCGTTCAGAAAAGATGGAGAACATCATTTTCAATGGCACAAAAAAACGCAAGCCCACGCAGCTGGCAGAAGTATCTCTCACATTTAAAAACACAAAAAACCTTCTCCCTACTGAATATACCGAAGTTACGATTACCAGGCGATACTACCGCTCAGGAGAAAGTGAGTACCTGCTCAACGGTATAAGCTGCCGCCTCAAAGACATTACCAACTTGTTCATGGACACCGGTATAGCATCCAATAGCTATGCAATCATTGAACTGAAAATGGTAGACGACATTCTGAACGACAAAGACAACTCTCGCAGAGCTCTTTTCGAAGAAGCAGCCGGTATCTCCAAGTTCAAAACCAGAAAGAAAGAAACCCTCAAAAAGCTGAAAGATACTGACGATGACCTGGACAGGGTTGAAGACTTGCTTTTTGAAATAGAGAAAAACCTTAAGTCGTTGGAAAAGCAGGCCAAGCAGGCCGAGAAGTACTATCGGCTTAAAGATGAATACAAAATTGAGAGTGTTGCGCTGGCCAGAAAAACGGTAGCAGAAAAATCGAACCGCTTCAAACAACTTGAAAAAACCATTCAGCAAGAGCAAGACCGAAAGCTGGAAATCAATCAAATGATCGCCAGCCAGGAAGCTCAGATAGAAAAAGGCAAAACCGACCTCATAACCAAAGAAAAACTACTTGCTTCACGGCAGCGTACCCTCAACGAACATGTCAATAAAATCAGACAGTTTGAGAGCGAGCGCAAGATTAAAAACGAGAGGCTCACATTTCTGGAAGACAAAAGTGATAACCTCCGAGAGCAACTCGAAGCCGACAAAAAAAGCAACGACAGGGCCTCTTTTAGTCTCGAAAGCCTCCAAAACGAACTGGAAGTAGCCAGTAAAGAACTGGGCATCATTGAGCAAGAGGTGCGTTCGCTGGAAAAGATATATGCCGAACAGAAAGAAGTGGCCCAAAATGCTCAACTCGCTTTCGAAGAACAACGCAAGAGTTTCACCTCCAAGAGAGAGCGCCTGTTCAATCTTAAGAAAGACATTGAGATCAAGGAAATTCAGCTCCAAACACTGAAATCGGAGTTTGAAAAGACTGAAACCGATAGTTCGGAACAATCTGAAACGCTCGACCGCTTTGACGAGAAGCTGGCCCTACTGGAAGAACAGCGCGATGAAAAAGGAGCCCTCTTGCAAAAGCGTAAGGCCGAAGAAGAAAGACACCTGAAGGCCATCCAAGACACCAGCGAAACCATAGACATGGTGCGCGATGAAATGACTCAGGTAGGCCGTAAACTCGATAGTAAACGCAACGAATACAACCTTACCAAATCGTTGGTAGAAAATCTGGAAGGTTTTCCGGAAGCCATCAAGTTTCTCAAAAAGAAAGCAAACTGGAATAAGAATGCCCCCCTACTCTCCGACATCATTGCCTGTGACGATAAGTATAGGGTAACCATTGAGAACTATCTGGAGGGCTACATGAACTACTACATAGTAGACACTGAGCGTCAGGCTTTCGAAGCGGTAAATATTCTTAGCGATGCATCAAAAGGCAAAGCCAACTTCTTTGTGCTTGATGCATTCGATAAATATGAAGCTCCTCCTTCCAGACTTTACGATAATGCCATACCGGCTACCGAAATCGTTGAATATGATCCCAAATACAGGCGGCTTATAGGCTACATTCTGGAAAATGTATACATAGTAAAAGGTGGCCCCGGAGATATTCCTATGGATGAGCACGCTATTTTTATTACAGAAAGCGGCAAGTACACCAAAAGAAGATTCAGCGTTTCAGGAGGTTCAGTAGGCCTCTTTGAAGGAAAAAGAATAGGTAGAGCCAAAAACCTTGAAAAGCTTCAAAAAACAATTAAAGAACTCGAAGCCAAAAGCGTTGATATCAAAGATCGGCTCGACCAAAAACAGCAGGAACTGGCCAGACTTAAATCCAACTCTTTTAAATCAGAAATAGAAGAACTTCAGCGCGAATTCAACCTAATCAATGAAGAGTATATTTCCGTAAAAACACGGAAAGAACAGCTCTCTCAAATGCTCTCCAGCCATGCCAATCGCAAAGAAGAAATAGTCAAGGGCATTGAACGACTAACCACTCAGTTAGAAGACCTGCGTCCACAAGTGGAAGATGAAGAAGCTGTTTTTGAGGAAATAGAGGCAAGTATTGCCGAGTTGGAAGCAAGAGCCAAAACAGAGTCTCAACGACTGTCTGAAAAATCACAGGCCTTTAACGATAAGAACATCGTTTTTCATCAAAAGCAAAACCGGGTAGAATCCATAAAGCAGGAAATAAGTTACAAACAAACTGCTTTTGAAAGCAGCAAGCAGCGCATTGCCAAAAACCAGGAAGAGCTGGAGAAAAACGAACTGGAGATAAGAAAACTCATCGATACTTCAGAAAACAATGAGGATGAGCTCATTGCCATGTATGATGAAAAAGAGGCTATAGAAAAAGGAGTAAATGAGGCCGAAAAAGACTACTACGCACAACGAGGCGATATTGATGTAGCCGAAAAAACACTGAGAGAACTACGCCATAAAAGAGAGCTGGCCGATACGCTCATTATGGAACAGCAAAACAAGCTCAATGAAACCAAACTTGAGCTGAGTGCTGTAAAGGAACGGCTGTCGGTAGAGTTTAAAGTAGACCTTGATGCTGTGCTGAGAGAAGAGGCCGAACCTGATGACCGCGCGGTTGAAGAAATTGAACAGGGAGTGCTCAAACTACGCGAAAAAATTGAACGTATTGGCCCAATCAACCCTATGGCCATGGAAGCCTACGATGAAATTAAAGAGCGTCACACTTTCATAACCGAACAAAAGAATGATCTGATTGAGGCCAAAGATTCGTTGTTGCAGACCATTGATGAAATTGACACAGTTGCCCGTGACACCTTCTTGGATGCCTTTGGCAAGATCAAAGAAAACTTTGTCAACGTTTTCCGCTCACTGTTTACTGAAGAAGACGATTGTGACCTGAAACTGGTAGACCCTTCCAACCCGCTGGAGTCTGAAATAGAAATTATGGCTAAGCCAAAAGGCAAACGCCCTCTTACCATCAACCAGTTGTCGGGAGGAGAAAAAACACTAACAGCCACCTCGCTTCTCTTCTCTATTTACCTCCTTAAACCGGCCCCTTTCTGTATTTTCGATGAGGTAGATGCCCCTCTGGACGATGCAAACATTGATAAGTTCAACAATATCATCAAGAAATTTTCAGCCGAATCGCAGTTTATTATTGTAACCCACAACAAACGGACGATGGCTGCTACCGATATCATCTATGGTATTACCATGATTGAACAAGGTGTTTCAAAAGTCGTTCCTGTAGACCTTAGAGAACTGGCCGATTAACAACAAAGGATCAAACCGCCTATGAAAAGTATTTCACTCTGTATTATAGCCTTATTTATGGTCACTGGCTCAACGTTTACCCCCATGAAGAATCAAGAATCTCAACTCCACTATTTGGCCCTTGGCGACTCTTACACTATTGGAGAAAGTGTAGATGAAAACCAACGCTGGCCGGTACAATTGACAAAACGCCTTAATGAGAACGGATTTACCCTTGCCCCACCAAAAATAATTGCCACCACAGGCTGGAGAACCGATGAACTGAAAGCGGCTATTGAAAAAGACGCTGAGCTTTTACCTCAATACGACATGGTTTCGTTGCTAATTGGGGTAAACAATCAATACCAGGGCCGCAGTGTAGAAAGCTTTGCTCCTGAGTTTGAAGAACTACTACAAATGGCTATTGAGCTGGCTGGAGGTAAGAAAAAGCGCGTTTTCGTTCTTTCTATCCCCGATTATGGCAAAACACCTTTTGGGGCTGCCAAAGCTGAGCAAATTGCACGGGAGTTGGATGCCTACAACGAAGTATCTCAACAGATATGCAAGAAATACGGAGTAAAGTATTTCAACATTACTCCTATTTCCAGAAAAGCCGACAAAGACAAGGAACTGGTTGCACCGGATAACCTCCACCCTTCCGGAAAAATGTATAGCCAATGGGTAGACCTGATTGAAAAGGACGTTAAGAAATTGTTGAAGAAATGAGGCGCACTCTGCTCTATGTGTTAGCCCTTAGTGCTTGCCTGCATTTAGTTGGCCAAACCACCGGGCCTGAAAAAGGCCACCTGATTATTGCCGGAGGAGCCCTTGCCGATACCTCCGTATATAATAAGTTTATTGCACTGGCCGGTGGCTCAAAAGCTCATATAGTGGTTATTCCAACCGCAGGAGGCTATGATGTAGACCAAGCGGCTAAAGAGAGAATTACCGCCCAATGGCAACGCAGAGGTGTAGGCAAGGTGAGTATACTCCACACCACCGACCCTAAAATAGCCGATACCGAAGACTTTGCAGCCGTGTTAGATAAGGCAACCGGGGTATACTTTCCGGGAGGACGGCAATGGAGGCTGGCCGATGCTTACCTTGGCACTAAGGTAGAAGGTAAACTGCATGCACTGCTCGACCGCGGAGGCGTCATAGCCGGTTCATCGGCTGGAGCTACCATACAAGGCTCCTACCTTGCCCGAGGAGATAGCAAAACCAATACTATAATGATGGGTGACCATGAAAAAGGCTTTGCCTTTATTGAAAACGTAGCCATCGATCAGCATACGTTGGCCAGAAACCGACAGTTCGACATGTTTGAAATTCTGAAACAATACCCTGATTTACTGGGGCTTTCTATTGATGAAAATACGGCTATATGGGTTCATGGCAATACGTTTGAAGTGCTGGGCCAAAGCTATGTATTGGTGTATGACGGCACACATTGGAATCAGAAGGAAGGCCGATTTGTGAAAAACGCCAACGGGCAAGAGCGGTTTCACCTGCTCAGAAAAGGTGCCCGTTACCATATGTTGAACCGAAGAGTGGAAGGTAACTAAAACATGTGTTGAGCTCCACTGGAAATATTCATCTCGTAAAAAGCTTTCAATATACTTTTGGCTCCGCCTTCTTTTATCACCTCACCAAAATGGAGATCGTCTAGTTTTACATAATCTTCCAACTGGCAAAGATCTTCGTCATGTACCTCTTTGAAGGCCATGGCCCAAGCGCCAAACTCACGCTCTTCAATATCTTCTTCAAAAAGAATAGTCACATTGCGATGACGAACGTCTTTACATATCCTTTTGAACAATCCTTCAACCTCCTTTTTATCGCCCTCAATTACCTGAAGAAAAGTACCATCATGATAAATGAGCAATCCGGAGATTTGTCTTGAATTGTTGTATCGAACACTTTCTTTTAAAATGCTTTTTAATACTTCCTCATTTATCGCGGTATTAGCCGAGCTAGTATAAACCACGCTTTTTAACATAACCCTGAAAATTAATAAACCCTAAAAAGTCTGAATGGCTGAATGCGGAAGAGGTGAATTACAAAGAGAGCGATAGAATGCGAGAATCTTATAGGTGTTTCACCTAATCATTACCAGAATAATTAAAATTTTAGTAGTAAAGGCAAATGCTCACCTCAAGAGTCTCTCTCAATTTAATGAGTCCGAAAAGTTTTTTAGGAGGGCTAAGTTCAAAACTGCTTGTACTAAGCTTAAACTCAGATTTTAAATAAGTATTTCCATGCTTATCGATCTTAATAAAACGCAATTCTAAAAGCTCAGACACTTTTCCGCCCAAAGTCAAGCTTACTGTGCTCAGATAATAGTTTTCTATTTTTCGAAAATTGTCTACACTGATTCCAATACTCGGATGTTCTGCTGCTCTAAGGGTTTCACGGAAATCTTTATTGAGTATTTTATTTCCGCAGTCAAAATCTTCAATCGGCAATTCTAAAAAAAGTACAGGAATTGGGTTGGCGCCATTTCTTATAAAAGCGGCTTTAGGCTGGTGTATTTCTGAGTATGTGCAGGCAAATTTACCGAGCGAAGTTTGCCCCTGAATGGTAATGGATTTCCCGGTTATCAACAGGCTATCTTGAGCACTGACGGACAACGGGGAAACCCACACTAATGCTAAGACCAATAGTCTCATGGTCATTGAGAACGCTTGGTTTTAGAAGCCAATAACCGCCTCCAACACTATACCATTGAACTGTCCGTCCTGGAATCGACTATTGGCAAAACCGGCTCCACTATACTCCTGATTCATATATTCCAACTTAACCAAAACATTGTTGGTCATGAACCACCCTCCGCCAATATTGACCCGGCTAATTTCACGGGTTGATCCGGCACTGGTGGTTTCGCCAGACACAGTGTTGTACCGACCACCAAAATACCACTGCTCTGCATTACCAAAGCGGTACAAGCCCTCCAAACCCAATTGGGTAAAATCTCCTCCTACAGCATCGTTGCCATTAGAAACAAACTCCATCAACCCAAAAAATTCAAAGCCACTAATTTTTATAAACGGATTGATTTGTATGGCTGTTTGGTAAGCAAACCGTGGGTTATAACGGGGATCAAAATCGGAACCGCCATTGGCTACGGTAGCCAACGTTCCGTAGTAGCGTCCTCCTGCCCGGTCTCCGCCATAGAGGTAGTCTCTGGTTCCTTTGTCAGAACTGCTATACAAAGAGCCGGTTAACCGTAGGCGTAAGTCATCATTCACTTGCTTGTCCCATCCTACCTTACTAAAAAACACAAATCCGTCATCGCCTTTTAGTGGGCTTTGGTTGAGTCGTCCATTGGTAAGGCCCACCACAAAAATCCAGTCAGAAGGCATGAGAGTAAGCTCCACAAAAGGCTCGGTGGTAAAAGCATCCATGATGTAATTGCCCACAAAGGGATTATATATGGCCATAGCGTTGTCAGAACGTCTAAACTGTGCATCGCCATAGTTTATCTGGTCCATACCCACTCTAATAGTAGCTATATCCATTAGACCGGAAAGTAATCCCTCCTGAATAAAATCTAACCTGTCGAATTGCAGATAGCCTCCCTTTACATAAGCCTCTGTGTGGTGTCTCGATGAGAGGTAAGTACGCAAATGCATGCGAAGCCCATCGGCCAACTGTGCATCTATGTTTAAATTGGCTGTGGGCAAATTGAAATTGGAGCCCAGATCTACCAATGGGTCTCCAATTATGGAGTTTTCATGACTAAGCCCCTGAAACTGAAGGGCAAAGTCTCCCCCTACACGCACATGGAACCCCTGGAATTTCACGGTGTCTTTTTTTGAGGTTTCAAAGACGTTAACTCCTTGCTTACCGGGTATTCTATAGTATTGCAATAGCTTTCGCTCATCGGTTTGGGCCAGCGCCACTACACCGGAGAACAGAAATAGAATGAGAAAAGTAAACCTCAGATTTTTCATGGTTATAGAGTTTTGAAAGTTGTGTTGAATTCAATGGTGACATCATCACCTGTTTTTATGGTGCCCATGAGTGCTGTGGGCGGTTCTATGTTGAAATCCGTAAGACGGAAGGCCGTGCGGCCTGTAACTTCTACTATTCCCTCGATGTATTGCAGCTCTACAGTGAATGATACCTCCCGGCTGGTGCCAGCCAGAAACAGTGTACCCAGTGCTTTGCCTCTGCCTGTTTCATCGATAGAAAGATTTTGGAGCCTAAACTCTATGATTGGGTACTTTTCGGCATAAAGAGCCTTATAGGCGTTTTTATCCAGCCCCTTCTTTCCACTCTTCAAGTCTTTGGCCTTAAGCGTTACCCTAGCCTCTTTTATCGTAGGATATTCCCCTTCATTGGCAAGGCACTCCAGAAATCCTTCAGCCACCGAAGTTTCCATGTGCCAGTCATGTAACGTAGAAGTACCGAGTACTTTAAACTGCGGCCGGGCTTGTAAAACAAAGCGTTTTTCCTGGGCCCACAGGGCAGTGCTTTGCATTAGCCAAGCAGCCAGTAGTGCACAAAAAACGTAGATAAATCTGCTCATCATGACCTCCTCTTTGAATAACTCAAAGTTACCCTGAGCTAATGGCTCAGCGGCTGATGTGCGTCAACTCAGAAAATGACTTATAGTGGTGAAAAAAACTGATATAGATCAGTATTAGTCAAAGAGAAACTGGTTCATAAAAATGACTGAAATGGGCAAGCAAATGGGCAACAGATTCCGGCCTTTGGGGCTATTATAAGAAAGTGCATTGACCCACTCCAGAAAAAAAACAGACTCCGAAAAAATCAGTCTTGCCCCCTGTATTCGCGCAGAAGTTGGGCCAAGCGCTCACAATCCTCTATTATGGATGGAACCATTGGACGCTCTTCTTCATGGGCCATAGACTGAATGCATTGCTCTATTCGCTCGGTAAGATCGTTTTGGCCACACATGCGGAAGGTGGTTCTCATTTTGTGCAGTATAAAGTTGGCCGAAGACTCGTCTTTGTTCTTAATGTAGCCGGGAAACTGCTGCACAAATTCTTCCAGATTGAGGATGAAGCTACCCAAAAGGCTATTGGTAAAACGCTCATCACTTACAGAATATGACTTAAGCGATGCCTTTATACTGTCCAAACTTACGTTTACCTGACGAGAGACTTTTTCGCTGGCAACAGGCTCTACCGCACTGGCACTACCTTTTATACTGGCTATAATTTTTTTATGGAGCTCAGAAGGCATAAATGGTTTTACCACAATATCGTTCATACCAAACTCCCTGATTCTGTTCATGGTACCGGCATCGGAAGAAGCAGTGAGAGCCAGAATAGGCACTTTCTGAAAATACTCCTCTTCCATTTGTCTAATTTCTTTGCTGGCCGTCAGACCATCTTTCTGCGGCATTTGCAAATCCATCAACACCAAATCGAAGGCTTTCGACTTGATAAGATCAATGGCTTCATTTCCATTTTGCGCAAGGCTCACTTTCACCCCCCACTTTTCTAAAAACTTAGTGGCCACAAATTGATTGGCCTGGTTGTCTTCTACCAACAACACATGAATATTGAGGCTATTGATATCTTTTTGAGATTCATAGTTACCTCCCAAGTCTACCTGGTTTTCGCTTTGTTCTTTGTATGGCACTTTTAATACAAATGAGAAGGTAGAACCTTCGTTTACTTTACTCTTCACTTTTATCTCCCCTCCCATTATTTCTACCAACCGTTTAGTAATTGAAAGTCCTAGCCCGGTTCCGCCAAAACTTCTGGTTATATATGATTCGGCCTGAACAAACCTGTCGAAGATTTTGGCCAGGTTTTCTTCTGATATGCCAATACCCGTATCTCTAATTTCGAATTGCAGCTCTATTTCATCTTTGGTTCGGCTCAACTCTTCTACCTTAATCCGAACACTTCCTTCTCTAGTAAACTTAATGGCATTACTTAGAAGGTTATTCAAAACCTGAGATAAACGCGAGGGGTCACCAATGATAGAACTCGGGATGTCCTTATCGTAAAGCAGCTTCAGCATGATAGACTTTTCATCTGCTTTGTAGGCATGCGTGTGTTTAATGTTATTTACCAGCTCTTCGAGGCTGAATTCTATATTTTCCAAATCTATTTTTCCTGCTTCTATTTTATTATAATCAAGTATATCGTTCACAAGGCTGAGCAGGTTTTCACCGGAAAAGCGAATGAGCTTCAGGCCGTGCAATTGATCTTCTCTTGGATCTTCTTGCATGAGCAAATGAGACATGCCAATAACCGCATTGAGCGGTGTGCGAATTTCATGCGACATTACAGAAAGGAAATTGGCTTTGGCCTGCGAAGCTATCTCCGCTTTTTCCTTGGCCTCTCTCAATTCAATTTCCTGTTCCTTTATTTTGGTAACATCATCGGTGAGCATTATCACTCCACCTATATCTCCTTTTCTATTGTACCATGGCCGCACCTCCCACTTAATCCACTGTATGGAGCCATCTTCCCGCTCAAACCGGTCTTCATCTTTCCTATGGGTTTTACCCTGAAGGCATTCGCTATGAATTTTTTTCCAGTCATCTCCAATTTCAGGGAATATTTCATAATGGCTCACCCCAATAATATCCCTGCCCTCCAAACCATAAGTTTTAAGCCATTGGCTACTATAGGCCAGATACTTCATTTCAGTATCGAACATGGCCACCGGAGCGGGCGTAGCCAAAACAAACGACTCTAACCGCGACCGTTGATTGTTAATAATGGCCTCTTGCTCCTTACGGATCTGTATGTTGCGGGTAGAAGATCTCAAAGACACTACCTTACCTTCTTCATCTTCTATGGCCGTGGAGATAGACTCGAACCAAAGGTATCGGCCATCTTTATGCCGCAGTCTGTACTCAAAGTAGTTTTCCTTCTCTCCCTCTAAAAGGGGTTGATGCGCTTCTTTTTGGGCCCGTTCAATATCTTCCGGATGCATGAGGTCGTAAGGAGAAGTACCGAGTATTTCTTCGGGTGTATAGCCGAGGTTATCGACTACCGAAGGAGAAACGTAAGTATATTCTCCCTTGAGGTTGTGCATACATACCAAATCCTGGGCCGATTCTGAGATGAGCTTATAGAGTTCAGCATTTTCATCGAACTTTCGCTGAAGCTGCACCTCGCGGGTTATGTTTCTCGAAATGGCCGTTACTTTTACCAGTTCACCTTCCTCATAGATGAGCTTGGACTTTTGCCCAACAATTAGCTCAACCTCCGGATTGCTTTTTATCAGTACCCTAAACTCTATGTAACAATCGTCTGCCCCATTGGCTATCTGCTCCCGATAAAACTCTTTTACTCTGTGCCTGTCATCCGGATGCACCAGATCAGTGTAGTGCATGGTTAGCAACTCTTCGCTGCTAAAGCCCATTTCTTCAGACATTAAAGGGTTGCAATAGGTAAACATGCCCTTGGCGTTAGCCTCAAACACAAAGTCATCTACATTTTCAATAAGGGTTTGGTACTGTCTACGGGCTTTCTCTAAAACCTTATTCTTCTTTCTGAGCTCCAATTGACTTACTACCTGACGCGAAAGTGCTGCAAGTGATTTTTTTTGTTCTTCAGAGAGTTTTTTGCTTACCCTGTCAATTACACATAGGGTTCCCAACAAATGCCCTTCGGGCGAAACCAAAGGTGATCCGGCATAAAAAACTATCCTCGGATCTTCAGTAACTAATGGATTATCATGGAAGCGCTCATCTTTTCGGGCATCGGTAATCTCAAAAATATGCTCCGGGTCGTGTATGGCATGGGCACAAAAACTTACGTCCCGAGAAGTTTGCGGTGCTTCTAATCCCACTCTCGATTTGAACCACTGACGGTCTTTATCTATTAAGCTAATGAGAGCAATTGGTGTGTTGCATATAACCGAAGCAATCTGTGTGATATCGTCAAAATCTCTCTCCGGAAGGGTATCTAATATCTCATACTCTTCTAAGGCTTTTTGCCTCTCTCTTTCGTTGTGTGGAAAGTCCGGTTTAATCATTTTGAGCTTCGGGGCGAAAGGTGAAAATCAAGCACTTAGACACTCTTTTCAAGTCTTGATTTTGCAAGCACGCAAGATACTATTTAATTGACGCATTTTTATGTAGCAAGGTTATTTTTTACCCAAATCGGGAGCCTCTGTCCCATATTGGGATGAATTTGTGACGAACAACATTTATAAGTATCTGAATATCAACGGAAGTTCTCTGAGGCGCGATGATTGTACCATTTTGGTCCATGAAGTGTTCATCGCTCCTCAAACTTTTCTGTATTCTCCTTTTTGCACTCAATTTTTACGGATGCTCAGGTCTGTACCATCAAACCAACAGACCAGGACTTTTTGGCAAATCTCCAGAAATTGAATTGACAGGAATCGAGGGTAAATGGAGCGGTATTCGACAAGACTATCCAATTGAGAGTTTTCAGTACTATGAGTTTTCCCAAGATGATGAGGGTTGGAAACTTTTGCTGAATAACAAGGAAATGCAAACTGAAAGCTTTAGCCGTGTGAATGACCTCACATTTGTAATACGCTATGTAGACCAGCAAGGCATGCCCAACAGTATTCTGGCTCAATTTAAGAGCTACGAAAAATCGGTACTCAATCTCTTCCATCTTACAGAAATAAGTACCGAGGCTCAAGACATTCGCGCTGTTTCCTTAAAAAAAGACTTCAATAAACATCAGTTAGATCAAGTGGTTGTAGCAACGCGGCTTAAAGGTACCCTCAATAAAATTGACTATTGACTACCTTTGGCAGCATGCCCAAAAGCGGAGGTGTTCTCAAAAGCTAGGTCAGCGTCACCCTAAACTTGCCTATAGATAGACAAGTTGAGATGACGAATTTTAAGGCTTTTGAGATACCTCTTTTTGTGTTTCATTAACTGGCCCTTCAGTAGCAACCCTACCGCTTTACCGGTGCACGAAGAAATATGTTTAACTTTCTTCAAACTATTTTCTCTCGCTGTTCATCGTAGAACAGGAAGCACAAAGCAATGCGGGAATTCAACCTAATGCCACAAACCAACTTCTTAGTAAAGGCAGCCCAACAAGGCGATGTAATAGCACTTAATCAGCTGGTTAAACAGTGGCAAAAGCGTATATACAACTTCGCCTTCAAATACTTTGGCGATTATGACCAAGCCATGGAGGTAACTCAGAAAACGTTTATTTCCATGAGCAAAAATCTTGGCAGCCTTAAAGACGAATCGAGTTTTAAGCCATGGATTTACCGCATTGCCTCTAATTATTGCCACGAAGAAATTCGTAGGCAAAACAGAAAATGGGTTTTCCCCTTTTTAAAAGTGCAAACCAAAGACGATCAGCGCACCATTGCCGATACTTTTTCCGACTCTAAATCGGATAACCCGGAAAAAGCCTTCGGCAACAAAGAACTCAAAAATGTGCTCACCAAAGCATTGGCTACTTTACCCGAGGAGCAACGTATGGTGGTGATAATGAAAGAGTACGAGGGGCTGAAAATAAGAGAAATAGCAGAGGTGATGGATATCTCTGAAAACACCGTAAAGTCTAGGCTTTATTATGCACTCGGTAGCCTTAGAAAGCTACTGGAGGAGTGGAACATTACGAAAGAAACGGTACACTATGAATTATAAACCGACCAGGGAAATGCTTATCGATTACTTATACGATGAGCTTCCCGAAGAAGAAAAACAGGCCATAGAGGCCTACCTGAAGGAGCATTCGGAGGAGCGAGCAAAGCTGGAAGAAATGCAAGAAACCAGCTTGTTGTTCAGTGAGTTAGAAGATGAAGAAATGCCTCAGCCAATGGCCTTTATTACGCCATCGAAAAACGAAGAATGGCTGTATTGGCGCAAGTACGTGGCCGTTGCGGCCACTCTGCTCCTGGTTTGTGCCTTTGCCTGGTTGAGTAACTTTAGAGTAGAGAAAACGAATAACGGATGGCGGATGGCCTTTGGGCCTGCCCAGTATGGTATGTCTGAAGAAGAGGTAACCGACCTCATTTACCAGGACAGGCTAATGGTTTTGGACTACATGAACACCAGCTTGCGCAACCGCAACGATAGTATCAATCGCAAATTCAGCGCATTACAAGCCAGCCTGAATGATGACACCTTTCTGAAAGAAGCATTTAACAGAGAAAGAGAAGCACTGCTCAATGAGCTGACTGTATTTTCCGAAAAGGTAGGTGAAGATTATCGCGAAATTCTTCATCAAATAGTGCTGAACTTCTCAAACAATTTAGAAACACAGCGCATCGAAGATTTAAGAAACATTCAGGCAGCCTTTAGCGCTCTGGAAGACGCCACTGTTAATAGGCAAATTGATATGGAAGAAGCTATCATTGACTTAACAGAACGTGTGAATGCGGTAGCTGCCAACTTATCTAACAACAAATAAAATGGTCAAAAACTCAAATTATCTACTCACTGCCTTTGCACTGGTGTTTCTAACCATAAACACCAGCCAGGCACAAATGAAAAACGGAAAGTTCAGTCCGGTAGAAAGGGATCTGGAAATTAGCCGGGTAACACTGGAGAATTTTCTAAAAAAATGGGAAGGTGCTCCACTGCTCAACCGAATTCAAAAAACGGAAAGTAGCTATACCGAAGGTCAGGGAGCAACTATCTTTATTGAAGCCCCAAATGCACGCATATTTCTTGATGGCCGTATGAATTGGAGCCGAGAACTAGATACGGACTTAATGGATACGTTCTACGACAACGAGATTGTGGCTTTACAACAGCAAAGGCTCAAGAGCAGTCTGGCCCACTTCCTGCATCAGTTTAGTAATTACCTGCCCGGAGTAAAGGCCAACGAATCTATAATCTTTCACTTCGACATTCACGACCCTGTAATTAACCAAGAGGAAGACCCGGCCACAAGCCCAAAACAACCCGAAAGAACCTATCAAATCAGTTTTTCAATAGCACAGGCCGATGTATTGAACATTGAAAGTAACAAGCTCTCTGTTGAGCAAATCGAAAACAGAATAAAAACAGCTAAAAAATAAATATCTGAATTATGAAAAAGACAACACGAAACATCTTAGTAGCTCTGCTGGCTCTCTTTATTGCCAGTCCGGCAATGGCCCAGCAGTTTGTAGACGTTGCACAGGCTACTGTTAGCGGCTACAGCCACCAAACACAAGACCTTTCCAAACTACCCAAAATGGAAAAAGACATTGTGATTCTTCAAAACGTATTGGGCGACTTATTTAGCGATAGTGAAAACTCCTTCTATTCTTCGCGCAGTGCCAAAGGCATGTACATTCCTGGTAGCGGAGTTATTTTCTCTATGGGCAACTCTTTCTATGGCCGTGTCTTTTTGGATGTATTGAGAGGAAAAACCGAAGACGATGGTGGCGAAAAAGCTGATGAACTTTCGGCCGAAGAAATGAACAAACAGAATGCAGACCGACTCCGAAAACTATCGAAGGAGTTTTTGGCCAACTATGGGAGTTTGCTCACCGAATTAAAGCCAGGGGAAAAAATAATGCTCAATCTGGACTATACAGACATCATCACGGAAGAGAAGGTAAATACTTCGGCCAACCGTATCTCCTATGCAAGGCCTACCACCCAGAAAAAGAGAATGCAAAGCAGCATATCTCAAAAAACGCTGAGTGATTTCACTTCAGGCAAACTGAGCCTGGAACAGGCCATGAATGCCATTGAAGTAAAAGTTAATGAAGATGTTGAAAAAGAAATGACCGATGCAAAAATTCTGGCAGGTATTCTTGATGACTTGCTTCAAAGCAGCATGGACGGAAAGTTTAGAAGAAGAGGCCGAACTAACTGGACATACTTTGATGGTTTCGGACTTATGTTCAACATTCAGTTAAGCACCAGTGTTTCCGGCAACGTGGCGATTCTTAGCCAGACAATTGGCAGCGGCACACGAGTTGTATCTAAAAACTCCGAAGACAAGCAAAAGGAAATTGAAGAAGCCATGAAGGCTGTTGAAGAAGCCTATCCCGATTTTGAAAACATGCTTAAAGAAAATGTAATTCAGTATGGCAGAACCCTAAGAAGCCTTGGCAGCAACGAAAGTGTCATTATCAATGTAGACCTTGGCTCAGCTTACCGAAATGCTAATATTCCCAGAAGCATACGCATGGTTATACCCAAGAGCACAATAGATGCCTATGCCAAAGGGCAGAAGTCGTTGGATCAGGTGAAAAACGAAATCGATGTCACTAAAATGCAAACCAGCCTATCCGGCAGCAGTCACTTATGGTCTGTGCAAGATGTAGACTTCTTCCCAACTGTAATAGAAGCGGTTCCATCGCCCCCCGCTCCATTAAAAGGAGCGGTCGGAACATCAAGCAAATCAAACCGCTAAAATTCGCGACTTTAGCAAAAAGCCCGGTTGGTCACCGGGCTTTTTTATTGGCATAGTCATAAACATCTTCACCAAACAAACGATAATTAATAACTTGTGCCAAAATTCAACCCTATGAAGAAAATACTCAAATATATTCTGCTCGTGTTGGTCGTTGGCCTGGTGGTCATCCAGTTTATAAACCGACCGGAGAGAATAAATGAACCGGTTACTGACAACGACCTTATAGAAACCCTTCAGGTGAATGCTCAAATGACCGATTTTCTAAAGTCGGCCTGCTACGATTGCCATAGCAACCAGCCACGATACCCCTGGTATGCCAGCATTGCTCCCTTTAGCTGGTCTATTGCCGAGCATATAGAGCACGGTCGTGAAGAGCTAAATTTTTCTGAATGGGCCACCTATTCTGCCAGAAGAAGAGATCATAAACTGGAAGAAATGGTAGAAGAGGTAGAAGAGGGCCATATGCCTCTCCCCGGCTACCTTTGGCTGCACAGCGATGCGAAAATAACGGAAGAACGCCTGGAAATGCTCAAAACCTGGGTAGAACAAGAAAGAGCAAAAATTAGTCAAGAGGCCAATTAGTTACTGGCTTAGCCTTTGTTGTTTAAAGTATTGAAGCTACCAATTCTTTAAGAGTGGGTAGCTTTTTTTTTGATTAGGTTTTGGATGGTTTATCCTGCCAAAGCCTTGTGAACAATCCGGCCGGCAGAATAGTAGGTAATAGAAATAAAAAAACCCCGACCATTGGCCGGGGTTCCACTCTACTTTTTAAGGGCTACCGATCGATTGACCCGGTAACACGTTTCATAAATTCATTGAGGGCTTCTTTCTTAGGTTTCCCTTTTCGGATGGACTCATTTACCTCTATGGCGCCATAGAGGTTCGAAATAAGCTCCCCTATCACGTCCAGTTCTTCATCTTTAAGGTTTTCACACTCGGTAAGGTTTTCGAGTGTTTCTATAGCCTCCAAAACAAAGTCCTGATCGTTTTGCTCAATGAATTCTGTAATATGCTTAATTAGCGGCAACCTCATCGACAAGTGCTTTTAGCGATTCGAACTTATTGGTTTGCACCTGATTTACCAGCTTACCACCTTCATAGGCAGCAAAAGTTGGCAGATTGTTCACGTTGGCCAGTTTCCTTGACTCAGGGAATTTCTCCGCATCAACGATCACAAATCGGGCATCTTCTCGTTCTGAAGCCAGCTTCTTAAACTTTGGCTTCATAATTCGGCAGTTTCCACACCAAGAGGCAGAAAACTGAACGAACACCTTTGAGTTCTCGTTGAGAACTTCCTGAAGGTTATCTTCACTCAATTCAACGACCATCGTTCAATCTTTTTTCAATTGTTGCTTAGATAAGAAGTAACCCCTTCTCTGTTGGCTGTCATAGCCTGTTTTCCTTCTTCCCAGTTGGCCGGACAAACCTCACCATGCTGTTGCACGTGGGCGTAAGCATCAATAAGTCTCAAGTATTCTTTCACATTTCTACCTACGGGCATATGGTTAACCCCTTCGTGGAATACAGTACCTTCTTCATCAATCAGGTAAGTAGCTCTGTAGGTCACATTGTCGCCCTCTAACAACTCTACTCCTGTTTCTTCGTCATAGCTCACACCAGTGATATCAAGAATATCCAGTGTTCTGGCCAGGTTTCTATTGCTATCGGCAATCAGGCTGTAGGTTACGCCTTCTATACCTCCGTTGTCTTTCGATGTATTCAACCAGGCAAAGTGCACCTCGGCCGTATCGCAAGAAGCACCAATTACAATAGTGTTTCTCTTTTCGAACTCAGGTAAAGCTTCCTGAAAAGCGTGAAGCTCAGTAGGACATACAAAAGTGAAGTCTTTAGGGTACCAGAAAAGCACTACTTTTTTGTTGTTTTTTCTGGCTTCTTCCAGCACGTTCAACTTAAAAGTATCGCCCATTTCGTTCATGGCGTCTACGGTAATGTTTGGAAATTTTCTACCTACGTAGCTCATATTGCATTTTAGTTTTATAGTGAAATGTATGTTCTGTTAAATAATGCTGCGAAGGTAACCTTCAACAATGAATTAAAGCCTATCCGGCAGATTGGTTTTTTGAATTTCTTATTGACGTTATCAATAAGAAGCAATCAGCTATTTTTGATGAAAATACATTATCCACTGAGCACTAATCAGTTAAGAACCGATCCGCTCACTAAATGTGAGATGAGATAAAAAAGATTAATTGAGCTATTTTTAGTAGCTTTTCGCCAGGCACAAGACCAAATTGCATATTTCCGAATCTTTGATTACACCTAATACATCCTACCACACAATCCATTCAATAATTCACCTAATACAAAAGTAAATTTTGTATTTCTATAGATTTCATCAATAAGAATCCGCCTCTCTCACAAAGCACCGGACAAACCCACTGCCCTTTTAAGTTTTAACTAAATTGCCCTAAAGAACAGGAATGAAAGTTATAGAGGACGAAACCATTACGGGTAAAAACCTGGACAACTGGCTAAAGCAGGGCATGCAGTTTGAATACTGCACATTTAAGGGAGCCGATTTTTCCAAGAGCAACCTATCCGGTTTTAGCTTCTTGGAGTGTGAATTTACCGACTGCGACCTTTCGGGTATAGAACTAGTTGATACAGGTTTAAAATCGGTTCGTTTCGACTCCTGCAAACTCATGGGACTCCGGTTTAGCCAATGTAATCCTTTTCTACTCTCCATGCATTTTCAGCGCTGTAAACTCGATTTTTCCAGCTTTTACAACCTTCAGCTAAAAGAAAGTTCTTTTGTTGAATGTAGTTGTCTTGATTGTGATTTTGCCGAGGCAAACCTAACGGGCACCAATTTTAACAAGGCCAATTTACAAGGGGCTGTATTTGTGGGATGTAACCTGCAAAACGCCAATTTTCAGGAAGCTTCGGGGCTAGACATAGACCCCAATAAAAACACCCTAAAGGGTGCTCAATTTGAACTTACGCAACTCCCGAGGCTTCTCAATCAACATCAAATTATAGTCATTTAGGGTCAGTAAGACTTAGCCCTCTTTTCCAACGCCATTCAAACTCACTCTCAAAAACACTTGAAACTAAGAATTGACCAAAAACAAACATTCCCGAAGACCTTGGTTTTCCATGCCTTCGGGAATGCCCTGTATCTATCAGGTGAGAGTATCTAGTTTTGTCCCTTACCCTTTTCCAGTTTAAGGCTGGCTCCTTCGTTTATTTTTTCTTCTGTCTGTTCGTCCACAAGCTCATATCTGAGAGTTCGACCTTTTAGTGTAGCCGGTAGACCATAGGCCATCCATTCCGGCATTGGAGCATCTTTCAGGTAATGATCAAAGAATTGTCCCATACGCACAGAAAGGTCTTTTCTGTTCTTACGCTCTCTCAGGTTATGGGCTTCATCATTGTACACCACCATCCAGCTGGGTTTTTGTAGCCTTCTCAAAGCCATGTAGAACTCAATACCCTGATACCATGGCACTGCACCATCGGCATCGTTGTGCATAATAAACAATGGGGTATTAATATTGGGCACACCGAACAAAGGTGAGTTTTCTACATAGAGATCGAATTTATCCCAAAGTGTACCTCCTATTCGAGACTGCGTTTTCTCATACTGGAACATTCGGCTCATACCCGACCCCCAACGTACACCACCGTAGGCAGAGGTCATGTTAGACACGGGAGCCCCGGCTCCTGCAGCCGCATACATATCGGTCTTGGTCACAATGTAGGCCACCTGATAGCCTCCCCAGCTTTGTCCCTGAATGGCCATTCGCTTTTCGTCTACAAAACCTTTGGCCATAACCGCCTTGGTGGCCGGCACCACATGGTCCATAGCACTTTTGCCCGGATGTCCGATTTCGTATTTAATATCTGGCACCAATACCAGGTAGTCATTACTTACAAAGTAAGGAATATTCACCGTGCTGGCACTTGGCGCAGGACTTGGGTGGCTATGCAATGAGTTAGACCTTCTTTCGTAGAAGTATACAATCATAGGATACTTCTTATTAGGGTCGAAGTTTTCGGGTTTGTAAAGAATGGCCTGCATTACTTCACCATCAAAGCCCGACTCAAACTCCACTAACTCTGCGGTACCCCACTTGTAAGGGTCTTCTTGAGCGTCCATATCCGTTAGCTTGGTCAAACCATCCATTTGCAACGAATTGGCCATATACACCTCAGGATACTCCTCGTAGGTAGACATACGCACCAATACTCTTTCGGCATCTTCAGCTTTTTCTAAACCAAACACGCTCATGTCTTTCATTACAATTACCTCCGGAACTCCCGCACTGGCCATTGAAGCATAGGCATAACCTGAGGCTTTGGTCCACTCATTAAAGACACTTACAACAGCTTTGCCGGAAGTATTCACATATTCTTCCTCACGGTCCATTCGCTGATAACGGTACACCAATTGATTGGCTCTTCCATGCCCTTGAGTTATATTCTGTGCAGCTGAGCGGTTCTCCGGATCGAATTTCCAAATATCATAGCGATCGTACAGATAGAACGCCTCATCACCTTCTGACCAACCCGGGCTACCATAGCTACCGGCCAATGAAGGGCTGTCGTGAAGTTCATCGGCAAAAGACACTTCCATATCGGCTGTAAGGTTGGTTATTTTTCCTGAGGTCACATTCATGGTATAATAATTACCATCCTCCTGATTGAACCATGACAAGTACTTTCCTCCGGGCGATAGTGATGCATAACCAACGGTGCTTTCCAGCAACAACTCTACCCGACCGGTGAGCGCATCTACCTTATAGTAGTCTCTGGGCAATTGAGTATCCCAGGTATACTGCGTTCTGAACCGCTGGTCGTCCATGGCCAGATAAAAACTTCTGTCGTTGTCTGTATCTACATAAACAGATTCAAGGTCGGTTCCTTCCAATTGAACCAAACGCCTGTTGTTTATATGAAAAACGGCCTCATAGGTTCTGTTGCGTTCCCTGCCGGCCTGCAATTTTTGCATAGGCTGAATGTATGGATCGTTGTAAGACCACACGTCCACCTCAGGACGCTCCTCTTTGAGTATAGTGGTATCGCTTTCGTATGCATACTTCATGGGCTTGGGAGCCGTACCAAAGTACATGCGCTGGCCCGACTCGGAGAATCGAATGCTGCTATTGTCTCCAACCATCCAGCCTTCCGGTATACCTCGGTTGGTAGAATCTATCCATATTTGAGCCTGTGAGTCTCCGGCCTTCCAGCCCATAATGCTCCAAAACTTTTCTTCATCCTTTTTATCGCTTGCCGTGGCAAAGAAGGCCAGCATATTGCCGTCTTCATGAATGGCCACTTTTTTATAATCGGTCATTCCGGTACTTAGCGTAACCGTTTCTCCGGTCTGTGTATTGTAAGCATAAAGGCCTGATGGATTCAGCGAATCTATTTCATCGAACTCATAAACCAGCAGATTGCCCTTTTCAGAGAAATCGTACTCCATCACCCCTTCAAAGCTCTTCATTTCTCCGGTGCGCATATTAAAAAGCACCAACTCTGTGCCCTTAGACTTGGCCCTTGGATCTTCAACTTCTTCGGGTTCTGGAGTTTCTTTTGGTTCCGGCTGCTTCTTTTTGTTCTTTTTCTTCCTCTTGTTTTTAGCGCCTTCTTCCTCGTTATTCGGCTCTTCCTTCTTTTCTACTTTCTTTTTCTCAGGCAAAGGCTTTTCATATTGCCAGGCCACCCACTCGCTCGATTCGCGCGGAAGCTGATAATTCTTTACCCTTGCAAATTTTTTGATTTCTCCGTTGCTCAAGGAAACAATAAACAAAGAGTCCTTTGGCATTTTGCTCGAAGGAGTTTTCTTTAGTTTCAGTGTTCTTTCCTCCTCGTAGGCAGGCTTAATTTCTCCCACCACAAACTGGCTATTGTTAGAAAAAGCATACCTGGAAACCCTGTCGATGACAATGCTATTTGAATTATTCAGGTTGCGCAATTCAAGTTGTGCATCGCCCACTTGTGGAGCAATTCGCCACCCGGCCCAATTGCCATCGTTGCTGATGCTCACCGACTGTATACCTTTCCAGTCATCATAAACATCGTGGGTAAGTGGTTTTTTCTGTGCCCAGGCAATGGACACCAGTACACTAAAAAGTACTGTTAATCTGATTCGTATGGTTGACATGTTCTGATGGTTTAATTATGAAGCCCCACAAATATAATTGTCTGGTCGTCTTAGCAAAGACTTCTTATATTGATGGGAATCATTCAGATAAAACTAAAGCTTCATGAATAAACGATTTTTTCTCATTCTGGTCCTTATGATAGGCTGGCAGGCAGTAAAGGCCCAGAAAAGTATAGAAGAGGCCACTCAAGGCACAGAAAAGAAAGAAGGATTTTTTACCTATTACTGGGACGAAAAGAACGGAAAGGTTTGGCTGGAAATAGACAAACTGGACACGGAATTTCTCTACGTAAACTCCTTAGCTGCCGGAGTAGGCTCTAACGACATTGGCCTGGACAGAGGGCAGCTTGGTGGTACACAAATAGTAGAGTTTAGGCGGGTTGGCCCAAAAATTCTTATGGTACAGCCTAATTATTCATACCGGGCCATTTCAGAAAATGCCGATGAAGTGAGGGCGGTAAAAGAGGCCTTTGCCGAATCAGTACTTCACGGTTTCACGGTGGCGGCCGAATCGGAGGGTAGTGTTTTGGTAGACCTTACTCCCTTGTTGCTCTCCGATGCCCATGGGGTAGCCAATACGCTTAGCCGATCCAGACAAGGCAACTTCAGACCCGATGCAAGCCGGTCGGCCATATACCCACCCATGCTCAAAAATTTCCCAAAAAACTCTGAGTTTGAAGCCACTATTACTTTTACCGGAAGTGGCGCAGGAGGCTATCTTAGAAGTGTAACTCCGTCTTCAGACGCTGTAACAGTGCGCATGCACCACTCTTTTATAGAGCTACCAGACAATGGCTATAAGCCGCGTAAGGCAGACCCCCGTTCGGGCTATGGCACCATCCGATACATGGATTACGCCACCCCCATTCAGGAAAACATTGTCAAGCAGTTTACCCGAAGGCATCGATTGGCTAAGAAAAATCCAAAGGCCAAAGTAAGCGAGCCGGTAGAGCCTATTCGCTATTATGTAGACCGTGGCGCACCAGAGCCTATCAAGTCGGCTTTAATTGAAGGTGCCCGATGGTGGAACCAGGCTTTTGAAGCTGCCGGCTATAAAAATGCCTTTATCGTTGAAGAAATGCCTGAAGGAGCCGATCCGCTGGATGTACGCTACAATGTAATTCAATGGGTGCACCGCTCTACCAGAGGTTGGTCGTATGGTTCCTCGGTAACTGATCCCCGAACAGGCGAAATTATTAAGGGCCATGTAAGTCTTGGTTCGCTACGGGTGAGGCAGGATTTTCTGATTGCACAGGGACTTTTAACCCCCTACGAAAACGGCACTACTCCTGACCCACGACTACTGGAAATGGCCCTGGCAAGACTTCGCCAACTTTCAGCCCATGAAGTAGGCCATACCATAGGCTTAATGCACAACTATATTTCCAGCACCAATGGCCGTGCTTCGGTTATGGACTATCCACACCCACTCATTGAATTGCAGAAAGGGCAGATTTCGCTTAAAAATGCCTACGATGCAGGTATTGGCGAATGGGACAAAGCAGCGGTAACCTGGGGCTATCAGGACTTTCCAGACAATGTAGATGAAGACAAGGCGCTGGATCAGCTAATTGAAGATCAATTCAAAAAAGGCCTTCAGTTTATTACTGATTTTGATTCACGCCCCATTGGTAGCAGCCATCCAAGTTCTCACCTGTGGGATAATGGCAAAAGCTCTGTAGAAGAACTCAACCGTTTGTTAGAGGTTAGAAACCATGTACTTAAAAACTTCTCTGAAAAAAACATTCCTGTTGGAGCCCCATTGGCCACTTTAGAAGAGGTGCTTGTGCCCATGTACATGCTCCACCGATACCAACTGGAGGGTGCTGTGAAAGTTTTGGGAGGCACGTATTATAACTACAAACTCCGTGGAGACTCCCAGCCCCTGCCTTCAACCGTATCGAAAGAAGAGCAAGAGGCTGCCCTCAATGCACTTTTGCGGGTAGTGAGCCCGACCCAGTTGGCCTTCCCGGAACATATTCTGAAAATCATTCCTCCCCGACCTCCCGGTTTTGGCCGTTCTCGCGAAACCTTTAACGGACGTACGGGAATAGACTTTGACCCGGTTGCTCCCGGAGAAACTGTTGCCGGAGCTGTGATGAGTTACATTTTCAATGCTCAGCGCGCTACCCGACTGGCTCAGCAGAAGGCTATGAATCCTGAGCAAATTGGCTTAACCGATGTTATCAACACCATCTTTTCTTCTCTTTTTAACGTTACTTACGCCAACCCATACTATCTGCAGCTTAACCATGCAACGCAAAACCAAATGGTGGCTGCTTTGATGGATCTATACAAAAGTAACAGTGCCTCTACCCAAGCCCGGGCCGAAGCTCTCAATGGTTTGCTCAAAATCAAGCAATTTGCAGGCAACAATGCCAACGGCAGCGAAGCAAGCTCCAATGCTCACTACCGATATCTCAATCATTTGATAGAGCTGTTTATTATGAATCCGCAAGAGCTTGAAGTTCAAAATGCGCTTTCTCCGCCCGATGGCTCGCCCATTGGTATGGAAGCCGAAAGCTGGTGTAGCTTTAGCGATAATTAATTAACAGCATACAATATCCATCAACCTCAGGGGTTCTTTCATGTGAAATACCCTTGAGGTTGTTTTTTAAAGCCTTTCCAAGTCCGTGTTACCTTTGTTTACTTTGAATCGTCTTGCACAAGAATATAACCTATGAACAGCAGAAACATAATTGCCCTGGTATTGATTGTGGTATCGCTAATATGCCTTTATCCCGGGCTCACCTTGCCTATTATTAATATTAACATTGGGGCCAACATACCATTATTGGGTAAATTCGAACTGTACGACCGCACGCAAAGTGTAATTAGCGGCATTAAGCTACTCTATGAATACGACAATCATTTGGTTGCTTCACTCATCCTGTTTTTCTCGGTAATTGTACCAATTCTCAAGGCCGTTCTGTTGTTTATGGTATTGGCTTTCAGGCAATGGAAGTTGCGCCTGAGGGTCTATCAATTTGTGGCTTTAATTGGCAAATGGTCTATGGCCGATGTGTTTGTGGTGGGCGTGTTCCTGATGTACCTGGCCACTTCTTCTGAAGAAAACATTTCTTCCAGCATTTTAGACGGCTTTTACTATTTTACAGCCTACTGTATAATTTCCATAGCTGCCATTCAGGTAATGAGCCTCAAAGACATTACCTCTCAACCCGGCACAAAGTCGGCCGATCCTATTCAGTAATTAGGCCGGCTTGTTCCTAAAAATCAATTGACGCAGAGAGTTGTAGCCTTGAAAATTTAATCTGATCTTACCAAGAAACACAGGTTATGGATCAGTTGAAGGAACTACTGGCTTCTACCCCTTGGTGGGTATATATATTGCTGCTTTTGTTGATCGTGTTTGTGCGAGACATTCTTCAGAAGAAGCATACCATTAGTCACAATTTCCCCATTGTAGGGCACCTGAGGTATTTGCTGGAAAGAATTGGTCCAGAACTACGGCAGTATATTGTAGCCAATAACCGCGAAGAACTTCCCTTTAACCGAAGTCAGCGCTCATGGATTTACGCCAGTTCAAAGAAACAAAACAACTATCAAGGTTTTGGAACCGATCAAGACCAGAGCGCAGCAGGCTATGTATTTATTAACCCGGCCTTATTTCCTTACACTCCTAAGCCAGACCACCCCAACGTAATGCACAAAGATCTTGTGCCTTGTGCCAAACTTATGGGTGGGTACAATCAGCGCAAAAGACCTTTCAGACCCCGTTCCATTGTCAATATTTCTGCCATGAGTTTTGGTTCACTGTCGGCCAGGGCCATAGAGTCGCTCAACAGAGGCGCCTACGCTGCCGGAGCTTTTCATAACACAGGCGAAGGAGGCTACTCTCCCTATCATCAGAAGGGAGCCGATACTGTTTTGCAAATTGGTACCGGATACTTTGGGGTTCGCGATGAAAATGGAAACTTCGATCTAAACAAACTCATTGAACTGACCACGGCACATCCTCAAATCAGAGCCATTGAAATAAAACTATCGCAGGGAGCAAAACCGGGAAAGGGAGGTGTTCTTCCGGCTTCTAAAATAACTCGCGAAATAGCGGAAATCCGGCACATTCCCATGGGACAAGATGTGGTTTCTCCCTCCAATCACTCTGCCTTTAGCACGCCCGCGCAACTCTTGGATTTTATAGAATTGTTAGCCGCAGAAACCGGCCTTCCGGTGGGTTTCAAAGCCGCTGTTGGTAAGCTAGAACTTTGGGAAGAGCTTACCGACCTGATGCTAGAGAAAAACATAGGCCCTGATTTTATTGCCATAGATGGTGGCGAAGGAGGCACGGGAGCAGCTCCCCCATCTTTTGCCAACCATGTAGCACTGCCTTTTGTATTTGCCTTTGCGGCCGTTTACAAAATTTTTCAGAAGAAAGGACTCACCAACCGGGTGGTATTTATTGCTTCCGGTAAATTAGGGTTTCCCTCCAATGCACTCATGGCCTTTGCTATGGGGGCCGACCTTATAAATGTGGCCAGAGAGGCCATGATGTCGGTAGGCTGTATTCAGGCGCAATCCTGCCACACCAATACCTGTCCTGCAGGAGTAGCTACTCAAAACAAGTGGCTGCAAAGTGGTATAGATGTTAAGGATAAATCGGCCAGATCTGCTCAATACCTTAAAACCCTTCGAAAAGAAATTTTAGAAATTACCCATGCAGCCGGCTATGAACACCCTTGCCAAATGACAATGGACGATGTAGATGTGGGCATGGGAGATAACAACTATACTACAACACTTACACAGGCTTATAAATACCAAAAAGAACCGGTTCCATTTAGCGGGATGAACAGTCTTATCGAATGCCCACACCTTGGAGCCATCAAGACGGAAAACTAAGCACAGGGCTCTAAGCCCCGGCAATGCCAGGGTATAGAAAGGAGCCTACATACTCCAAATCAGAGACTTGTCGTAAAATTCAGGTTTCGAAGAACTTTCTTTTTAGCTATCTTCCATTCAACCAAAGAATTATGAAGAAGCTATTTTTACTAATTGGCACCTTATTTTTTGCCTGCTCTCCCAACACCGAAAAGTTCGATATTCTTATTCTTAATGGTTCTATATACGATGCCGAGAACCAAAGCTTTTATGAAGCAGACCTGGGGATTAAGGGCGATAAGATTGCGAAAATTGGAGATCTTAAAGACGCTGCAGCCCGCCAAACCATAGATGCTACAGGCCATGTAGTAAGCCCGGGATTTATTGATGTACACTCCCACATAGAAGCTATAATGCGCATGCCCGATGCAGAAAATTTTGTTCGGCAAGGCGTTACCACAGTGCTGGCCGGGCCTGACGGCCGGGGTCCCTCTCCTATGCAGCCCTTTCTTGATTCGTTGAGCACTTACAAACTTGGCCTTAATACGGCCTGGCTTGTGGGACATAATACCATACGAAGGAACATTATGGGTACGGAAAACCGCGCCCCTACCGAAGAGGAACTGGAAGACATGAAGAGTGCCGTAGCCGAGGCCATGCAAAGTGGGGCATACGGACTATCGACCGGACTTAAGTATGTGCCGGGTTCCTTCTCCAACATAGAAGAGGTAATAGCACTTTCCAAAGTAGCTGCCCAGCAAGGAGGCATATATACCTCTCACCTGCGAGAGGAAGGCCTGGGACTAATTGAGGGCGTTCAGGAAGCCATACAAATTGGTAAAGAAGCGGGAATTCCCATTGTGCTTACTCACCACAAAGCCATAGGCAAACCCATGTGGGGAGCCAGCACTAAAACACTGGCTATGGTAGACTCTGCCAGAAACCTTGGCATTGATGTAATGATGGACCAGTACCCTTACACAGCCAGTTCTACGGGGCTTTCGGTACTGATTCCTACTTGGGCCATGGCCGGTGGACAAGAGGAATTTAAAAAGCGAATCGATGACCCGGCTACCCGCAAAAAGATCAAAGAAGAGATTATGTTTAACATAGAGTACGATCGTGGCGGTGCTGACCTAGCAGTAGTTCAGTTTGCCAATGTAAGCTGGAAACCCGATTTAAATGGTAAAACCCTGAAAGACTGGGCCATTGAAAAAGGCCTAGAACCCACCTTTAGCAACGGAGCCGAACTGGTTATAGAAGGACAGTTGAACGGTGGGGCTTCATGTATATTCCATGCCATTGGCGAAGAAGATGTGAAGAGAATTATGCAGCACCCGCTGGCCATGGTTGCTAGCGATGGAGGCCTGGCAAAACCCGGACAGGGACACCCTCACCCAAGAAGTTACGGCACTTTTCCCAGGGTACTGGGGCATTATGTCAGAGATGAAAAAGTAATTTCTCTGGAACTGGCACTGGCCAAAATGACTTCACTGCCTGCGGACCGATTGGGATTAAGCGACCGAGGCTATATCAAAGTAGGTATGCTGGCAGACATCACCATTTTCGACCCGGAAACGGTAGATGAAGGAGGAACTTTTGAAGACCCGCATCACTACCCTGTGGGCATTCCTTATGTAATCGTCAATGGCACAATTACCGTAGACCAAGGTGAAATGACTGAAAATAGAGCTGGAAGGGTATTGAGGAAAAAGTAATTATCGAACCTCAGCAATGGAAAGCTTTGCCTGATCAAGTATGGAGACTCTAAGTGTCTTGATAATTTTATTGGTTTCAATATCCTTAATAAGCACTTGATTACGGTTAGAAACATATTCCCATTTGGCCTCATCCATATAATGAGCATCCGCAGGGTGCAGCACCAGGTAGTTTACTGTTCCATCGGCCCGGAAATCATAGACTTGTCTGAAGCGGCTCAAACCAAAGGTTTGAGAATCGCAACCTTTGTATATAGTCTGCCCCTCTTCGTAAGCATGGGTCCAGCAACCGACTAAATCTGGATTTTCCACCTCGCATGAAAAGGTCATCAGTCCTAAAGACATCAGCAAAATAAGCCCCCTCAACAAACCCATTTTCGATTCAAAGCTCATAAACATAAGGACACCCCTTCTCTTCAAAGAGTTGTAAATCAGTTGATCAGCTTTATTCATTTTCTATTCCTCATTTCACTCCATTCAAATTATCAGCTATCTTAAGAGAGTTATTCAACTCATTCAGACCGCATGAAAGCAAGATTTATCCTTTTCCTTTTCGGGTTATTCACCACTACCTTCTTATGCTCACAGTCCGTCTCAGAACAAGCACACACAAAACTTCAAGCCTTCGTGGAGAAGACGCAGGTTCCCGGACTAAGTGTTTCCATCAGTCAAAAAGGCGAACTGGTCTTTTCAAAGGGTTACGGATATACCGATCTCGAGAAGAAGACCCCGGTAGACCCGTCCAAAAGTATGTTCAGAATAGGCAGCGTTTCCAAAACATTGACTGCTGCTGGTTTGGCCAAACTCTATGAAGAGGACAAGGTAGATTTAGATGCCCCTATTGAGCGCTACGTACCCATTTGGCCCGATAAAGGAGCCACCATAAGTTTAAGACAATTGGCCGGACATTTAGCGGGCATCAGGCACTACAAAGGGCTGGAATTTTTAAGCAATGTACATTATGAAGAAGTGGTAGATGGTCTGGGCATATTTATCAACGATCCACTAATTAATACTCCGGGTACGGAATATGTCTATTCTTCCTACGGTTGGAACCTTATCTCGGTGGCCATGGAAAATGCAGCGGCTCCCGAAGCCGGCTTTCTGTCTGATGTAAGTTTTCTTTCCTACATGGAGTCGGAGGTATTTGCGCCTTTAGGCATGAACCATACCCAGCCAGACTATGCCAATCAGGACATACCCAACCGGGTGAGCTTCTATCAGTTTCAGGACGGAAAAGTGGTAGAAGCCCCAACAGTAGACAATAGCTACAAATGGGCCGGTGGCGGATTCATCGGCACCACAGAAGATCTATGCAAATTTGGGCAGGCTCACATGAAAGAAGGCTTTCTCAAAGCTGGTACTCTCAAAGAATGGATGACTTCACAAAAGACCATAGCGGGTAAAGAAACCGGCTACGGAATTGGGTGGCGAATTTTTGAACGCCCGAGCGGAAAAACCTTTTACGGACACAGTGGGGGTTCGGTAGGCGGCATCACCTACTTTCTCATTCACCAGCCAAGCGAAACAGTGCTGGCTATTACCGGCAATATGGATCCGCTCAACTACGGTGGGCTTCAGTTTGAATTGATGGAAATGTTCATAGATAACGCAAAGTAAAAATCGATCAGGCCATTTCACTCGATGACCTATTTTTCAGAATCTATCTGTCAGCGGCAAAGGATGGTTTTGGAAGCATACCGAAAATCCCTTTACGCCCTTTAATCCGGAACACCTTTTGCCGTAACACTCAACTATCTTTCAGCGAGGCTTCTTTTTTATTTCAAAATAAACTAATACATTAGTTCTGAAATTATTTTATTAGTTAATCAATCAACCCTATGAAAAAGTTATTACTACTAGCCTTAGCTGCGTTTGTCTTCTCCTGTTCAGACAGCGAATTATTTATAGAGCCTCAGGAAGATATCTCTGTAGCCTATTTAGAAGTAGAAAAGCCGGTAAGCATCGACCAGGTTTTTACAGTCGTTGATGAACAGCCCATTTACCCCGGAGGTATTGATGCCTGGCACAACCACCTTTTAACCAACCTTACATACCCCGAAAAGGCCAAAGAAAAAGGAGTGGAAGGGAATGTCTACCTAAGCTTTGTGGTAGATAAAACCGGTGAATTGCGTGATTTTAAGGTAATGAGAGGAATTGGAGCGGGCTGTGACGAAGAAGCATTGCGTGTGCTGATGGAATCAGAAAAATGGGTACCTGGCAAGCAACAAGGCGAGCCCGTAAGCGCTCGTATGCAATTACGCATTGCATTCAAGCTCTCGGAAGGAGACAAAGGTCCATCATCAATCAGTGTTGAAGAGGAAGAAGAAATTGTTGAGAACTAGGTTAGTCCTATCGATTATTCCGAAGTCACTTCCCATTGAGTCCAAACGGTCAAAAAACTTTCACTGTCAAAGCAAGCCTTATTATAGGGCTTGCTTTTTTATTCCTCTATAACTGTCAAAAAAGTGCAGTCACTGTTAACTATGGAAGTCTTATACCGGCTTACCACACCATACACATTCCGGCTTCATACCCTGGAGGAATTACAGCATGGAACAACTTTCTGAAGGAAAACATCAGATACCCCAAAACTCAGTTAAGAATAGAAGGAAAAGTATTGTTGAACGTGTCCATTGATTCTTCCGGAGAGGTAAGCCATGTTAAAGTAGTTCGGGGTTTGCACCCCTTATTAGATGCAGAAGCCAAGAGACTAGTGCTAAGTTCGGGTAAATGGAATCCGGCCACACGGAGAGGCAAGGCTGTCAATGATTCTATTGCTTTTTTCATTTATTTCAGAAATAACCAGATCTCACAATCAAACAGGAACTCTACTATTAGTCACCGTTCGTTGCTCATGCCAGGTTAGATTTACCAAGAACTTTTCGCCAAATTGAACTCATGAACTACGAGACTTTTAACCCCCATCCAGATTTAGAAGCGGTAGTCAAGTGTTATTGGACGTTGGAAGTCCCCAATGGTTCACAGGCACCCAAACAGCGTATTGTCCCCGATGGGTGCATTGAAATGTGTTTCATTCTTGGCGATGACATTAAAAGGTTTACTTCCGAAATGGCCTATGTTCTTCAGCCCAGGGCTATGGTCATTGGCCAGATAACCACGCCATATTATGTGCAGCCAACAGGCTATGTCAACTCATTTGCCATTCGCTTCTATCCATACGGCTTTGCTAATTTTATCCGAACCCCTATTCAGGAATTGGCTGACAAAGACACCCCTCTTCATGCTCTTTTCGATGAAGTCTCTATTGGTTCTCTTGAGCAGGACATAATAGAGGCTACTTCAACTAATGAGAGAATAGAAATAATCGAGCGCTTTCTCAAAAACAGGCTTAACGAATCTGCCGTGGTCGATCAGATTGTTAAGTCAACCATAGATGCCCTCTACAAAACAAAGGGTAAAGCATCTATTGGCACCATACTGAAAGAGGAACCGCACAAGAGGAGAAACCTTGAAAGGAATTTTTCCAGATTAGTGGGAATTAGCCCAAAGCAACTTGGGAAGATTATACGGCTGCAAGCTGCACTGCAGTCTCTTTTGAATAAAAAAAACGAAACACTGACCCAAATAGCCTATGAAAGTGAGTATTACGATCAGGCGCACTTTATCAAAGATTTCAAAGAGTTTACAGGCATAAATCCAAAGGAGTACCTGAATGATGAACAAATGATGCTTTCCTCATTGATTTACTCCGAAAGCTAGACCTGTCGCATTTTTACAATTCTGTATTTTAAAACTGACCTAACTAGCACCCACATTAAATAGTGTTGACCAATGAAATACCGTACCCTTAGCTCTGCCATTCTATTGGTTTTGGGGAGCATAATTATTTACTATGCCGAAAATCGTTTAAACTCTAATCAAATAATCCATCCACAAAACAAACCAGCCATGCAAAAATTTGTCTCTATTGTTGAAATTCCTGCCACCGATATATCGAGAGCCGTAAAGTTTTATCAATCCATACTAGACATACAAATTGAAAGCATAGAGATGCAGGGAACAGAGATGGGAATTTTTCCGGCTGACGGGCAGTCTGCATCGGTTGTAATCACCAAAGGCGAAGGCTATGAGCCATCTGCTACGGGTGTGCTTGTTTATTTGAATGGTGGTGAGGACTTAGAGCCGGTATTAAAAAAGATTGAGAAAAGTGGTGGACAAATATTACTGGCTAAAACCCTAATTGACGAAGAAAACGGGTATTTCGCTCTATTCCTCGATACGGAGGGAAACAAAATGGGCTTGCATTCTATGAATTAATCAACTTGGCCTTTGCAAGCATTACAAAGGCCAATTAATTTTGATCCTTCACTTCCTATAGAGCACCTGCCTAAGCTTTTACTCAGCCATTGATTTCCTTAGTTCACCAATTCCCCAATCATCCTGCCTTTGACCTCTCCTCTTCCATTTCTTTGAGCTTTCTGCGTAGAATTTTACCCACATTGCTCTTGGGCAATTCATCTACAAACTCAATGTATTTCGGTTTTTTATAGCCGGTAAGTTCTTCTTCACAATAAGTTCTTAGCTCTTCTTCCGTAAGGCTGGCATCGGATTTCACCACAAAGGCCTTTACACATTCAGTAGAACGCGCATCGGGCACCCCAATAACGGCCACTTCCAGTACTTTAGGGTGGTCTACAATCACATTCTCCACTTCATTGGGGTATACGTTGAAGCCGGAAACATTGATCATATCTTTCTTGCGGTCTACAATCTTGAAGAAGCCCTCTTCATCCATCAGCCCTATATCACCCGTGCGGAACCATCCGCCATCAAAGAAAACACCTTCATTGCTCTGGTTCCAATAGCCACTCATTACTTGTGGTCCCTTAATGCAAATCTCCCCTATTTCTCCCTGCGCCAGTTGTTGGCCTTCATCTGTAAATATAGCCAGTTGGGTAGAGGGCAATGGCAATCCGATGGTTCCCATCTTGTGTGTACCATCTAGTGGATTACAGCTGGCAACTGGCGAGGTTTCGCTCAGTCCATAACCTTCTACCAGATCCGAGCCGGTGGTTTCTTTCCACTTGCGGGCCACAAAATCCTGCACAGCCATGCCTCCGCCAATGGCTCCTTTCAAATGGCTCCAGTCTACCTCCTTTACATTCGGTTGGTTTAACAAACCATTAAACAGCGTATTTACTCCTGTAAAAAGGGTAAATGAATGCTTTTTAAGCTCCTTTATAAAACCGGGCATATCGCGCGGGTTGGTAATCAGCACATTTTTGGCTCCAATGTACATCATAAACGTACCGTTGACATTGAGGGCAAAAATGTGATAGAGCGGGATTGCGGTGATCATAACCTCCGTTTGCCCCTTTCTGAGCAATGGCCTGAACCACTCATTAATAATGAGAGTATGAGCCACTACATTATCATGGCTTAAAGTAGCTCCCTTAGAAACACCTGTGGTACCGCCTGTATATTGCAAAAAGGCCGTATCGGCTCCTGAAATATCTACTTTGGTGTATTTCATGCGAGCACCTTCTTTTAGCACTTTTTTAAAGGCCAATGCTTGGGGAATTGAGTAGGCAGGCACCATTTTCTTCACATGTTTCACCACCAGATTCACAAGAGTACCCTTAAAGCCGCCCAGCATATCGCCCAGCTCGGTAATAATGATGTGCTCTACCTTTATTTTTTTCAAAGCCTCTTCCAGGCTATGGGCAAAGTTGGCCACTATTACTACAGCCTTAACCTGAGCATCGCTAAACTGATGCTCCATTTCCCGATGGGTGTACAGAGGGTTCGTGTTTACCACAACACAGCCGGCCTTGAGAGCACCAATGAGCACTATGGGATATTGCAGGCAGTTGGGCATTTGAATGGCTATTCGATCTCCCTTCTTCATCCCCAGCTTATTCTGTAAATAAGCTGCAAAGAAGTCGGATTGCTGGTCTACCTCATGGTAGGTCAGCGATTTGCCCATATTTTCAAAGGCTTCTTTGCTCCCAAAGTTCTTGAAAGAGGTTTCTAAAAGCTGAATTAGGTTATCCGGCCTTTTGTCAGAAATATCTGCAGGAATTCCTTCAGGGTACCTTTTTACCCAAATGCGTTCACTCATGTAAATTCTAGATTTTGGCTATCTCCAAATATAAAAGAAATGGCAAGTCAATCGATTGCCAGACTCACATATTTGGATGCGTTTATGGTTTTGCTTTTAAATAACTATCCAACAGCAGTCTGGTTTGCGGATCGGACGGCTTTGGAGCAAAAACGGATATAATCTGAAAAGAAGAATCTAACAACAGGTATCGTGGAATGGTAATAACCTTGTAGTCCGCAAGATCTAACCGGTTGATAGCGTACTCGTTGTCTTTTTCTAATTGGTGTTTCTCCAGATACTGCTGCCATGCCTCCAAATCGGTATCTATAGAAACCGGAACGAAAGTTATCGGATCGTTGGCGTAGTCGTTTTTGAGTTCTTCAAAGGCCGGAAACTCTGCAATACAAGGCCCACACCAGGTAGCCCACAGGTCTACGTAAATCAGTTCACCTTTAAACGAACTCAGGTTTACCTGCTCTCCCAGAGCATTTGTCAATACCACATCGAAGGCCGGCTTACCAGGGTTCAAGGCCTCATAAGACTGCAACTTGGTTTGAATCATTGCTTTGTAGTCTTCGGCTATATTGGAAGCTAACAACTGATTGGTCTCCTGCTCCATTTCCTCGGTTAAACCTGCCAGTTCCAATTGGGTAGACCATGCACCCATTTTGTCATACTCAATCATGTAGGGGGTAAAGGTCAATTCTGCAAAAATGCCTACCTGCTGCAAAGCCGGATCAACGAGCTCCAGCAGCATGTCCCTAAAGTTGGGGTGCTTCATGTACTTGTCTTGCATAAGGCCAGCAGCCAATGAGTTTATTTCGTCTTTGAGGGGAACCAGTAGTTCTGCTTTTTTCTTTTCAGAGTACTCCCAAAAATCTTTGAACGAACCATATATGGGCATTGAAAGAATGGTATTGAGCTGATCCAGCGTTAACCGCATACTCTCCAGCTCCATAAATTCTTCCGTAGCTTCAAGTTCTTGCAGTGCTTTTCTTCTTTCTTCGGTTTTGGCTTTGGCCAATGCCCAAGTTTCAGACACATTGGCACTTTGGAGGTTTCGCCCACCTTCTAAATAAGAACCACTCTTAGGAAACGGCACACCGCTTAAATAGGCCTGCAGAGTAGCACTGGCTCCATTGAACACCGCTGCTTCCGGATCTCGATAATCTACTTCCAGATAAAGTTCATCACCAGGGCTAAGGTAAAGTTTGTTTCTACCTAAGGAAAAATAGCCCGGCTCATTAAGCTCAAAAGAAAGACTAAACTGCCCCTCTTCATTAGTATGTATAAGTTGATCGTTGCCCAAGCCAAAATCGGAGGCTAGGGATCGGTCATTTAAAATTTTGGAAGCATTGCCCCAGTTTACCAGTTTACCGGATAAGCGCACCCGACTGTCTATATTTTCGCTGTTTTGGCAAGAAATCGCCAGAAAAATTAAAGCCATCAAGGCCTGGGCAACCACTGTTTTTCTAAAAATTCGCATGCCTCAAAAGTAGTAAAAGCGATATAAAAGTCATGCCGCTCATAAAATGGCCCGGCTCTCTATTTAAGATCGGCTCAGGGAGGGGTTTTAAATACGGAAGATTTTGTTGAACTTAGAAAGTATAAACATCACACATCAGTATTATGGATAAACACATACCCCCCAGGTTAGATGTATTTCTAGACATTTCAACTTATCTCACCGGCTTCCCCCTAATCGATCTTCAGAGCACGGGCATGGCCGAGGTCTACTTCAATACTATTGTAGCCCATGTAAACCCGCAAACAATCGATCAATTCTATGATGCTTGCAAGTCCATTCTAAAGCTAAAAAGTACTGAAGCCATAAACGAGGCTATTGAGAAAGAGCTAATTCCTAATGGCAATTATGCCGGATTAGGCCAGAAGATTATTCTTATGTGGTATTTGGGTACCTGGGATGGCAATGTAATTTCAGCCCAGAGCTACACACAAAGTCTGGTGTGGGAGGTTGCCGAAACACATCCGCCAGGAGCCAAACAACCCGGCTACAATTCGTGGAGTGAGCCACCCATTAAAATTAACTGCTAAACACACACTATTATGGAAAACAACACCACTGAATACGATGTAGTTATCGTAGGGTCAGGGATTGGAGGCTCTATTGTGGCCAAAACCTTGTCACAAGCCGGTAAAAAAGTCTTACTTCTGGAAGCGGGACTGGAAGCAGGTATGAGTTTTCAGAAGAAAGAGGCCTTCGATAATTATATGGGCTACTTGAATACCTTTTACGAAAAGGCAGCAAAAGTTCCCAACTCCCCTTATCCCAATTTAAAAGATGCTCCATCGCCCGATGTACTGGATATAGAGCCAATTACTGCCTGCCAACCTTCTACCAAAGGATACCTTGTTCAGGCCGGCCCATTGCCCTTTGGCAGCGATGCCTGGCGGGGTCCCGGAGGAACCACCATGCACTGGCTGGGCTCTACACCGCGCATGTTGCCAAACGATTTCCGAATGAAAACACTCTACGGAGTGGGTGTCGATTGGCCCTTCGACTACAACACACTTAAGCCTTACTATGAGATGGCTGAATTTGAGATTGGTGTATCGGGCAGTGTTTCGGAACAAAAAGGGCCTGACGTAGATGTGGAAAGAGACTATGGTGAAAACTATCAGTTTCCCATGAAAAAAGTACCGCAAAGCTATTTGGACAAGCAAGTGATTGATAGTGTTCCTTCCGGTTTTAAAGTTTTCTTCAATGGCAAAGAGCATGAACTTCAATTTGTGAGTACTCCTCAGGGAAGAAACTCCATTCCGAATGCCGATTACCCTTATGCCGATATAGTTTGGAACAAAAGCAGTGGTAAGCTACAACTGCAGGCCGAAAAACGCTGGAATACTTTTACCAAAGCCTACGAACATGTAGAACAACGGCATGCCACATATAGCCCGGTTGGAGCCGTATGGGACGACCATCAAGGACACAGATGTGAGGGAAATGCAAGCTGCGTTCCCATTTGTCCGGTACAAGCCAAGTACAACGCCCTTAAAACCCTGCGCAAATCAGACCCAAAACATATCGCCATCCGCACCCGCTCAGTGGCCTCCAAAGTACTCACCAATGAAGAAACCGGTGAAGTCACTGGTATTGTATATAAAAAATATGAGAACCCATCTTCATCCGTATTCGAAAGTCATGTAGCCAAAGGCAAAATTTATGTATTAGCAGCCAATGCCATTGAAAACGCTAAACTCTTGCTCGCTTCCGGCATAGCCAACTCAAGCGACCAGGTGGGTAGAAATCTTATGGATCACATGGTAATGCTCACTTGGGGCTTGCTTCCCAAAAAGGCCTATCCGTTCAGAGGACCTGGTTCTACCACCAACATACCCACCATGCGCGATGGCGAGTTCCGCAAAGATCATGCAGCCTGCATCTCTCCTATCGACAACTGGGGCTGGGGCTGGCCCAAGTTTTCTCCTGGTTCCGATGTAGAAAATGCAGTGGCTCAAGGCATGTTTGGCGAAAGCCTGCGCAATCACATACACCACATGGTGCCAAGACAACTGTTATTGCACTTTGAGTGTGAACAAACTCCGGAGCCGGAAAACAGGGTAACCATCGACCCCAATTACCTGGATAATCTGGGTAATTACCGTCCGGTAATCCATTACAGTGCCTCGGACTACATGAAAAAGGCCTTTGCTGAATACAAGAAAGTGTCCGATCAGATTTTTAAAGCTGCGGGTGTTCAAGATTTTACCGAATACACAACCGACAATCCCGACCATGTAGAGTATCAGGGCAAAGTCTACAATTTTTGGGGTGCCGGTCATATTGTTGGTACTCACCGCATGGGCAACGATAGCAAAGATTCCGTAGTCAATGAAAATGGCCAAACCTGGGACCATAATAATTTATACCTGGTAGGATGTGGAAACATGCCCACTCTGGGAACCTCCAATCCAACACTCACCATGTCGGCTCTGGCCTTTAAAACCTCTGAAGCAATTCTTAACCACTTGAACAGCTAAATCATGAAACTCTCCTTTCGAAAAAAAGATAATCCAAAACGTCACCTGTTAATTCCTGAAGCTGATCAGTCACGCGGTGAAGACCAGCGTTTCGAACAGTCTATACTCTTAGAGGCTGCAGAACATGCTTCAGAAAAAAAATCTATTGAAGACCTTAAGGCCGATCTGCAAACAGCCATGGACCTGGAGCTTTCTACCATTCCCCCCTACTTATCGGCTCTTTACTCTATAAAAGAAGGTACAAACCTAGAGTCGGTAGAGATAATTAAAAGTGTGGTGATTGAAGAAATGCTTCATATGGTTATGGTAGCCAACCTGCTCAATGCGGTTGGTGGCACACCTAGCATAGGCACTTTTACTCCCAATTATCCATCACAACTGCCGGGAAATGTAATGCCTCAGCTCATCGTACCCCTGGCTCCATTTTCCATAGACTCTATCCGTACTTTCGAGAAAATTGAGCACCCCGAAGGCGCCTTGCAGTTTCTATCAGAGAAAGATAAGGAGCTGGCAAGAAACAGTGCAGACCCTAGCTTTACCGGCATTGGCGAATTTTACAAAGCCATTAAAGACACACTGATTAAACTGGAAAAAGAAGCTCAAAATAAAGGTGAAAGCATATTTACTCCCAACAGAAACCAGGTGAGCGATGAACAGTACTATGGTTCCGGAGGTAAAATAATTACTGTGAACAACCTGACAGACGCTATTCAGTTAATCGATGAAATAGTTGGGCAAGGCGAAGGTACATTAGGCACTATCTTCTCGCAGGAATACGACCCTAAAGACGATGATTACAAACTATTTGGCCCCGATGTTGAAGAGTATGCCCATTATTTCCGCTTTAAAGAAATAAGGTTTGGCAGATTCTATGCCGTTACCGATTCCGCTCACAGAGACAGCCCCAATAAAGGTCTGCCAACGGGCCAGCCCTTTAGGGTAGACTGGGGAGCCATGTATAACTTCAGGCCAAACCCTAAGCTTTCCGACTATGACAAAGGTTCGGCAGTTTATGAAAAATCATTGGAGTTTAGCAAAACTTACACGGCTCTTCTGAAAAACATCAATTTAGCCTGCAACGGACAACCCGACCAACTCATAAAAGGAGTGACACTCATGTATGATCTTAAATACAAAGCCATGGAGCTGATGAAAATACCACTAGATGACGGAAGGTACACGGCAGGGCCTTGCTTCGAAATTGTGGATTGCGACTAACCCAAGGCAAATCCACCTTTCAAAAGGGTAAAGATGCCCATCTGCTACCTGCAGAACTTCTAGGTATATCACCTTAAACCGGGCATCTTTTCTACGAAAGACTGACAAGAATTACTATTGGTAAATTTTAACTTGAAGCGGTTGGCTGACTTCCAAAAGCATGGCCTCTGTAACCAGCACATTAAAATGCTGTAGGAGAAGGATTACTCGTACCCACAAGCACGCCCTCATCCCCTCGTGAATCTCCGCTACGCTGCGATTTCGAACCGTTCGAATCCAGAGATTCATTACTTTATTCATGCTGTAGGAGAAGGATTCGAACCTTCACGGAGAGGTTAGGCCGATTGGCTTTATCCCAGAGTCTCCACCCTCGAGAAAGGAGGGCACGGCTGCCTGTTTCGTCATCCTACAGTGTAAAACATTCTTTTCTGTTACTATTCCGTTTGAATGTGATTCAAAGGTAGGTCAAAACTTCATTTGAATAAAATATCAATAACAAAACAAATCAATTATTACAGATTAATTAATAGAATGTATATTTGATTCAAAATTCAATAATTTAAGAAAGCTGATATGCCGGAAAATTACGAAATCGATAATGTAGACCTCAAAATACTGTCGCTGCTTCAAAACAACGCCAAGAAACCCTACACAGAAATTGCCAAATCGGCCTTCGTTTCTAGCGGAACAGTACATGTAAGAATGAATAAGCTCGAAAAGATGGGCGTAGTTAAAGGTGCTTCACTCGATCTTAACCTGAATAAACTGGGCTATACGGTCAGTAGTTTTTTGGGAGTATTCCTTTCTAAAAGTTCGCTTTACGACCGTGTGGCCAGTCAGCTAGTGAAAATTCCGGAAATTACATCTATTCACTACACCACAGGTAACTACAGTATGTTCATTAGAGTATATGCCAAGAATACAGACCATCTTAAAAACATACTGCATGATAAGATTCAGAAAGTAGATGGAATAGAGCGAACCGAAACCTTTGTAATTCTCGAAGAAACATTGAGCAGAAGTATACAGTTAGACGTCTGACGGTGATGCACTATTGACATCCTCTATAAAGTATTGGGAAATTTCTCTGTCAGGAAACCATTACTTCGGTGGATAGGTTGTAACTTTGTGTTTAAAACCAGTCTAAATAAGATTGTATGAGTGACGATAATCAAATCCTTGAAGAGTTTACCTCCAAAGAATACGAGTTCGGATGGACCGTGGATTTGGAGGCTGATGAAGCTCCAAAAGGGTTGAACGAAGATATAGTCCGTTTTATCTCTGCCAAGAAAGAAGAGCCTCAATGGCTATTGGAATGGCGACTCAAGGCTTTCCGGATTTGGCAAAAAATGGAAGAACCTGATTGGGCCAATGTAAAATACCCAAGGGTTGACTATCAGGATATCAAATACTATTCTGCGCCCAAACAAAAGAAAAAACCCAAATCGCTTGACGAGGTAGATCCGGAGCTTCTGGCTACTTTCGAGAAACTTGGTATTTCACTAACCGAGCAAAAGCGACTCACCGGTGTGGCCGTAGATGCAGTTATTGACTCCGTGTCGGTTGCCACTACCTTTAAAGAAACGCTTTCTGAGCTGGGCATTATTTTCTGCTCGTTTTCAGAAGCCGTTCAGGAACACCCGGAGCTCATTAAAAAGCACTTGGGTTCTGTTGTACCTCAGACCGACAACTATTTTGCAGCGCTTAACTCGGCTGTTTTTTCCGATGGCTCCTTCTGCTACATTCCGAAAGGCGTTCGCTGCCCAATGGAACTCTCTACTTACTTTAGAATTAATGCCGCCAATACTGGTCAGTTCGAAAGAACACTGATTGTTGCCGAAGAAGGTTCGTATGTAAGTTATCTGGAAGGTTGTACAGCCCCGATGCGCGATGAAAATCAATTGCATGCGGCCGTGGTAGAAATCAAAGCAGCCAAAGATGCCGAAGTAAAATACTCTACCGTGCAAAACTGGTACCCTGGCGATAAGAATGGCAAGGGTGGTATTTACAACTTTGTGACCAAAAGAGGGATTTGCGAAGGTGATAACTCCAAAATATCATGGACACAGGTAGAAACAGGCTCAGCCGTAACATGGAAATACCCTTCTTGTATACTAAAAGGAGATAACTCTCAGGGTGAGTTCTACTCTGTAGCTGTTACCAACAACTATCAGCAGGCAGACACCGGCACCAAAATGATTCATATTGGTAAAAACACCAAGTCTAGAATTGTTTCTAAAGGAATTTCGGCCGGGTTCTCGCAGAACAGCTACCGCGGACAAGTGCACGTAATGAAACGAGCCACCAATGCTCGGAACTTCTCTCAGTGCGACTCTTTGCTCATGGGCGATAAGTGTGGAGCCCACACCTTCCCCTACATAGATATAGAAAACAGTTCGGCCCAGGTTGAACATGAGGCCACAACCTCAAAAATTGGAGAAGATCAGATTTTCTATTGCCAACAAAGAGGTATTGATGAAGAGTCTGCCGTAGCCCTGATTGTGAACGGCTATGCCAAAGAGGTATTAAATAAATTGCCAATGGAGTTTGCCGTAGAAGCTCAGAAGTTGCTGGCACTAACCCTCGAAGGATCGGTAGGGTAACTCCTGGCTCGTGGTTTTTAATTCATAGTTTATTGTTCATAGACTCAATTGCATGGCTCTAATTAACAAAATAGAGGATTTGAAGGTCTGGCAGGAAGCCAGAGTTTTGGATAAGCTTGTTTTTGAGTTTCTATATAACAATTCATATTTAAAAGATTATGACTTAAAAAATCAGGTCAACTCAGCTTCAGGCTCAATAATGGATAATATTGCAGAAGGTTTTGGTAGAGGTGGAAACAAGGATTTTAGGCAGTTTTTGACCGTTGCCAGGGGATTTTGCGCTAAAGTCCGGTCACAAGTAATAAGGGCTACTGATAGAAATTATACTACCATTGACCAAAGTAATGAACTTCTAGAGAAGCTTGAGTTGGTTACTAAAACGATCAATGGGTTTATCAAATATTTAAACAACACAGACTTAAAAGGAAGTAAGTATAAAGTTGAGGAAGAAGCCTCTGGTTACGGTTTTGACCTTAAACTTTGAACTATAAACAGTGAACTAAATGCTTAGCATAAAAAACCTACAAGCTAAAATTGAGGAGAAGGAAATCCTGAGAGGCATCAATCTGGAGGTAAAAGCAGGTGAAGTACATGCCATTATGGGACCTAACGGGTCGGGTAAAAGTACGCTAGCCTCTGTATTGGCCGGAAGAGAAGATTATGAAGTAACCGGTGGAGAAGTAACGTTTGACGGAAAAGACCTGCTGGATATGGATGCCGATGAAAGGGCTAGAGAAGGTGTTTTTCTTGCGTTTCAGTATCCGGTAGAAATTCCGGGAGTGAGCACTACCAACTTCATGAAAACTGCCATCAATCAGGTGAGAGAACACAGAGGTGAAAAGCCACTGGATGCAGTTTCGTTCCTTAAGCTGATGAAGGAAAAAATGAAGCTTGTAGATATTGACCAGTCGCTATTGAGTAGATCGCTCAACGAAGGCTTTTCAGGAGGAGAAAAGAAACGCAACGAAATCTTCCAAATGGCCATGTTGGAGCCAAAACTCTCTATTCTGGACGAAACCGATTCAGGTCTCGACATTGATGCGCTGCGCATAGTTTCCAATGGAGTAAACGCCCTAAAGTCTAAAGACAATGCCACCATAGTAGTTACTCACTACCAAAGACTTCTGGACTACATTGTGCCAGACTTTGTGCATGTACTCTACAAAGGAAGAATCGTGAAATCTGGTGGCAAAGAGTTGGCACTCGAACTGGAAGAAAAAGGATACGACTGGATTAAAGAAGAAGCTGAAGCCGCAGTTTAAATATGAAGAAATTCGCAGGACAATCCATCATAGATAAACTCTCTGAAAGGTTTGAGGCATCACGGCCGCAGCTTACCAGCAACACGGCTATAGCCGAGATTCGCGAAAAAGCTCTCAACCATCTCGTTCAGAATGGGTTACCCCATGCCAAGGCAGAAGAGTATAAGTTTACCAACCTTACCAAGGCCCTGGAAAAGCACATTAACTTTTCCATGGAAGAAGAAAGTACAGAGGTAAACCAAGGGGATGTTGAAAAGTATAGAATCGAAGGCCTTGAGGCTTATTACATAACCTTCATAAACGGAAAGTTCTCAGAGCAGTTTTCCGATACAATTGAAGAGAATAGTATTTCATTCTCTACCCTTTCTAATGCTATTGCCAGCAATAGCGCATTGGCAGAAAAACACTTCGACAAACTTTCTAAGTGCACGGAAGACGCATTTGTAGCCATGAATGCAGTGCTGGCCAACGAGGGAGCTGTTATTGACATAAAGGCCAATGCAGTTATAGAGAAGCCCGTTTTTATTCAGTTCATAAATACGCGGTCGTCTGACGTTCAGGTCAAAAACCTGATTCGCGTTGGAGAAAATGCCCAGGTAACCATTATCGAAAAAGTGGATACCCTTGCAGCAGAGCCCGGTTTTAGCAACGTGGTGAATGAGATTGAGGTGGCTGCAGGTGCCAATGCCAAGTTCTACAAAATTGAGAACGATAGCCCTACCTCCTACCACATATCCAACATACATGTAACACAAGCCAAAGACAGCACATTTACGGTCAATACTATCGCCCTAAATGGTGCCATGGTTAGAAACAATCTGGACATTAAGCTTAATGCCGAAGGTTGTGAAGCCAATATGAACGGATTGTATCTGTTAGCCGGTAAAACCCATGTAGACAATCACACCACCGTTGATCATACCATGCCTAATGCGCTCTCCAACGAGCTGTACAAAGGCATTATGGACGATCAATCGAAAGGCGTTTTCAACGGAAAGATTTTTGTGAGAAAAGATGCACAAAAAACAAACGCCTTTCAGTCTAACAAAAACATACTCCTAACAGACGATGCTACGGTGAACACCAAACCACAGCTGGAAATATGGGCTGATGATGTAAAGTGTTCGCATGGATGTACTACAGGTCAATTAGATAAAGACGCCCTCTTTTACCTGATGGCCCGCGGTATTAAAAAAGACAGAGCCATGGCCATGCTCTTGCATGCCTTTGCCAGCGATGTTATAGAAAACCTTGAAATTGAGGCCATTCAGGCCTATGTAGAGGCAATCATTACCAGCAGATTAGAGAAATAATATGTCAGATACTTCAGTAGTATCAACGCAACTCGATATAGAAGCCATAAGAGCAGAGTTTCCCGTACTTCATCAACAAGTAAACGGAAAACCTCTGGTTTACTTCGATAATGCCGCAACCAACCAAAAACCTCTTCAGGTTATCAACGCGTTGAAGCATCATTACGAAGCAGATAATGCCAACATACACCGCGGCATACATACTTTGGCCGAGCGCTCTACAACGGCCTTTGAAGACACACGCAAAGCGGTGCAGGCTTTTATTAATGCCAATGAAGCCGAAGAAATTATTTTCACCAAAGGCACAACAGAATCCATCAACCTGGTGGCCTCATCGTGGGGTAGAAAGTTTCTCCAGAGTGGAGACGAAATCATAGTATCCGGACTAGAGCATCACTCCAATATTGTGCCCTGGCAGCTAATAGCCCAAGAAAAAGGAGCTAAAGTAAGAGCTATCCCTGTAATGGAAAATGGCGACCTAGATATAGCCGCCTTCAGTCAACTATTGTCTGACAAAACCAGGCTGGTAGCGGTGAACCACGCCTCCAATTCGTTGGGTACCATTAACCCGGTAAAACAAATTATTGAAATGGCTCATGCCCGGGGAGCAAAGGTGCTGATCGATGGTGCGCAGGCATCGTCTCACCTCCCCATAGATGTTCAGCAACTCAACGCTGACTTTTATGCCTTTTCGGCTCACAAAATGTATGGTCCCACAGGTGTCGGTATTCTCTATGGTAAACGGTCGTTGCTGGAGAAAATGCCTCCATATCAGGGAGGTGGTGAAATGATCAAAGAGGTTTCTTTCGAGAAGACCACTTTTAATGACATCCCGTACAAGTTCGAAGCCGGAACCCCCAACATTGCCGATGTAGTGGCCTTCAAAGCCGCTATCGATTTTATTAATCGTGTAGGTAAAGAGCATATAGCTCAGTACGAAGAACAACTGCTCACCTATGCTACCTCACAACTCAAAAATATTGAAGGGGTAAAAATTATTGGAGAAGCACTTCATAAAGTGAGTGTGGTATCTTTTGTGGTCGAAGGTATACACCATTTCGATCTGGGCATGTGGATGGACGCCAAAGGTGTTGCCGTACGTACGGGACACCACTGTACACAGCCTCTGATGGACAGATTCTGCATAGAAGGAACTACTAGAGCCTCTTTCTCCGTTTATAACACCATCGAAGAAATTGATGTATTCATTGGTGCCCTAAAGGACATAATCAAGAAACTGAAGCCATGAGTCAAAGTATTCAAGACATTCAGAACGAAATAATTGAAGAATTTTCCATGCTGGATGGAGACATGGAAATGACTATTGGCTATGTAATGGAGCTGGGTGAAACACTTGAGCCCCTGGAAGAAGAGAAGAAGACTGAAGAAAACATTGTGAAAGGCTGCCAGTCTAAAGTGTGGCTTGACGCGCAACTGCAAGGTGATAAAATTCATTTTAAGGCAGATTCCAATACAGCTATTACCAAGGGATTAGTTAGCATTTTGGTAAGAATACTTTCTGGCCGAAGCCCTAAAGAAATTGTGGATGCCGATTTGTTTTTTATCGATAAAGTGGGTCTGAACAGGTTTATTGGTACACAGCGCTCCAATGGTCTTGGGGCAATGATTAAGCAAATGAAGATTTATGGACTCGCGTTTGCAACGCAAGTAAAAAGTCAATAGTAAAAGCATCAAGTTCCAACAGGGATTAGATAAACACGCAGCATCTATGGATAAGCCATAGGATTTAGATATTGAGAGTGCTGAATTTTGCCTGTGGCATCTTGGGTTTTGTTCAAAGCTCGACAATTGACTGAGCCCATAAGGGCGATTCAAAACCACCTGATAAGAGCATCAGGCTCAATTAGTGCGAACTATATCAAGGTTAATGAAAAACTTGGAGACAAGAATTTCAAGTTTCGGTTAAAGATTGCGAGAAAGGAAGCCAAAGAAACTATTTATTAGCTGAATTGGGTTTCAACTCATAACGAGGTTAGACTTGAGAAGACAAGATTAAATCTTCTCAAAAAAGCAGAAGAACTTCAGCGAATTCTTTCTGCAACAAGCAACAAATTCTGAATTGGAATTTGACACATTGAAAATTACGAAGGAATGAGTGACGTAATAAAAGAAGGATTAAGAGATGAGGTTGTAGCAGCAATAAAGACTGTTTATGACCCTGAAATCCCTGTGGACGTATACGAACTGGGGTTGATCTATGAGATTAATGTATACCCGGTAAACAACGTCTACATATTGATGACGCTAACCTCTCCTTCCTGCCCTGCTGCAGAAGTATTGCCCGATGAGGTAAAGGAAAAGGTAAAAGCTATTGAAGGAGTAAATGAAGTTGAACTGGAACTCACCTTTGACCCTCCTTTCACTATGGACATGATGTCTGAAGCAGCAAAGCTGGAACTTGGCTTCATGTAGATTAGTTCAAAGTTTCTGGTTCAGGCCGCTTTACAATGAACTTTGAACAATGAACAAATAACTTAAAACATAGAACTTTAAAACTTATAGATATGTATCCAGAGCATTTATTGGTTCCATTTAGACAAGAGCTAACCGATGCAGGCTTTACCGAGCTAAAAACAGCAGAAGCTGTTGAAGAGCATTTCAAAGACCACAAAGGCACCACGCTCATCGTCATTAACTCAGTTTGTGGTTGTGCCGCAGGAACCGCCCGTCCGGGAGTAAAAATGGGCCTTAAGCTGGCCGATAAGAAGCCTGACCATTTAATGACCGTTTTTGCCGGAGGCGATATTGAAGCCACCGCTAAGGTTAGAGAATACCACTTACCTTATCCACCTTCTTCACCTTCAGTGGTGCTTTTCAAAGATGGTGAATTGGTACACATGGTAGAAAGACATCACATCGAAGGAAGGTCGGCCGAAGTTATAGGCAACCACCTGGCCGATGTATTCGAGGAATACTGCTAATTTATTTTCAAATTTTGTGCAGCCATCATTTTGCTGTTGGCATACAAAGTTTCGTTAAGCACTGGCAAAAAGCCTTGTTATTAACACTTCACCCCCATTTAGGGTATTGAACAGTTGCCAAAAGATGTTTAAAATTGAATCAACCTAAACATCTGAAGTAACTCAATCATTCAGAACAGAAAGAGGGCAATCTATAGATTGCCCTCTTTTTATTTCTATGCACCTTTATAAATACCAAGATTTAGGTATTTTTATTTATATTCAATTCAATCATCTTAAACTCCTGTATACACACACTACCCCTTCCCGGAGCGTATTTATTATACTTATTAAACAATGAGATTTAGATTACTTCTGGAAAGAACCAGCAAGCCAGGTTTTATACCTATCAACTACCAATACGAGCTGTCGGCAGCCATCTATAGGATTATAGATCAGGGCGACTCCAACTTTGCAAGATATCTGCATAACACCGGATATGTTGTAGACAATAAACCCTTTAGGCTTTTCACCTTTTCCAGGCTCAATTTTGAAGGCTATAAAATCCATAAAGAGAATGGCCGAATTCAACATGTTGGGCTAAATGCCACGCTGACTGTTTCTTTTTTAATTGATAAAGCAGCCGAAGAATTTATTAAAGGCGTATTCTTAAAGGCCAGCCTATATATAGGAGACAAAATATCAGGAGCACACTATACCATTCGACTGGTTGAAGCGCAAGCCCCAGCCTATTTCTCAGAAACCATGCATTACACCTGTATCTCTCCTGTACTATTGAAAAGAAAAAGGATTACTGGTGGAGAAGATTATCTGTCGCCTACCCACCAAGAGTTTACTAAAATACTAATCAGTAACCTGCTCAACAAAGCACGCGCATTCACCACCACGGTTAATACCAGCTTACTATGGGAAGACCATGCAGAAATTGCTTTCAAGACCAAAGGCGAAATCAAGAAAAACGGGGTAACACTCAAGGCCTTTACCCCAGAGGCGACCAAAATGATTGCTTATATCTTCGACTTTGAACTAACCATGCCTACCTACCTCCACGAAATTGGCTACCATGCCGGTTTTGGCCATTTAAATAGCCAAGGCTTTGGTTGTGTAGAGGTAAGGAACTTCTCTCAAACGCGTGAAGATAAAAACGACCAAAAGAGAATATGAAAATGAGAGATAATGAATATGTAAATTTTAAGGACACAAATGCTAGTTTCAGTCGGCCTGTAAAGCTAATAAGCATGTTTAGGCTTCTCCCTTTGAGTTTCTCTAAAAGCTCAGGCATCACCTTCAATTCTATTCCTCTTTCTTTTTCCACACTTAAACTTCCTTTAGTAAGGTCTGAATCCTTCTTTGGTATTAAATATATTATCCAATTTTCAAATCATAACAAACAATTCCATGAGTAAAAAACTAAATAATCAACCTCTATGGAGACAATAATTTTTAAAACTTACACTGGAAACGCAATGCTCAACAATGCACTAATGACCATTGAAGCATTAGCTGGGCTTAAAAGTGTTAATCAAATCACCCCAAAAGTATTATTGAGTTTATATGAAAAGTATGATTTAAAATCATTGAGTAAAAGAATGAAAAGCTACACAATGCTTTTCACCAAAAATGGCCCGTTGCATAATGATGCCAAAAATGGCTTGAAAATCTATGATGGATTAATGATATCCATTTTTGATAATGTTGAGATAGAGGGTAATTATAAATGCGAAGTATCCGGGTTGAAGTTTAATACTACTTTCGAAAGCCATTTCACAGGGGTTCTTAAAAATATTGGTTTGAATGAAAAGGAAATAGCTAAGAAAGATACCAGACTCAACAGAAATTGGTTTCCTCTTATCGGAGGTCTTGGATCAGATGCCCATGCTTTACCACAAGCAAAATTCACAATTCAAATTCATCCAATATGTGTTACGATAATGCAATTTCTTCCACTTTCAGCCTTACTCTATAAAAGAGGAATATTACTGGTCGATTCTTCAAATTTTGAATTCGCAAGAAGCTTTATCAAAGAAAACGTGAAGAATGTAATTGGGAGGATTGAAACAACCCCTTCCAATCGGCCAATTGAAAGTATAAGGGATTACGCAAAAGGGCATTTTTTACTAAGGGCCATCAGGATTTTAGAAGATAAAGAAATGGAGGATGAGCATTCCGACCTTAATCTTTGGAGCTTTTCCAATTCTGGTACAGGAGCAAGTTGTGAGATAGAGCGAGTACCTAATAGCCTAATCAAGAAGTTGATACGATTGAAACAGGATACCAGAATCAGTGGAGAGCTGAAATGGATCTTAGCTAATAGCGATAGAGCATATTGGTTCTTAGAATGCTTAGAAGAAAACAGGGAGTGGCTTGGGTTATATCCTTATGTTTCTGGCTCTGGAAAAAGGAAAGTTGAGTTTGATGGTGTTTCAGTTGAATTTATAGAAGCATATTTTAAAGAAATAGACAGTACTCAAAAGATTCAATATGCCAAGTATTTAGCTGGATTAATTGATAAATACAAAACTGATGCTTTTGATAAATATTTAGGAAAACGAGAAGCCTACAAAGAACCAGGGTTTAAAGAAGACTTATTTGTTGTACTGATAAAAGCAACAGAGAGAGGTGAATGGGATTTACGACATCATTTGCAAATTCTTGATGATGCAGAGCAAGTTCCTATTAGAAATAGTTTTTACAAAATACTCAAAATCACTCACTTCTACTATTATAAAAAGGTTTTCGCTTCTAAACTACCAACTCTTGATAATAATAAGTCTAATGCAGAAAAAGTCTGTGAATGGCTCATTGCATATATTCAGCAGGATACCAGAAGGGAGTCTATTGTGAAAGATTTACTAAGTAGTCAAAAGTATTTGGCGACTAATTATACCAATATTTTTTACCGTGCATCAGAAAAAGATGTATTGGATTTTGAAAGTATCTATTACGCATTATTTGGTAATTCTTACAGAAGTTTCAGAATAGGACTAAATGGTTTGCTGAGAATATTCTTTAGTCAACCAATCCAGGAAATATTTCCAATAAAAGCATTGGAAAAGCCTGAAAGTTGGGAGTTAACAGGCTCTACAAATAGCTGGCTAAAAAAAGTCAGAGGCTTTGCTGAAGATTATCAAACCTACTATTTCAACAAGTATGAAGACAGGGAAACTGGCGATAAACCAATTGATAAATTCTTAGGCTTAGTGAAATCCATTCCGAATGAAAATTCAAAATTCCTAATCTGGTTCTATGAAGCGATTGAGAATATTAACGAATTCTTGAAGACTTCAACAGATGATAATAACATTAGCGATAAATGGTCTGATGCTTTGCTTTATTCACCTGATGGTGAATATGCTCTTTTAGTTGCAAAATTTTCGATCAAATTCACTCTTTTGAAGCAGTGTCATCACTTTAATGAGTTGTATATCAATAACTAAATCAATTTTATAATGGCAAATCTTAAAAACATTGCAGGTGGACTTCTGATAGACGCATCCGCAGCATTTCTAAATGGTTTTGGCCTCAAAACTCAAGAGGATAAAAATGAAATTATTCCTAAAACTTTCAGAACAAAGGTTAATGGTCGATATGAACAAGTTCCGTATGTCTCGGCCCAAGCATGGCGAAGGTGGTTGAGAGACACCACAAATGAAGAAAATCAATGGGAGCCAAGTGAAATAGAAGCAATAGGCTTTAATGCGAAAGGATCGACCAATAAGGTTTCTAATAAACTGAACCCAATTGAATATGCTGAGGATGATATTTTTGGATATATGAAAGCAGGAGGTAAGGAGAAAAATGAGGAGGGAAAAGAAATAAAAGCTGAGAGCCTCCAACGAACTACTGCCTTCAAATCATCCATTTTAAAGGGCATTCCTAATATGTATGCTTTCACCACTGATGAAGGTACAGTATTTCCTAAAAATGGAACTCCCTTGAGATATTCTACTCAATTCTATTCTAGTCACTTAGAAGGCTTTTTTAATTTGGAATATTACAGGCTTGGTGTCTATGATAATCTTGGAAGTCACCAAGAGCTCTCTAAGGAATTTGTGGAAAGGTATAAAGACAAATTTGAAATATCTGATTTATCAAACCCTAAGCATAAACGTTATACCCTGAAAGATGCCGAGAAAAGACGGAAAAATCATGCTGCTGGTCTTTTGAAGGGACTGGCCTTTTTAAGGGGTGGTGCCAAGCAAGCTGCTTTTGGTTCGGATGTCACTCCAAAAGTTTTAATTCTTGCAGGAATGGAATCAGCCAATCCCGTTTTTAACAACTTATTTGTAGGTACTGGTGAAAGGCCAGCCTTGAATATCGACACAATTAAACAAATCCAGTCTGACTTCAAATCCAAACTTGCGACTGATATATACATTGGAATTCGATCTGGATATCTACAAAATGAAGGTGATGTAAAAGAGTTGGGTGAAGGCTTTACTATAGACTCTCCGCAGGGTGTAGTAAATAAGTTCATAGAAAGCCACTTGAAGAATGGATAAAGTTCTGGAGATTCATATGACTGGCTGGACAGCCACTCCCAGAATGCCCTTTGTCTTATCTGGTAATTCAGTCTGTATGTCTGTGCCATCATATTCATTACTGCTAGGGCTTATTGGATGCTGCTTGGGAAGAAATGTTGATTGCACGGAAGTGAAAATTGGTTTTCGGTATTCATTTGATTCGGTTGCAAAAGATTTAGAAACCCGTCAGCGTCTGGAATTTGATGGAAAGAAAGTGAAGCCGCATACTAAAGGATCGGATGCTTATTTGAGAGAGTTTCATTCATCGCCCAAGCTTACTCTATGGATTGATCGGTTGGATTGGGAACATTACTTTCTAAACCCGGTAGGTACTCCTTGTCTTGGGAGATCCCAAGATATTTTAAAAATAGAAAGGGTTTGTGTTAGACGAGTCAGGCAAGTTGATGAAGCGACCATTTCGGGTTGTATGATTCCATTCAACTCGGATTTAAAAGCTGGAGGGCAATTGGTGCAATTAGCGGAAGCATATCGAGAAAATGAAGAGGTAGGAGGAGGAAGGCTTGCCACCAAAACAGCAATATTTATGGCTATCCCGTCAGATAATGAGGTAATGATTAGAGTTCCTAATCTGCTTCAGATTGAAGGAGAGAATAAAGCATTTTACTTTCATCAATTTTCAGAATGAGCAATTTTTTTAGTGCGTTTTGGGCCAAAAGTGATGGAAAAACGACATTGGAGATGCACACCCGGCATGTAATACAAGCTGGCGAAAATTTAATCCAAAACTTACCTTTCTCAGATTATGAAAAGCACTATTGGAAAGAAAAACTTTTCCGGTGTGCTGTTTTGCATGATTTGGGCAAAATCCATTCTGAATTTCAAAGACGATTAGCTGGTGCTAAAAACACATCAATCAGACATGAAATCATTTCACTCTGGTTTTGTGAAAATTTCTTGGATATTCCTATCGATGAATTGTTTGCCATAGCCACTCACCATAAGGGAATAATGCGAAGTGATGGGGGGAATGGCAGGTTAGAAAAGGTTTCATTGGAATCTTACATGCAGTCGCATCTGGAAAGTGATAGAACTCTTTTATCTGTTGATACGCTCACCAAATGGCTACAATTGATGGGCTTGAAATTGGAAGTATCGAAAGGCTATCCGCATCCTCAAATTTCAAAGGACTTGATCAAGGTATTACATCAGCGTTATCAGGAAAGGGTAGTCAATGATATTGAGACCAGAAGGCAACTATCACTTACCAGAGCTTTGTTAATAGCTGCGGATCATATTGGGTCGGCAAGGTTGGAAAATGAGGTACCACGATATAGGCAATTAAGAATAAAGGACTTTCAACCAAAAGATAAAGAGGGGAATTATTTCCCATTTCGGAACTTTCAAAAGGATTTGCAAAGAGAAAAATCAGATGTGATACTGCATGCGCCTACAGGTGCTGGAAAAACTGAAGCAGCTTTAAGTTGGGTTTATTCCAATCAGTCCAACAATGCGCGTTTGTTTTACTTGCTACCCTATACAGCAAGTATCAATGCAATGGTTGTTCGATTGCAGGAGGTATTTGGAAAAGAATGCGTTACTGCCCAACACTCAAAGACCTTAGATTTTTTTTATGACCAATTATCCGAAGAAGCTTCTAACAATGAACCGATTGACTATGAACAGATAGAAAAGGAGGCCCGATCAAAAAAATCACTTTCGAGTGAATTGTTTTACCCTGTCAAGGTAGCCACCTTACATCAGATTTTGAAAACATCCTTAAAAGGAAAGGGCTGGGAATTAGCCCTTTATGATTATAAGAATGCTCTCTTTATTATTGATGAATTTCATACTTACAATGCGCTGCTAACCGGAATGCTACTGGCAAGTATTAAACTTTTTAGGAAGATGTTTAATGCCCGGTTCTTCTTTATGTCGGCTACCATTCCTGAGTTTATGCTGAAAAACATTATTGAGGTTGTGTTTGATGGTGATGAAAGTAAACTAAAAAGACCTAACCCCGCTATTGATAGTGACCAAGAGGTTTTAGATAGAAAAAGGCATATCCTGCATTGCCAGAAGAGACAATCGATTAAAGACAAAATTCATCTTATAGAGGAATACTTGCATGCTGGAAAAAGCGTGTTAGTTGTTGTCAATAATGTGAAAACGGCTCAGGGACTATTAAGGGAAATACTTATTGATTCTGATAAAGTAGCATTGCTACACAGTGGATTTCACAAAAGGGGTAGAATTGAAATTGAGAAAAGAATCACAAGTAAGGTTTCAGAAGAACGTCCTCAACTTTTGATCGCTACTCAAGCTGTAGAAGTTAGTCTGGACATAGACTATGACATAGCATTTATTGAAAATGCTCCGATAGATGCGCTAATACAGCGATTAGGGCGTGTAAATCGAGCTGGCAAGAAAGAATTGTCCTCCATTTACCTTTTTGAAGAAATCATCGGAAATACGAAATATTTCTATGATCAAGAAGTGCTTTCTGATACATGGAGAACTCTTTTAAACCTTGATGGACATGAGCTTTCAGAAAATGATCTGGTCTCAGCTTGTAATCAAGTTTATAAAAATGGCTACAACGATAATCAGAGGAGGGACTATGAACTTGGTTTGAGAAACTCGACAATAAATCAGTTTGAAACGGATTGGATTGCGGGAGACTGGGAAGACTGGATTGAAGATGTTTTAGAACAGAACAATCAAAAGGTAGAGGTTTTGTGCAAAAACTTGATTGATGAATTTGAAGCTTTACGTATTCAAAAAAGATATATTGAGGCTAATCAACTCTTAGTGCAGGTTTATCAATATGAATTAAAAACAACAAATCATTCAAAAGACTTGCGAAATAATTTAATTGTGGCGTTTGACTTTAAATATGAGGACAAAATTGGTTATGTTAAGGAAAGGGACTCTATTGATGAGAGACTGCTTTAAAAGTTATCTCTACCCTAAAAAAGCTAAACAAAACTCATTGACCTAATGTCTCACTATGACTATGAGCATCAGGTTCCCCAAACCAACAGATAACTATAAGGTTTTTTTGAATACACTCAGGCCATCAAAACTTTAAAACCTGATAATCTGATTGAAATAGCACCACCATGCCAGACCATAGAATACCATTAGAGCCAGAACGAGTTTACCATGTCTACACTCATGCCAATGGAAGCGAAGATCTGTTCCGTTCCGATGAAAACTATCGGTATTTTCTGGAAAAGTACGCCACATATATATACCCCATCGCTGAAACCTTTGCCTATTGCCTTATGCCCAATCATTTGCATTTGATGGTGCGAATAAGGGGAAGGGAGAGTTTATCATCCCTTCAAGGGTTCAAAACCCTTGAAGGGATGGAATTATCCAACACGATCAGCCGCCAATTCTCTCATTTGTTCAATGGCTATACCCAGGCCTACAACCGAATGTTCAATAGAAAAGGCAGTCTTTTTATCCCAAGGTTCCATCGAAAACTAATCGACTCCAATACTTATTTTTCCACCCTTATCGCCTACATACACAACAATCCGGTAAATCACGGTTTTGTTAACAGCGCTGCCGATTGGCCTCATAGCAGTTGGAAAATCTATACAGGCAGCAAACCAACCAAACTTGCCAAAACCGAAGGCCTAGGTTGGTTTGGCGGTCAACAAGAATTCCTCGAATTCCACCTAGGCGTAAGCAATCGAAACCTTCTAACCGACTTTGAATTCTAAGCCAGTAATGCCCATAACTGCCACACATATTGCGTACTTCCATACCTGCCAACGCAAGCTTTGGCTATTTCATCACGGCATACGCATGGAGCACAATTCAGAAATTGTGGCAGAGGGTAAGCTAATTGGCGAAAGCAGCTATCAGGATCGTGCCACCAAATACACAGAACTCGAAATAGATGGGGTAAAAATAGACCATTATGACCCCAAGAATAAGATCATACATGAGGTAAAAAAGTCCAATAAGGTAGAACAAGCCCACATAGCTCAGGTGAAGTACTATTTGTATGTGCTTCACAAAAATGGAATTCAAGGAGCCAGTGCCATAATTGAATATCCTAAGTCTCGACAAAGACAGACCGTTGAATGGGAGAATGGAGATGAAAATACCATCCACCAATGGCTCAGAGAAATTGATGTACTTTTGAACTCTGCGCTATGCCCTACCCTACTCAACAAGCCCATTTGCAAAAAATGCAGCTACCACGATTTCTGTTATATCAATGAACCCCTATGAAAAAAGCCTACTACCTGTTCAACCCTGGCAGGCTAAGCCGCAAAGACCATACGTTAAAATTTACTCCTGTGGACGAAAAGAGAAATGAAGGTACTCCAAAGTACATTCCTGTGGAAGCCGTATCTGAGCTTTATTGCTTCGGTAGTCTGGATGCCAACTCAGCCCTCTATAATTTTCTGGGTAAAGCTGGCATTAGCGTGCACTTTTTCGACTATTACGAACACTACACAGGCAGCTTTCAACCCAAAGAATATCTTTTGGCCGGAAAAGTACAGATTGCCCAAACACTGCATTATGCAGACCCGGAAAAACGGCTTTTACTGGCCAAAAAACTGGTAGAAGGAGCAGCCTTCAACATTTTAAAAAACCTCCGATATTACCTCAACAGGCAAAAAGATGTACACCAACAGATAGGCATGATCAATGCTTTGAGCGATAAAATTGGTTCTACCCAAAACATACCAGAGCTAATGGGTATAGAAGGTAATATCAGGCAAACCTATTATACAGCTTTTGACATTATTTTGAATGACCATGCCATGGAAGGTCGCAGCAAACAACCTCCTCTCAATGAGGTAAACGCATTGGTGTCGTTCGGCAACATGATGTGTTACACCCAATGCCTCGACCAAATTTACCATACCCAGCTCAACCCAACCATCAGTTTTTTGCATGAGCCTGGCTTTAGAAGATACTCCTTGGCGCTAGACATTGCGGAAATCTTCAAACCAATTTTGGTAGACAGGGTCATTTTTAGGGTACTGAACAAAAAGGAAATACAGTCGAAGGATTTCGACTTCCACATGAACAAAGTGCTGCTAAAGGAAGCAGGCAAAAAAACATTCATCAAAACATTCGAAGACCGCCTGAACGAAACCATTCACCACCGTACGCTTAAAAAGAATGTAAGTTACAAACACCTGGTAAAACTGGAATGCTACAAGCTTAGCAAACACATATTGGAAATAGAAAAGTACGAACCTTTTAAAATTTGGTGGTAAAATGTATGTGGTATTAGTATATGATATTGGTGAACGCAGGGTGGCCAAAATGCTCAAGCTTTGTAGGCAGTATTTGATATGGATACAGAACTCTGTTTTTGAGGGCGAGATTACCGAAGCAAAACTGAAGGAACTTATTTTTAAGGCCAAAAAAATCATGAAACCGGAAGAAGATAGTATCATAGTTTTCAAAAGTCGTGATGAAAAGTGGTTGGAAAAGGAAATCGTAGGTCATGAAAAAAATCGTCTGGATAACTTTATTTAAGGTTTAGGTTGTCGATGGGCCAACACCCTTCCCTTTGATTAGGCAGTACCTCCCCTAATACCCTCTAACCTTTGCCCAGACAGATAATTAGGGGGTTGTCGAAGCCCAGTCAAAAACAGGTTATTGCCGATCGACAATAGCCTAGCCAAAAAATCAACACATACACCCTTCCAAATAGTTTAAAAAGGTCTATTTTCGTTGTCGAACCCACGCCTTCTAATCGCACCAAGTAGGAATTGAAATATGAAACGAAGAGAGAACTAAAACAGGCGTAATGACTTCTAATCGCACCAAGTAGGAATTGAAATAAGTGGAAGCTCATTGTGAGGCTGATCAGGCGAAGCTTCTAATCGCACCAAGTAGGAATTGAAATAAACCAACTCCGTAAGGTTAAAACTAGCCAGACGCTCTTCTAATCGCACCAAGTAGGAATTGAAATATTTATATAGGAGTGATGAAGCGAAAGAAATTAAGGCTTCTAATCGCACCAAGTAGGAATTGAAATATGGTCAAGTTTCTCCGGACAAGGCATACAGGTGGCTTCTAATCGCACCAAGTAGGAATTGAAATACAGTGGGTGGAATCTGGCCGCAACTGTTGGTGGCCTTCTAATCGCACCAAGTAGGAATTGAAATAAATTAACTGCGCCTTTATATACGCATTTACTCGAGGCTTCTAATCGCACCAAGTAGGAATTGAAATGTGCTTCAGGTTACAGAATCTGTTGTTGTTATTGTTCTTCTAATCGCACCAAGTAGGAATTGAAATTGTATTGATTGCCCTGGTGATAGCCGGAGGTAGCCTTCTAATCGCACCAAGTAGGAATTGAAATCCAATTCCGGATGCACCGGTGCTGAACTTCATCAGCCTTCTAATCGCACCAAGTAGGAATTGAAATAAGTATAGTAATCAGGAGAAGAATAGGGTTATAACTTCTAATCGCACCAAGTAGGAATTGAAATATGCATAAGACTAGGAATTTTTATTGGTCAGGCTACTTCTAATCGCACCAAGTAGGAATTGAAATCAACAAGGAGAGATCTGGCCAAGCATGCAAGCCAGTCTTCTAATCGCACCAAGTAGGAATTGAAATATTCTACAGGCATACTTAATGATGCCTTTAATGAAACTTCTAATCGCACCAAGTAGGAATTGAAATTTATTCAACTCGATTGCCCTTATGGTGCCCCTGGCGACTTCTAATCGCACCAAGTAGGAATTGAAATAAAAACATGAAGAATGTACTCAAATTGTTTGTGCATCTTCTAATCGCACCAAGTAGGAATTGAAATATGACGAGTCAGTAAGAGAAATAGCCTTTAGTTTGCTTCTAATCGCACCAAGTAGGAATTGAAATCTTTTGGAGAAAGGGGGCGAAAATGCCTAAGACATACTTCTAATCGCACCAAGTAGGAATTGAAATAGTTTAAAGAGAATAGTGCCAATTATTCGGCTCCCCCTTCTAATCGCACCAAGTAGGAATTGAAATTTTGGAAATGGTCAGGTCAATGTTGAGGAGCTCGAGCTTCTAATCGCACCAAGTAGGAATTGAAATCTCGCAAGAATGTTTCCGCCCGATGTCTCGATGTTCTTCTAATCGCACCAAGTAGGAATTGAAATAAGGCAAAAGCTTTTGAGGGACAATGTGAGGGCAATCTTCTAATCGCACCAAGTAGGAATTGAAATCTGTGTTTGCTACCATTTGCTGGTGCATACTGATCACTTCTAATCGCACCAAGTAGGAATTGAAATTCTAAAGTAATGCTTGTAGTGCTTGCTATTCCTGCCTTCTAATCGCACCAAGTAGGAATTGAAATAACACAAGGTAATTAACCCCGTTTATACGCTTCTTTCTTCTAATCGCACCAAGTAGGAATTGAAATACCAGTCAACCTCATTATTGCCATTAAAATATAAATCTTCTAATCGCACCAAGTAGGAATTGAAATACATACACACCGAGCAATGATGAGTTTTTAAGGAATCTTCTAATCGCACCAAGTAGGAATTGAAATCTTATAAGCTCATGTTCATATTGCGTTACACACGTATCTTCTAATCGCACCAAGTAGGAATTGAAATTAGAATGCAAGTGCATAGTTTGAGGTGAAAGCCCTGCTTCTAATCGCACCAAGTAGGAATTGAAATTCAGCAGCTAACCAGTTAGCCCCTGCCGTTGCGTACTTCTAATCGCACCAAGTAGGAATTGAAATCTCGTTGTGTACAAAATAGAACCCATAACAAGCGCGCCTTCTAATCGCACCAAGTAGGAATTGAAATCAATTCAAAGTAGTTACCTGCAAGCCCGTTATTACTTCTAATCGCACCAAGTAGGAATTGAAATAACAACAACAGCGAGACAGAGTTTCAAGGATTCTTTCTTCTAATCGCACCAAGTAGGAATTGAAATGTATTAATAATAAAAAAACGACAAAGCAATGAAAACTTCTAATCGCACCAAGTAGGAATTGAAATTCCGTTATAGTCAGCTCACCGAGCGCGAAAGAAAGGCTTCTAATCGCACCAAGTAGGAATTGAAATCCATCCGCCCTAAAGCCTGCAAAACTTTTAAACAAACTTCTAATCGCACCAAGTAGGAATTGAAATCATTCAGGCCGTCAACATAGCCTTTATCTATTGTACTTCTAATCGCACCAAGTAGGAATTGAAATTAAGGTTCAACCGTTTGGAACATAATGGTCAGTGTCTTCTAATCGCACCAAGTAGGAATTGAAATCTGGTAGCGAACAGAGTTGTAGACAAATTCCCTATCCTTCTAATCGCACCAAGTAGGAATTGAAATTGGGTCTACCACTTTGGCAATGGCATAAAAATCAATCTTCTAATCGCACCAAGTAGGAATTGAAATAAGCTTGCATCATCAAATAACGGATGGATAGTAGGGCTTCTAATCGCACCAAGTAGGAATTGAAATATAGCTGCTCATTAAGAACTTACCCTTGAGCTGGCCTTCTAATCGCACCAAGTAGGAATTGAAATGAATTACTGAGGAAATGGGTCTGATAGGTGAATTCCTTCTAATCGCACCAAGTAGGAATTGAAATGGGCTTGAGAGTGAGAGATATACTAACACGCAAAAGCACTCCCCATCGGAGAGTGCTTTTTAGTGAGTCTGTTAAAAACAGTCTCATAGACACATAGTTGTCTGATCTACATACGTAGCCACGGTCTATTTCTCTACAGTAATGGTGTATTCACCGGCCAGTCCTGCGC
>NZ_DBHC01000035.1:0-147439 GCF_002296035.1 Roseivirga sp. UBA838
AGTTTAAGGCCTGTTTTTCCGGCAGACGTTCTTTTCTTACATCGAACTCAGGTTAAGAAATAAAACGGGTGCTCTAAAGGCCGTGGTTACTCTAACCTCAAACCCATCTTAACAGAAAGAGTTGAGACATGAGTGACTAAGCTTTTGGAGCACCCTTATTTTAAGCCAACCCTTAGGTTAGTTGGTAGTCATGGCATTTAGCAGGTCGTGACGGGTAAGAATATGCACATCGTTGTTTTCATCTCTCACCAACACAGCCGGGTTGTCTTTAGTTATGACTGAAGAAAGCACATCTAAAGTATTATCGGCCGAAACAAACTGGAACGGACCATCCATAATTTCAGAAACGGGCTTGGTTTTAAGCTCAGGGTCATCGATCATTTGAGCCAATAGCTTACTATCAATGAGGCTTCCAACAAACTGCTCGCCATCTTTTACCGGTAACTGAGAAATACTCAGGCTGGTCATAAGTTTAATGGCTTCGGCAACGGTAGCATTTTTATCGATTGTGGTGAGCTTGCCATTACCGTTTTGGCGGCTAAGTATATCGGCAGCCGAACTAAAGGCTCTGTCTTCAATAAAACCACGGGCTTTCATCCAGTTATCGTTATAAATTTTGCCGAGGTATCGGGTGCCATGGTCTGGCAGAATAATCACCATTACATCGTCTTCCGTAAGGTTTTCTTTGGCATACTCCAGTGCTCCTGCCACAGCCGACCCGCACGACCAACCGCAAAAGAGTCCCTCTTCGCGCGCAAGTCTGCGTGTCATAATTGCTCCATCTTTGTCAGTTACTTTCACAAAATGGTCAATCAGGTCGAAGTCTACGTTTTTAGGCAGTATATCTTCTCCAATACCTTCGGTTAGGTAAGGATAAATTTCTTTTTCATCGAATACACCGGTTTCCTTGTACTTTTTGAAAACCGAACCATAAGTATCGATACCCACTGAAACAATTTTCGGGTTTTGCTCTTTGAGGTATTTGGAGGTACCGCACATGGAGCCTCCGGTGCCTACACCGGCCGCATAGTGGGTAATTTTGCCTTCAGTATCTCTCCATATCTCTGGCCCTGTGGTTTCGTAATGGGCTTTAGTATTCGACAGGTTGTCGTATTGGTTAGGATAGAAAGAATTTGGAATGTCTTTGTTGAGCTTACGAGCTACGGAGTAGTACGATCTTGGGTCGTCCGGCTCTACATTGGTAGGGCACACAATTACTTCGGCACCTACGGCTTTCAGTATATCTATTTTTTCCTGCGACTGCTTGTCGGCCAGAGTAAATATACACTTGTAGCCTTTGGCTATAGCCCCAAGTGCCAAGCCCATGCCGGTATTACCCGATGTGCCTTCTATAATGGTGCCGCCTGGTTTTAAAATACCGGCCGCTTCTGCATCTTCAATCATTTTAAGAGCCATTCGGTCTTTCATAGAGTTTCCGGGGTTAAAGTATTCTACTTTGACCAGAATGGTACCCGGAATACCTTTGTTTACTGAATTGAGCCGAACAAGAGGCGTGTTTCCTATGGTCTCGATGATTGAATTATAATACTTCATTTGCTTCTATAATAGTTGGGGCAAATTTAGCTTTTCTTCTGATGCCATTGAAATAAAGGATATGTTAACTGTGAGTCATATAGCCGCTGGGCTTACAAACTGTAGTTTTATGTAAGGCCCGGTTTGGTGACTGATTTTTACGGCTATCGAAAATTGCGCTGTAAAAAAACTTCGGCTCATCTAAGAAAAGCCGTGTTCTGAACTAAAGATCGTTGCTTCTCAAGAAAGTATTTACACGGCTGGTGTATCGCTCCTTGTACTCTTCGCGCGTATAGAGCTTTACGTGCTTACAGTCTTTGAAAAGCACAGGGTAGACGTTAAAAAGCCCTTCTACTTCGGTCTCTAAAATGGAAGCAGGAGTTGTTTTGTCTCCATCGCTATACAGAATGAGCGTGGGGAGTTTTGTATTGTTGAGCAGGTAAGAAAGCTTCATTTTATCGCTGTAACCATTTACTTTTTTATCGAAGCTGCCCCATGCCATATTGAAGATGAAATTGGGAATACCCATGCCTTGCCCTTCCAGGCGAGCTGTTTCTTTAATATTGCTCAGGGGGCTGTCGAGAATGAGCTTATGAACTTTGAGCCCATTTTCCTTTTGAAACTCTACCAGGTCTGGTCGGTTTATGGCCACAGCACTGGCCATAGCCCCCATAGAAAAGCCCCAGAGCACAAAATCAGTTTGCCCGTAGTTCTCGTTTAGCATTTTCATGCTGCCCACAATGTCTTCTGCAAACTCATAGCCCAGGGCCGTCTTGGCTTCTTGCGACTTGCCTGAGTTGCGCAAATCGGGGATGAATATATTGTAGAGCGTGTCGAGACCCTGAGCTTTTACAAGCTCCAGATACTTCATGGTTTTTAGCCTGTTGGAGGTGCGGCCATGGTTAATCATTAGTGTTTGAGTAATGCCTTCTTTGGCTGCGGGCATGTACCATCCGTTGAGTGCAACCTCGTCTGTCAGGGAGTTGTAGTCAATTTCACGGTAGGTGTCGAATCCATAGTCTGCCGGTGTTCGTTTCGCTCCAATACCGTAGTTTTCCAGAATCTCCGGATTATCGGTTACATATTCGAAGGTGTGCCGGTCGTAGTCGGTAATGAGCGAGACAAACTTGGGAACGGCTATAAAGTAAAATGCCAGCACGAGTAGTACTACGCTGATGGCTAAAATGCGTAAAAACTTCTTCATTGGTTTCAAAGGTTCCGGACGGTTTATTGTTGCTTAGAGGTCGGTATTTCGGTTGCTGTACAACTAATCTAAGCCAGGTATAATATACCGCTTATTTCGATACGGATGCTAATAAATAGAGTACAGCCATGCGTACGGCTACTCCATTTTCTACCTGATCCAGAATTATGGCGTGTTCTGAGTCGGCCACATCACTGTTTAGTTCTACCCCGCGGTTTATGGGCCCCGGGTGCATTATCACAATTTCTTTGTTCAGGGAGTCGAGTAGCTTTTTACTCACACCATAGTAGAGCGAGTATTCTCTCAACGATGGGAAGTACTTTATGTGCTGTCGTTCCAACTGAATGCGCAAGATATTGGCTACATCGCACCATTCCAGGGCTTTTTTTACATCGAGCTCTACTTTTACTCCCAGCGAGGCAATGTGTTTGGGTAGTAAGGTTATGGGGCCGCAAACCATTACTTCGGCACCAAGTTTTTGAAGTGCAAAAATGTTGGAGAGTGCCACACGCGAGTGTAGAATGTCGCCAATAATGGCCACTTTTTTCCCGGCTACTTCTCCGAGTCGTTCTCGTATAGAGAAGGTATCGAGCAGGGCCTGGGTAGGGTGCTCATGGGTGCCATCTCCGGCATTCACTATGTTGGCTTTTATGTGTTTGGCCAAAAAATGGGGTGCTCCGGGGCTCGAATGTCGCATTACTATCATGTCTACTTTCATAGACAAAATGTTGTTCACCGTGTCGAGCAGGGTTTCTCCTTTTTTTACGGAACTGTTGCTACTGGAAAAGTTAATCACATCGGCCGAAAGCCTTTTCTCTGCCAGCTCAAACGACAGTTTGGTTCGGGTAGAGTTTTCAAAAAATACGTTGGCTATGGTAATGTCTCTCAAAGACGGCACTTTCTTGATGGGTCTGTTGATTACATCTTTGAATTCCTCAGCCGTCTGAAAAATGAGCTCTATATCTTCTCTAGTAAGATCTTTTATCCCCAGAAGATGCTTTGTGCTCAGTTTCTCCATTTAATCTATCTTGTTAATTAGCCAAACATTGTCTTCTTCTACCCCTTTTTGGTGTTTCCATTCCACCAGTACTTTTTGGCTCTCCAAAGTGTTTACTTCTTTGCCTATGTAGTCGGGGAAAATGGGCAGGTGGCTCGAATATCTTCTTTTAACCAAAACCATTAGCTCCACTTTTTTGGGTCGGCCAAAGGCATGCATAGCGTCCAGGGCTGCCCTAACGGTGCGTCCGGTATAGAAAACATCGTCAATAAGAATTACCTTTTTTTCCTCAATCAGAAAGTCAATTTTGGTTTCATTGGCTCTTACAGGAGAGTCTCTTCTGCGAAAATCGTCCCGGTAAAAGGTAGCGTCCAAATAGCCCAGTTGAATGGAGGTGTTGGTGAGCTCCTGCAGGCGCTCCTTAATTCTTTCGGCCAGATAAATACCTCTAGGCTGGAGCCCTAAAAGAACAGTGTTATCGAAATTTTGATGTTTTTCTATCAGTTGCTGACAGAGCCGGCCAATGGTGATGGCTAACTGAGGATGACCTAAAAGAAGCCGCTTTTGCATTTCAGAATACAAATATAGTAAAAGGAATTGCTCAGAGAAGTTTGATCAATTTTTTAATGCGGAAAGTCTGATTTACGAACCCCTGCTATTCCACCGTGACGGGTATAACTCTGAACACGCGCTGTACATTGCCCACCTTGTCCTTCTAAAAGGGTTACAAGGATTTTGTTTTGGTGCCACTCAATGAGCTTTGAGTTGTACACTTTAAACTGCCGGCTGGCCAGATAGGCCTCTAAACTCTGAGCGAATGGGCTTTTATTTTGTGGCTTTATTACTCCCCCATAAAGTTCTTTTTCGTTGCGGGCAATAAGACCTGTTTGACCCTGAAAAGTAGACTGAACGAAATTGTTAAAGCTGGTCTGCTGGGTGTATTGGCCATCTATGTGCAGCGTTTCGGCCAGTTCGCCCTTTTGATTGACCACGGCCAACATGTGATGACTAATGTTCAACGTAAAGCGTAAGGCCAGGTACCTTGTAGACTGGTTCTCAGGAAGGGTAATGACGGAGGAATTTCTGTTTCTCTGCAAAGACCTATAAAATGTCATGCTCAGAAAAAAATGGTTTCCGTCTGTTTGAATGGGAAAAAGGGTGGCCTCTGTTTCGGTAGACCATTTCCCCTTTTTGGCCACTTTTTCTTTGGCTTTGCTCACTACCTTATTGGCTCTTTTTTCTCCCAAATGAGAGAAAAAACCTTCTATTTCAAAAAAAGGGGTAAGCACAATGTCTTTTTTGCTTTCCTGATCGAGCATCACATGAAAAATGCCGCTGTAGCCCTGAGACTTGGGTAAGGTATAAAAGCCCGCAATTAGTTGCTTTCCCCCGGCAAAGTCTGACACGCTACTTACATGCAACTGATAACCGGGCAGTGGGTTGAATATATGTTGTCTCACCAGCCTGCCCTGAGAATCGTAATTTTTAAGTTCGAAGCCAAGGTCTTTGTTAGTGTTGTAATGGCTCGTGATTATTGAAACCACTTCCCACTTTTCATCAAAGGTACACTGGACGAGATTGCTTGTTTGACTGTACAGACCTTGAAGTGTTTGAATGGTGCCGTTGGTCATATCCAGAAGAAAGGCGGTAGAACGGGCATCGAACAAGCCGGCAAAGAGGGCCTTGTTATTAACTACTTCAAAAAACCATACTTCTTTAGATTCGAATAGCGGAACTTTTATTTCGGTGAACTCATACTTTTCGTTGAACTTAATAATGCTCAACTCATTTCTCAGTATTGTTTTCTGGGTAAGTAGGTAGAGTTGACCATTGTTGAAGTCTGTTCGCAGTATATTAGTCCGTACATCTAAAGGAAGAATAACCGTTTGTTGCAAGGCCAATTGTGGGTTGTAAAAATGTACTTTCAGGTGGTAGCTTCTAGACTTTTCGAGCATGTGCTTTTCGAGTATCGCAAAGCCCTTTTCACCCATGCTCACGGTTTCAAAACTTACGGAGGTAGGATCGGCAACAATTTCGACAGCATTGGTTTGTGCCGAGAGAGGAAATAAGGCCGTAAGGATGAGGCCTGCCATTAGGATTAATCGGTGTGTCATACAGTTTGGGTTGAACGGTTAGTGCTCTATGGCTACTGCGTTTACAAAGAATACCTTGCGGTTGCCCTCACCTTCCGGGTTCTTTACGTTCTGAACTCCATAAACCAGAAAGCGATTGCCGAACCAACCTACTATTCCCTGAAATTCTTCTTTTTCGTAGCGCAGCTGATCTTCATCGTCCATCAGCCTCAATTTTTGTACCATCCGTTCTTTTTCGTTGCCATTCAGATGTCTGGTCACTAGTTCCTCATCGAGGTAGTAGGCGTAGTAAGCATCGGCTCCCGACCACTGAAAGGCTCCAAAGGTTCTAAGGGTGCCTTTGAGCTCTTCATCAATATCCATACTGTGATCCCACAACAGCTCGCCTTTGTGATTAATAGCAAAGGCAAAGGCATGGGTAAAATCAAATTCATTGGGTTGGCTGGCACTTCTGAAATTGGAGCGTGTCCAGGCATCGTATGGATTGTAAAAAGGGTCGGTTGGAGCAATCAGCGGACTGGTTACCTGCCGATAGCGCATGTAATTTTGTGTGCTCATGTTCCAGGGCTTGAAAAACTCTCCCATAATTATGAGAGCCTCACGGCTTTCTTCCATTTCGGTAAACAACCCGTCAATTTTATAGCGCCATTCTCTGCCTCTTTTTTTGGCTGTAATGGCTTTGTCTTTTAGCTTTTCGGCCCTGCGTTCGCCATTATGGTCCAGAAAGCTATTGAATTCACCAAAATTGTAATAGCGCATAGTTTGCCGGCCGGTTCGGTCTACATGGTTTACATAGAAGCCGCTGGGGAAGGTGCCGGTTTTTACGCTGTAGAGTCCCACTACCAGTTGCTCTTTGTCTATAATAGAAGATGAAACAGCCGAAAGGAGTTGGTGATCCTTTGCGGTTTCTAACTCATAGCCTCTAATGGCATTGCCATTGTAATCGTAGGTATTTACCACTATGGTGCGGTCTTTCTGAAGGTTTTGCTTGGAAGAAAGCACGTTGAACGTCACACTGTCAGCATTTACTTTTACCTCCAGCAGTTCGGAGTTATTTTGAAACACATTGGGCAGGGTTTTTACCTTGTTGGTGTTAAGGTCGTAAGCAAATACGGCAGGCCTGGACTCAATATAACCACCAATTACCGCATGATCTTGAATAACCTCAAACTCCTGAATGTCCAGATCAACAATAGTTTTAGGTTCAAATTCTTGTAATTCGCGTTGCTTAAGGTCTACTGAAACCAGCTTGATGAGGCGGTTCAGTTGGGTATTTTGAAAGAGTAAAAGGGTTTTGTCTCCCACATAATGATAGCCTTTGAGGTGAAGCTGCCGGTCTACGGTTAACGAATCTGCCCACAAAAAATTCAATTGTTTATCCAGGTGGTGGAAAACCACCGGATATTGTTTATTGTTTCCTTTTAGTTGCGGCTGAACAATAAGAACCCCGTTTTCTTCTTGAGAAATGACCACGTAATCTATATTGTCCCAGTTGTGTTCCAACTCATACCTTCCCAGATGTTGAACCTGAGCCAAAGTCAGGCCGGGCACCCAAAGAATTAGAAAAAGTATGCTTTGCAAACGTGTCATTCCTGAGCCATCTTAAGAATTTGATCAAACTCTTCTTTTTTAACCGGTTGGACCGAAAGCCGCGAGTTTTTGACCAGCACCATTTCCGATAACAACGACTCTTGTTTAATGTCTTCTAAAAAAACCGGTTTTTTAAGCTTCTGTTTAGGCACAAAGTCAACCACCACCCAACGGTCGTCATCAGTTGTGGGGTCGGGGTAGTGCTCACTTACACACTCTGCTATGCCCACCACGGCTTTTTCGTTCACACTGTGGTAGAACAAAGCAAGGTCTCCGGGTTTCATGGCCTTTAGGTTATTTCTGGCTTGGTAGTTTCTCACACCATCCCAATGGTCTTGGCCTTTTTGAACAAGATCATCGTAAGAATAGGTATTTGGCTCAGATTTTATCAACCAATAGTTCATAATCAGTTATTTTTAACTTTGCGTGCTGACAGACAGTAGTTAGTCTTTCCGGCCTAAAAAAGCAAGTATTATCATCGCTCATTAACAAATCAAGTCAATTGGATAACTCAACAATTCTTAAACAACTCAAGCTGCTGGCTTCACTTATGGAGCTGCACGATGAAAACACTTTTAAAATAAGGGGTTATCAGAACGCCATCTTCCAATTAGACAAAATGGATGTGAACCTTGCGGCCATGAGTCTTGCCGAACTTGAATCGTTGCAAGGGGTGGGCAAAGGTATTGCGGCCACCATTCAGGAACTAGCTCAAACAGGAACATCAGAGGCACTGCAAAACTTATTGGAAGCAACTCCCGAAGGTATAGTGGAACTGCTGGACATGAAGGGCATTGGTCCTAAAAAAATCAAAGTGCTATGGAAAGAACTGGGTATTGAAAGTGGCCATGAACTAAAGGAGGCGGCCAACTCGGGCTTGGTGGCTAAACTCAAAGGCTTTGGCGAAAAAACGCAGCAAACCATTATTGAGGCATTGGAATTTAAAGAAGCCAATGCCAACAAACTGCACTACGCTGATGCAGAAGTGATAGCCAATGAATTGGTGGAACACCTTAATGGTATGAAAAATGTTGAGAAGGCTACCATTACCGGAGGGCTCAGGCGCAAGCTAGAGGTGGCTGAGAGCCTGGAAATTTTAGTCGCTTCTTCAGACTTCAATGCTCTTGAGGAAGAGCTTGGTGCTCTGGAGCCTTTTGAGCAGTTAGTAGAAGAAAGTGGTCCGCTTGTTTGGAGAGGAACCTTTAAAAAGCACCGCATACCTGTTGAGCTTATGCTCTGTGATCCGGCTCATTTCGTGCGCGAACAATTGCTAAAGACTGGCAGCCAGCGACACATTAGTATTCCTGTTGCCAACGATATGAGTCTTCGCGATATGGCCTACACCGGGAACTTCGATTCTGAAGAAAAAATTTACGAAGCCCTAAACATGGCCTATGTGGCCCCTGAGCTGCGCGAAGGAACATTCGAAATAGAACGGGCCAAAAGCAACTCACTACCTCGCTTGGTTGAAATGGAAGACCTGAAGGGGATTCTGCACAACCACTCTACTTATAGCGATGGTAAACATTCACTCCGACAAATGGCTGAGTATTGCAAAGAGTTGGGTTACGAGTATTTGGGCATTTGCGACCATAGTAAGTCTGCCTTCTATGCCAATGGACTTAATGAAGAGCGGGTGGCGCTACAGCACCAGGAGATAGATGAGCTGAACAAAGAACTAGCTCCCTTTAAAATATTCAAGGGGATAGAGTCGGATATTCTTAACGATGGGAGCCTGGACTATGCCGATGATGTGCTGGCTAGTTTCGACTTTATTGTGGCCTCTGTCCATTCCGTTCTAAACATGAACAAGCAGAGGGCTACACAACGCCTTTTGCGAGCTATTGAAAATCCGTACACCACGATACTAGGTCATCCAACAGGGCGTTTGCTGCTCAGAAGGGCCGGATACCCTATAGACCATAAGGCAGTAATAGACCATTGCGCCAAACATAACGTGGTGATTGAGATTAATGCCAACCCATGGAGGCTCGATTTGGATTGGAGATGGGTTAACTACGCGTTGGAGCAGGGGGTGAAACTCGCTATAAACCCCGATGCGCATGCTATGGAAGGGTATCATCATATGCAATACGGCTTGCTTATTGGGAGAAAAGGGGGGGTAACAGCTGAAATGACCTTGAATGCCATGAGCAGAGATGCCATAGAAAAGCATTTCTCAGAAAAGAAAGAACAAGTAGCCAATGCCTAAGAAGGTATTAATCATTCGTTTTTCATCCATTGGAGATATAGTACTTACGACCCCGGTAATTAGGGTTATAAAAACTCAAATGGACGATGTGGAGGTGCACTATGCCACAAAAAAGCACTTTTATCCGGTGCTGGAAGCCAACCCATACATCGATAAGTTTCATTTATTGGAAGGCGATTTGAAGGGCCTGATTCGTGAGCTTAAAGCCGAAAAGTTCGACTTTGTGGTAGACCTTCACAACAACCTTCGAACCAGGAGAATTAAGGCTGCCCTACAAGCAGAATCGGCAGCTTTCCCAAAACTCAATTGGGAAAAGTGGCTCATAGTCAACCTCAAAGTAGACAAGTTACCCAATGTACACATTGTAGATCGGTATTTGGAAGCTGCCCGGCCGCTTGGCGTGAAAAATGATGCTCTCGGTTTGGATTACTTCATTCCCGAAAAAGATGAGGTGGAGAAAGACTGGCTTCCCGAAACTCACCAAAAAGAGTTTGTGGCTTTTGCCATTGGTGGCAATCACGAAACCAAGAAGCTTCCGCTGAACCGAATGATTGAGCTTTGCGATAAAATCAATAAACCCATTGTGCTGCTGGGAGGCAAAGAAGATGCTGAAAACGGAGAGCAAATTGCCGGGTTTTTCGATAGAGCGCATGAAACCGAAGACTTTAAAAAGCCGCTCAGTGAATTGGGTAAAAAGGCTCTTATATACAATGGCTGTGGCAAGTTCTCTATCAATCAAAGCGCCTCGATTCTGAAGAAGGCAACGTATGTCTTTACTCATGATACGGGGATGATGCATATTGCAGCTGCACTCAAAAAGAACGTATTTTCTATCTGGGGTAATACCATTCCGGAGTTTGGCATGTATCCTTACCGAACCAAGTTTACCATACTTGAAAAGAAAGGATTAGGCTGCAGGCCCTGCTCCAAGATTGGTTACAAGAAATGCCCTAAAGGACATTTTAAGTGCATGAATGAAATAGTATTCGACTTCTGGCTACCTTAGCTACTGTTTGTATGTTGATCTAAGAAATCGGTCATTCTGAATTTATTTCAGAATCTATCTTGGTCGCTAACGAATTGAAGACCCCGAATCAAGTTCAGGGTGACGACTTTTAAAAAAGGCTCATTTATGAAACACAAATCCCTTCAGACCATCTCGCTTGTTCTGGTAATGATCTCTCTGATTTTGGAGGTTGGTTATGATCAGGCCTGGTTTGAGTTCAACAATCCTCAGGCACTTTTCGGGGTTTCGTTAGCCCTTGTGTTAATCTCCATGTCCATTAATGTGAAGATTATCAGAACACTGGGGATTAAGCCGCACACCCGAAAAACCAGCCAGTTGGCATTGGTCATTGCGGCACTATATGCAGTAGCTGTCTTTGGACTGGAGTTAATATGAGTGAATCCACTTGGATATACCTAATAGTACAAGTTCCATTCGTCATGTGGACGCTTAGCATCTATTGGTTAAGTAAGTGGAAAAGGTTTTGGTATTTCTTTTGGATCAATGTTGCGATTAGTACTTTGGCTCTGATTTATTTTCTCTTCATACAGCCAGTTTTTGATGGGGCAGATCCTTACGGATTAGACCTGCTCTTCAGTATAATTTTTTACCTGATGGCACACAGCTTGGTTGGGTTTATCTTTGCATTACTATACAAGCTGTCTGTTAAATATGGCTGGTTTAGATCTAAACAATCCACCTGAGCTATCTTTTTCCAGATAAGTATTTTTTACGTTCACGTTTGCTCATTTCCTGGGTAATGATGTCGTCTGTTAGCCTGGCCTTGTATAGCTTATTAGGTTTCAGCTCACCCTCATGATTTTCAGTAATAAATTTGGGAGTTACATAACCAATAGAGCTCCACTCTTTGTAATCACTGCTCATCTTAGGGTCTACGATTAGATAGGTAACACGAAACATAAGTAGTGCCTCACCGGTATTGGAAGTTTGAGTGGCTATGGCCATAGGGTCTCCGGGAAGCAACTCTTCACCCACTTCAATCAGGGCTGAATTATTTTTAAAGTTGGTGTACCGGGCCACGGTTCCGTCTTCATGCCTTACCCGAATATAATTTCTCTCAGTGGTAAAAGTGTAGTTTAGATTGTCGGTTTGATTGTCTGCTTGTATTTCTTCAACGACCCCTTTGCGTGCAGCCCGGATGGTGTCACCATCAACAAGACTAAAACCAATAGCATAGAAGTTTTCGGGAGTTTCCTGTTGAAATGTTTTAGCCAAATGTTGAAGGGGTTTAACACCTACCTCAATTCCGGACGATACAGGCAAAGCATATAGCACGTCCTCAATCTTAGGGTTGGCCGTTCCCTTCCAGTACACTACGCTATAACTATAGTCCGGATCGCCATACCCATCCTTAGAGAGCTCAAAAAGTTTGGTGTTTCCGGGAGGGACTGCCTTTATAAAAGGAAGTGAGGTACTCGACCTCAGATTATACAGTCTGTTGAACTTAACTACCACTGTATAATAAGTGGTGCTCAAGTTTTTTGCTTCAAAAACATACTCCTGACTTTTAGGGTTGAAAGTGCCATCTACACGCACAATTCGGTCTTGAGCGGTTATGTAAAAAGACATTAAAAGGGTAGAAAGAATCAAGCTAATCCTAGTCATTGTGTTTGTTTTTAAAAGACTAGAATAATAATTCAAAAATTACTTCACAAGCTTTTCAATCCTCTTTTCCCAATGTTCAAAGTTGAAGGAGTTCAATTGTTTTTCCATTGAAGCGCGAATGGCATCGGTCATTAGGTTGCCTATGCTACCCTCGTGATTGTGATTCACTTTTCTGACGGCTTTGAATTCCCCAGCATTTACGTCTTTTCCTACCTGAATGTAAGCTTCGCGGAAGGGCACTCCTGAAAGCACCAAACGGTTCACTTCTTCCACAGTAAACAGGTAATTGTATTTATCCTGATCGATCAAATCATTCTTGATTTTGATATGCTGAAGCATATATTCAGCCATTTCCAAACAAGCTTTCAAATCTTCCAGAGCAGGAAATAACAGTTCTTTTAACAACTGCATTTCACGGTGGTAACCCACAGGAAGGTTAGCCGTGAGCATGGCAATGTCATTCGGCAGGGCCACAATACGATTGCACTTGCCACGAATCAGCTCGAATACATCGGGGTTCTTTTTGTGTGGCATTATACTCGAACCTGTGGTGAGCTCATCCGGGAATGTAAGGAATCCAAAGTCCTGCCCCATGTAGAGGCAAACATCCATAGAAAACTTGCCCAGAGTGGCGGCAATGGATGCCATTCCACTGGCTAATTGCTTTTCTGCCTTTCCGCGCGACATCATCGCGTAAACCACATTATGGTGCATGGCTTCAAAACCCAAAAGATCGGTAGTCATTTGGCGATTCAAAGGGAAGGATGAACCGAAGCCTGCTCCTGAGCCCAATGGGTTTTTGTTTACCATCTGGTAGGCCGAATGAAGTGCGTTCAGATCATCGACCAAACCTTCGGCATAAGCTCCAAACCATAGTCCGAATGAGCTCGGCATGGCCACCTGCATGTGTGTGTAACCCGGAATAAGTACCGATTTGTATTCTTCGCTCAAAGCAGTCATTCTATCGAAAAGCGCCTTTGTGCCTTCCACAATTTCTTTGACCTCCGAACGCATGAAAAGCTTCAGATCCACTAAAACCTGGTCGTTTCTGGAACGGCCACTATGGATTTTCTTACCCACGTCACCCAGCTTTTCAGTGAGCATAAACTCAATTTGAGAATGAATGTCTTCCACATCATCCATCATCTCAAACTCGCCATTTTCCATGGTTCTATAAATGGCTTTGAGTTCGGTATGAATGGCTTCTTTTTCTTCAGCTGTTAGCAGGCCGATAGACTCCAGCATGGCCGTATGAGCCAGCGATCCCTGCACATCAAACGGTGCCAAGAATATGTCGAATTCAAGGTCTCTACCTACTGTAAACTGCTCAACTTTGGCCGAGCTTTCTATGTCTTTTTTCCAGAGTTTCATGTGATGAAGCTGGAAGTCCGTAGACCGAAGACCGAAGTCTTGCTTCCGTCTTCCGTCTTCTGTCTTCCGTCTATTTTAAAAATCGATTCAATAATTCAATATACAATTCTATCCCCTGCTCAATTTCCTTCAGGTAAATATACTCATCTGCTGTGTGTGATCTTGCCGAATCTCCTGGGCCTAGCTTGAGGCTTGGAAACGGCATTAACGCCTGATCGGACAGCGTTGGAGAACCATATTTGGTCATGCCGAGGCTTTCTCCAGCTTTCACAATGGGGTGAACTGCCGGAATAGATGATGGGTTAAGTCGGGTGGATCTTGCCACTACTTCGCAATCAACCGACTGCTGAATGAACTCAAGTACCTCCTGATTGCTCATGACATCCGTAGTTCGAACATCTACCACGAACTGACAAAGATCGGGCACCACATTATGCTGTGTTCCGGAGTTCACCTGAGTCACGGACATTTTAATAGGTCCAAGCCAGTCAGACTCTTTTTCAAAACGGTAATTCTGAAACCAATCGATGATTGGCAATACCTTGTAAATGGCATTTTCCCCTTCATCTCTGGCAGCATGACCAGCCTTTCCTTTTACAGAACAATCGAGTACCATCAATCCTTTTTCGGCAACCGCCATTTGCATCAAGGTAGGCTCACCTACAATCGCAAAGTCTATCTCTCCCAACTCGGGCAAAGCCAGAGCGACCCCATTCTTGCCAGAAATCTCTTCTTCAGCCGAAGCGAGCAAAATGATATTATAAGGCATTTCCTCTTCATAAAAATGAAGAAAAGTGGCGAGTAATGAGACGAGGCATCCGCCAGCATCATTGCTACCCAAGCCGTATAGTTTTCCATCTTCCACGATAGCCTTGAAAGGGTCTTTGGTATACCCAGCATTGGGCTTCACCGTGTCATGATGGGAGTTGAGCAGTAGCGTTGGTTTTGAAGCATCGAAATGTTTGTTCTTTGCCCAGATATTATTCTGCAACCGTTTTGTGTCAACACCATGAGATTTCAACCGCGATTCAATCAGGTCAGCAGTTTTATCCTCCTCTCTGCTCAAGGAGGGAATTTCAATCAGTTGCTTTAGAAGCGATATGGCCTGTTTTTTTAATTCCATTCCAATATTTTATTTGCAGCCATCATTGCGTGCCTGCCTGTCGGCAGACAGGGCACAGCAAAATGGACTCCGTTAGTCAGCGCGGAACTTAGTGCAGCTAAGAATCTCTTTCGGTATGAGCTGATCGTTTCTGCAACGTCATTCCCGACTTGATCGGGAATCCCCCAAAGGGTTTTTCCAAGTTTGTTAGGGATTTCCCTGTTCAGAGAAATGACGAGTCTAAAGATGACTGGTTTATGCATTATGTAGCTGTAGCACCACTTCATAGTTTAATCAGCGTTCCGGCTTCAGCCTTGTTCAAATCTGAGAACTGAATAATTCTAACGCTCGTAACTCCAGCATTCAGGGCATCAAAGGCATTGTCCAGCTTTGGAATCATCCCGCTATTGATTACTCCTGAATCCTTGTATTCCTGATAGTTCTTAGGCTCAAGTACCGGAATCACTACTTTGTTCTCAAAGTCAGAAAGCACTCCTGGTTGCTCGAAGCAATAAACCAGTTCCACCTCAAATTCCCGGCTCATAGCAACAGCCAATACCGAAGCAATGGTATCTGCGTTGGTGTTGAGCATATGGCCTTCACCATCGTGAGTGAGCGCACAAAACACCGGATTCACACCCTGATTCAATAGGCTTTGCAGCAAGGAAATATTGACACCATCTGCTGTAATGTCTCCCACAAACCCATAGTCAATCTGCTTGACGGGGCGTTTTTTTGCCAACATGACATTGCCATCAGCCCCGGTTAATCCAATCGCATTGAAGCCTTTGGACTGCAGCTGAGCTACAATTTTCTTGTTGGTTAAACCACCATAAACCATGGTCACCAGATCGAGGGTCTCAGCATCAGTGATTCTGCGGCCATCGACCATTTTGGCTTCGATGCCTAGCTTGTTCCCAATCTGTGTAGCGATTTTGCCTCCACCATGCACCAGAATTGCCGGTTCAGATCGTTGGGCAAAATCAGTAAGAAACTGATCCAATGACTTGGGGTCATCGATCACATTTCCACCTATTTTGATTATGGTTAGTTTGTTCATTTTATTTCTGTCCATCCCCTACCCCCCACGGGGACAAGAGTCCGTTTTAGCACTGCCTCAAATCTCCTCCTGACAGGAGGAGCCTGCCTGCAAAGGCAGGTGCCCGCCCCGATACTTCGGGGGGCGAAGAGGTCATTTTTTTATAGGGTTACTCATTTAGATTACATTTGTTAGATCCAGTATGCTAGCCACAAGCTGTGTCTTCACAGCGTCTTTTAACAGCCATTTGTGAAGACACAAATGGAGGCAAGGTTCAGAATTATAATTCTTGCGACTTAAGTAAGTAACCCTATTTTTTTATTTAAGCAACTCCGCAAAAACCGCCTGAGCGCTATACACTCTGTTCTTTGCTTGCTGCAGGTGAATGGCATTCGGGCCATCCAATATTTCATCCTTAATCACTAATCCTCTTCTAACCGGCAAACAGTGCATCACTTTGGCATTGTTCGTTACGGCCAATTGTTCATTGCCAAAACTCCAGCTTTCATCCTGACTTAAAATCTGACCATATTGCTGGTAAGAAGACCAGTTCTTCACGTATACAAAGTCAGCACCTTCAAGGGCTTTCATCTGGTTATATTCTACAGGTACTCCTCCGGCAAACTCCTCTGCCAGCTCATATCCTTCGGGGTGAGTGATGGTCAGGTCTACAGGTGCCTCTCGCATCCATTCCACAAATGAGTTTGGAACCGCCTGAGGCAATGCTTTTACATGCGGAGCCCAGGTGATTACCACCTTAGGTCTTTCGGACTTTTTCCAGTGTTCTTCTATGGTCATCCAATCTGCCAGACTTTGCAGTGGGTGTCTGGTAGCGCTTTCAAGGCTCACTACAGGAAGGCCGGAATACTTGATGAAAGCATTCAACAGCTGCTCTGAATAATCGGTATTTCTGTCTTTTAGCTCAGGGAAGGTTCGAACCCCCAACACATCGAAATACTGGCCCAATACTCCTGCCGCTTCTTTAATGTGCTCAGCTTTGTTACCGTTCATCTTCACTCCATCTTCAAATTCGAGTGCCCAGCCATCCTTTCCAATGTCTAGCACAATGGCTTCGGCACCAAGGTTCTGAACAGCTACCTGTGAGCTCAGGCGTGTTCTCAAACTTGGATTGAGAAATATCAGTCCAGCCCTTTTTCCCCTGGCAAAATCAGGAGTGAAAGGGTTGGCCTTGATTTCCAGGGCCTTTTTTACCAGACCGCTTGGGTCTTTGACATCTTTGACAGAAGTGAAGTTTTTCATTTTTATGCTACCCCTCAGTCCTTCGGACAGCCAGTCTCAAAAACTTCTGTCATTCCCGACAACGTCCCGACACATCGGGAGGGAATCTCCTCATGTTGACTCGAAGGTCGATTGAGATTCCCAGTCAAGCTGGGAATGACAAAGCAAGAACTTTTGAGACAGCCTCTGCCCATTTGGCGAAGTGGTTGTTTTATTTATTCAACTCAATTTTTAATGCTTCAAGGAATTGGTTTAACTCTTCCTTGGTAACGGCCAGTGACGGCAATAATCTCATTGTATTTTTATCGCCAGCCGAGCCGGTAAATATTTTATGGCTGAAAAGCAGATTCTTTCTTAGCTCAGCCACCGAGAAATCGAAGCCCAGACCAAGCATAAGCCCCATTCCACGCACTTCTTTAATTTGTGGAATAGACTTGAGTTCGGCTATCAACAAGTCTCCCAATTCGGCTGCATTAGCCATTAGGTTTTCCTGTTCTATTACCTCCAACACGGCTAATGAAGCGGCACAGGCTAAATGATTTCCTCCGAAAGTGGTACCCAACATTCCATGCCAAGGCTGAATGTGAGGAGCAATCAAAATCATAGCCACTGGAAATCCATTACCAATACCTTTAGCCAGAGAGATTACATCAGGTTGAATACCACTGTGTTGATAAGCGAAGAACTTTCCAGAACGACCTGCTCCGGATTGCACCTCATCCATGATCAACAAGGCGCCAGCTTCCTTACAAAGCGCTGAAACCTGCTGCAGATAATCATTGCTTGGCACATAGATACCCGCAACTCCTTGCATTCCTTCGATAATGACAGCAGCTGTCTGATCATCAAGCTCAGCTTTAAGTGCCTCAATGTCATTCATCGGTACAAAAACCACCTGATGATCAGCATTGAATGGAGCCACGATTTTCGGGTTGTCAGTAGCAGCAACCGCACCTGAAGTTCGGCCATGAAAGGCTTGCTTCATGGCGATTACTTTCTTTCTGCCAGTGTGAAAGGAAGCCAGTTTCAGAGCATTTTCATTGGCTTCGGCACCCGTGCTACAAAGGAATAATTGATAGTCTTCGCAGCCTGAAATTTCACCCAGTTTCGCAGCCAGCTCCTCTTGAATAGAATTCTGAACAGCATTGGAGTAGAAGCCAAGAGCGTTCAACTGATCGGTCAGTCTCTTCACATAATGTGGGTGTGTATGGCCAATTGAAATCACCGCATGACCTCCATAAAGGTCCAGGTATTCAGTTCCTTCTTTATCCCAAAGTTTTGACCCCAGCGCTTTTACGGGCTCAATATCGTAGAGGGGATATACATCGAATAATTTCATTTTCTATCTCTTTGCTGTCATTCCCGCGCAGGCGGGAATCTCCTATTTATGTAGCCTAAGCCCGATAGGGATTCCCCTGAAAAGGGGAATGACGTGTTATAGTTGTTGTTGTGAAGGCCGGGGCTCTAAAAAGCACTCGCCTTCAATTTCAGCCCAGTGGTTTCTTCTAACCCGAACATCAGATTCATGTTTTGTACGGCCTGGCCGGAAGCTCCTTTTAGCAGGTTGTCAATGGCTGATTGAACCATCAGATAGCCATTGTGCATCTGTAAATGGATAAAGCATTTGTTGGTATTGACCACTTGCTTTACATCTAAAGGACTATCGGTCACCCAAGTAAAAGGGTGCCCCTCATAATATTCTTTATACACTCTAATGGCTTCTTCCAAAGGCCACTCACAGTACTGATAAGCTGAGATCAGAATACCTCGGGTGAAATTCCCACGATAAGGAACAAAGTTGATGTTGTTCTCAAACCAAGGCTGATATTGCATCAATGACTTTCTGATTTCTGCCAAATGCTGATGCTGAAATTCCTTATAGGTAGAAATGTTGTTGTTTCTCCAGCTGAAGTGAGTCGAATCAGATGGCATCACTCCCGCACCGGTAGAGCCGGTGGTTCCTGAAACGTGCACTTCCTTCAACATGCCATTATGAGCCAGTGGAAGCAAAGCCAATTCAATGGCTGTGGCAAAACAACCTGGGTTGGCTACAAAATTAGCCGATTTGGTGGCCTCTCTATTGAGCTCTGGTAAACCATAAACTTTGCTGTCATCCAATCTGTAGTCATGAGCGAGGTCAATGATCTTCACAGAATCGTCCACATGATTCGCCTCCATGAACTTCTTAGAGTCGCCATGGCCCATGCAGAGGAACAAAACGTCTACTTCGCTGTGCCATTCTGGTACGAACTCCAGTTCGGTTTCGCCCAACAGATCGCTGTGTGAAGAATAAAGCTTTTTACCTGCCTGACTTCGGCTTTGAACAAAGCTGATTTCAGCTTCCGGGTGGTTGAGTAGAAGACGGATCAATTCTCCGCCAGTGTATCCAGCACCTCCTATAATTCCTACCTTAATCATATCTCTTCTTCGTTCACCTGATGGTAAATGGCATTTTGATTACCGAATATCTTGGCAAAGCCTCTTACATCGTCACCTGTCCATGATTTGTTCATTTCTCCATAGTGGCCGAATTTGGCAGACATTAGGTCGTGAACTGATTCAATACCATTGATCTGATATCTGTAAGGGAATAATGTCAGGAATACATCGCCTGTAACATTGCGCTGCGTGCTTTTCAGCATCGCCTCAAGATCGCGCATCACTGGGTCAAGGAACTGGCCTTCGTGCAGCCAGTTGCCATAGAATGCAGAAACCTGATCTTTCCAGTAAATCTGCCACTTGCTGAGCACGTGTTTCTCCAATGCTTGGTGAGACTTGATGAGCAACACACTGGCTGCTGCCTCAAAACCAACGCGGCCTTTGATACCGATGATAGTATCTCCCACGTGAATGTCTCTTCCTATTCCGAAAGGACCGGCAATTCTCTCCAGGGCTAAAATGGCCTGGGCAGGCTTGTCATAGACTTTGTCGTTAATGGCTTTGATTTCACCCTTTTCGAAAGTCAGTTTTAATTCCTCTGCCGCTGTCTTTGTTACTTGAGTAGGGAAAGCAGATTCCGGCAGGTTGCCATTGGATTTCAGCGTTTCTTTTCCTCCAACAGACGTACCCCAAAGGCCTTTATTGATGGAATAAACAGACTTGGTAAAGTCGAAGTCTACTCCTTTGGACTGTAGGTATTCAATCTCGGCTTCTCTTGAAAGACGAAGGTCACGAATAGGTGTGATGATCTCCGCTTCAGGCATAAAGGTTTGGAAGATCATATCGAAACGAACTTGATCGTTTCCGGCACCTGTGCTACCATGAGCAATGGCCTTGGCACCAACTTCCTTGGCATACTGGGCAATGGCTACTGCCTGTGAAACGCGCTCAGCACTTACCGAAAGCGGATAAGAACCATTTTTTAGAATATTGCCGAAGATGAGAAAGCGTACTACTTTCTGATAGTAGTTGTCTGTCTCATCTATGGTTTTGTGCGATTTTACGCCTAAGCTTTTCGCTCTATCTTCAATTCTTTTGATTTCAGCCTCATCGAATCCACCGGTGTTTACTACCACAGAGTGCACTTCCATCCCTCTATCTTCGGCCAGGTATTTTACACAAAATGATGTGTCTAAACCACCACTGAATGCCAGTACCACTTTGTTATTTTCCATTTTCTTTTTTCTTTTTCCGTTCGTCTATCTTCAGCAATACACTCTTTTTAAATTTAATCCAGCGCTCAAAGAGCTTAAGGTCTTTGTCTAGCTCTCTCTCGGTCCAGACGGTCCTTTTGGGTTTAATATTTTTCTCCCAGGCCGGATTATAAAGCATGGCTGTACAAATGCAGTTCTTTCTGTTTTTTGCGGTGAGAATGTCAAAGTTCACACAGGTCTTACAGCCTGCCCAGAAGTCTTCATCTTGTGTAAGCTCTTCGTAGATCACGGGCTTATATCCTAATTCGGAGTTGATTTTAAGCACGGCTGCTCCAGTAGTTAGACCAAATATCTTTGCTTCCGGGTATTTTTTGCGGGAGAGCTTAAATACCTCCTGCTTGATCCGCTTTGCGAGCCCATGGCCACGAAACTCAGGATTGACAATTAGGCCCGAGTTGGCCACAAACTGGCCATGGCTCCACACCTCTATGTAGCAGAAACCTGCCCATGTACCATCTTGGGCATAGGCAATGACGGCTTTGCCTTCATCCATTTTTTTGGAGACATATTCCGGAGTGCGCCTGGCTATTCCCGTGCCTCTTTTGGCAGCCGATGAAGCAATTTCATCGACTATAGTTTGTGCATAGTGCACATCGTTGGAGGTGGCCGGTCTTACGGTAAATTTTAATTCCATTTGCGGGTTGGGTATCAAAACTAAGCCTGTAAACAGACTTGGGTTGAAATTCAAAATGATTAAACTAAGAAATATAGGTTAAAGAGTCACCACGTAGGCGACAAAAGGAAGCAGTGGCGACTAGCGCCTATCTTGCCTGATAGTGCAAACAGCCCTCTCTCCTCTTGAAACAGGAGACACACCGGGTGGGGTTACTATGTTAGCTGCGTTTTGCATTGAGGGGACAAAGGAAATAAAAAGTTTGAAATGCACAAATAAGAATTTTTCATAAGGGGTAATGATCGTTGCTTACAATCAATATTTTATTTCTGATTTATCTGTTTCTTTAGCTACATTCATTACAAACAATAAACATTATGAAAAAAACTCTTTATTCCATTCTAATTCTTCTTGCTACAACTTCCTTGTTTGCTCAATGGACAACCAGTGGATCGGATATATATTATAGTTCTGGTAATGTTGGGGTTGGTACAAGCTCTCCTTCCGAAAAACTTCATATAGTAGGGAGCATAAGGCTTGAGAATGGATTTGATATCATTTCAAATGACAACTTCGCCATCAATGATGGCGTCTATGATCGCTTTATTTATAACTCCGGTAACTATTATAGAGCAAAATCCATCCACGCTTTTTATAAGGAGAATACCGAATTGATGCGACTGACGGAGAATGGTCATCTAGGTATTGGTACCACTACTCCTTCAGATAAACTACATGTATCAGGTGGCGGTATAATTTTACACAACCTGGGGCGAGACCAAGACAACTCCAACATTATCAAAATTTCAGAAGGGACAAGCGATCAATTCTTCTTACAGGGAATGTTTGCCGGAATAGGCTCAACAGGCAACTCCATAAGGGTTAAATCAGCTTGGCAAGACGATCTACTATTTATGAGAGGTGACGGCAACATTGGAATCGGCACCTCCTCCCCGTCCGAAAAACTCGAAGTCAACGGTACCATCCGCTCCAAAAAGGTTAAAGTTGAGGCATCGCCTTGGCCTGACTACGTTTTCTCCTCAGATTACAAACTCAGACCCTTAAACGAGCTGGAACAATTTGTCCAGCAAAACCAGCACCTACCGGAAGTGCCCTCTGCCAAAGAAATAGAAGCCAATGGTCAAGACTTGGGAGATATTCAAGTGGTGCTTTTAAAAAAGATTGAGGAGTTGACGTTGTATGTGATTGATCAAGACAAGAGAGATAAAGAGCAGCAAATTCTTATTGAAAGGCTGCTATCTGAGAACACCTCTCTTAAAAAAGAAATTGAAATCATTAAAAACCAAAAACAATAAACATTATGAAAAAGCTCATTTACTCTGTTCTTATTCTTTTATCTTCTACTTGGATGTTTGCTCAAGGCACAAGAATCGACTTAAGTCCCCTGTACTATAATTCGGGCAGTGTCAACGTAGGTGGATTCAGTAATCAAGGCCTGATTGTTAGACATCTTTATGGAAAAGAGCCTAATACAATAAATCAAGATGACCTGTATCTAAATTATGCCAATGGAAAAGCAATCTATGTTGGGTACGGTGGAACGAATTCTAATTTATATGTGAGTGGAACGATTTACTCAAATACCAACTATGGACTAATTCTATCTCCGGTAAGCGGTGATGCAGTTATTAAAAGAGGTAATTCTGGCAACCTCATGATCAGTTCTGGTGGTACGGGAACAGATGTAAGGTTCAATTATAATTATGGGGGAGGTAGTGGTGGAATCCGTATCTACGATGGGGGTATTAGCAATCATGCTCAATTAAAGGTTAACTCAAGTGGCAATCTATCCATCATTCCCACTGGAGACAAAGTACTTTTTGAAAGCGATATTGAGACCAAGAAAGTCAAAGTAACCCAAACTCCAGGTAACTGGCCAGACTATGTCTTTTCCTCTGCATACAACCTCAGGCCATTAATCGAGCTAGAGCATTTTATCCAGCAAAATCAACACCTACCCGAAGTGCCTTCTGCCAAGGAAGTAGAAACCAATGGGCAGGATTTGGGGGATATTCAGGCCGTACTCTTGAAGAAGATTGAGGAGTTGACGCTCTACCTTATTCAGGAAAATAAGGAAAACTCAAATCTCAAAGGACAAATCACAAAAGTGGAAGATGAAAATCTAATGCTAAAAGAAATGTTCCTTGAACTCAAAAAGGAAATCGAAACCATTAAGAACCAAAAACAATAAACCATGAAAAAGACTATTTATACCCTGCTTATTCTTTTGTCGTCTACTTTAACATTCGCTCAGTGGACAACCAGTGGCTCCAACATTTACTACAATTCCGGGAATGTTGGAATTGGGACGGCATCGCCAGTAGCAAAACTGCATGTTAATGGGGCCATTCTCTCTAATGGGCTTACTTCTTGGGGGACAGTTGCTTTTTATTCAACCCAGTCTGGAAACCAAAATAAGCGGCTCACCTTGAACACCAATGACGGAGATAATATCTTTTTGTACAACTATGATGACGTGGCCAATACATTTCATACGCTCAACATCGGAGGACAACATTCTTTGTCAAGTGGTCTGACCATATTAGGTGATGGGAAAGTTGGAATAGATATAAACACCCCAAGCGAGAAATTACATGTAAATGGCAACATTAACGCTACTGGCATGAATCGTAGAATCTATTTAGGGGGGCAAGGTGGAAGTACTTTTGGAATGGCCTATGATTCCAATTTTCCACATTACGGCATTTTCTATACTGAAGGTTCACCTGACTGGGTTTCAATTTCACCGAATGGCAATTCAACCAATGGGGTGCTGAATGTTAAAGGAGATGGCAAAGTAGGTATTGGTACGCAGAGCCCCACTAATACATTGCATATAGAAGGCGATTTGCTTCTGGATGTTTTTGGTAACAGTGGGCATGAAAGAGGTATCTTTTTTAGAGAAGGTTTTAGCAACGTCAACAAGTATAATGTTTCAATTCTAGCGTATGATCATAATAATGGAGGTGTATCCCCCGATGGATTATCAATCAACGGGTTTGATGGCGTTTCATTTAGCACAGGTTCTGACACTAGAAATGAACGAATGAGAGTTGCTCAAAACGGAAACGTAGGCATTGGCACCACCTCACCCAACGAAAAACTAGAAGTCAACGGCACCATCCGCTCCAAGAAGGTTAAAGTGGAAGCATCACCCTGGCCGGACTATGTCTTCTCTCCCAATTTCAAACTCAGAACCTTAGATGAGGTTGAGCAATTCATTGAACAGAACCAACATCTGCCAGAGGTACCTTCGGCTAAAGAGATAGAAGCTAACGGCCAAGACTTGGGGGATATTCAGGCAGTGCTTTTAAAGAAAATTGAGGAGTTGACGCTTTATACCATTGAGCAAGAGAAAAGACTTCAGGCTTCAGATGACAGATTTCAGGCTTTAGATTCCAAATATCAGAAATTGGAGAGCGAAAATAATGGGTTAAAAAGTCTGCTTCTCGAAATGAAGAAAGAGATTGAAACTATTAAAAACCAAAAACAATAAACATTATGAAAAAGGCTCTTTATTCCCTACTAATTCTTCTTGCTACAACTTCCTTATTTGCTCAATGGACAACCAGTGGATCGGATATATATTATAATTCTGGTAATGTTGGGATTGGTTTAGACGACCCTCGAGTTAAACTCCAAATATCAGGTTCTGTTGAATCGCATGGGGCTCTAATATCAAAATTTAGTAATCTAAGTCCCAGTGATTTCATTACAAGTAATACTTATCGAAGTTTTACTGCCTCTGCTCTTACAGATGGGAGTGGAGTTTCCATCAGTAGATATTTTAATTATCGGTCAGTACATGGAGGATATGTAGATTATAATTCTCAGGGTTATGGATTCTACAGTCAGGGTGCTTATCCTCGGATGTTCATGGAAGTCATTTCGGGAAACCATGGGGCGTATGGTTACTTGCCAAGTGACTCCCCAGTAAGAAATGGCTATATCTATCAGCAGATTAAAGGGCCTTCGGGGAGTGGTTTAAGTACTCCAATCAAAGCGACATCCTCCAATTCATCTTTTTTATGGGGTGTTAAATCAAATGGTGATCTCATTGTTGATCATAATGTTGGCATCGGCACGACATCACCCTCAGAAAAACTCGAAGTCAACGGCACCATCCGCTCCAAAAAGGTTAAAGTTGAGGCATCGCCTTGGCCTGACTACGTGTTCTCTTCAGATTACAACCTCAGACCCTTAAACGAGCTGGAGGATTTTATCCAGCAAAACCAGCACCTGCCAGAAGTACCATCTGCTCAGGAAATAGAGGCTAACGGCCAAGACTTGGGTGATATTCAGACAGTTCTCTTGAAAAAGATTGAGGAGTTAACTTTGTATCTCATTGATGAGAATAAAGAAAACGAAGCCTTAAAAAAGGAGAATCAAGACCTAAAAGAATTGTTATTGAGCTTGAAGCAAGATGTAGAAATTCTAAAAACCAAAGTGAACTAAATCACTTTGGCTTAAAAAACATAGTTAGGATTCTCATCAAAAAGTATCCTGCAAATGGCAGAATGGGTGTGGCATAAGTATATGCCCACCAAATTTCAGAGGCATTATCCTGTCTGCGGAAGCTGGCCGACCAGTTGCCTGAAAGCAGATAGGTTACGGGAATCCAAAGAACTCCTAGAACTAAGCTTGCTAGAACACAGATTCGAAATACTTTTAGTGGAATAGGATGAACTTTCCTGGTACTTCTAATGATGAGAAAGTTGAGAGGAAATAGCACGAACATAACCGCAGTCATTAAGTTGCCCCAAGGCAAACTACCTCCTTCCACTACCGGCATGGTCAATAGGGGCGATCCTGTGGCCAGTGAGGTTATCACAAACATCTGAATGAGCACTGAGGCAAGAAAGAAGTATTTGATTCGTTTATTGTTCATCTTAAACTTCAACTTAAAAACAATGAACAAAGCTAACACACTTTTGCTGGCAATACTGCTATTCTCAACACCATCATTCGCTCAAAATAAAGCTCCTGAAATTCCTGATATACTTTCCGAGAAACACTGGGCGTACATTCCTGGACATGCAGGTGAGGCTGGGTTTTATATGGCAAAGTTTGAGACAAGAGTAGTAGACTACAGGAGGTTTTATGGAGATGGTGGAGAAAAGAACACTAAACATGAACCAGAAGTAAGTGTCTGGAACTTTCGGAAAAACCTCGATGAATCCAAGCTCATGTACTACTATGAGCATACAGCTTTTGACAATTATCCAATTGTTGGTGTAGACTTAAGTGATGCCAAAGCCTATGCTGAATGGCTTACTGTAGCATATAACAACCAACCGAAACGTGAGTTCAAGAAAGTCCTTTTCCGCTTGGCAACTGAACAAGAATGGGAATGGGCAGCTCGAGGAGGTAATGATGTTGCTCCTTTTCCCTGGGGTGGACCTTACATTAGAAACTCTAAGGGAGATATTCTCGCCAATATTTTAAGAGTAAGCGACACCAACATAATCAGCCAAGTTCAAGAAGATGGTTCAATTGAATTTAGCCTTACTCAGGAACAGATTGACAAAGTGAACCCCACCAGCTACACGAACCCGGTAAATCAATTTATGCCAAATCGCTATGGCTTGTACAACATGAGCGGCAATGTGAGTGAAATGACAACCTCACCTTATAGTGAAGGAAAAAATTCAACAGTGGCTAAAGGAGGAAGCTACCTTCAAACACCCTATTGGGCTATGATAAGTTCAAGACAGGAGTTCTCCAAGCCAACTGCTTATACTGGTTTCAGATTGGTTATGATGGTGGTTGAGAAGTAGTTTTATGTTTGAAGTCACTTTGAACTTGAAACATTGAACACTGAACTAGGATCACCCCCCAATCCACTCAGCTACAAACAGGTTGGTATCTCTTGTGCCACCATTGTTTCTGTTAGATGAGAACACAATGTATTTGCCATCATTGGAGAAGACTGGGAAAGCATCGAAAGTCTCGTCATGAGTGATTCTCGTCAATCCGGTTCCATCAATGTTGATCATATAAAGATTGAAAGGAAATCCTCTCGTTGCAGTATGATTACTGGCGAAGATGATTTTCTCCCCTGAAGGATGAAAAAACGGTGCCCAATTGGCCTGGCCAAGATCTGTGAGTTTCCTTAGGTCGCTTCCATCCGCATTGCAAATGTAAAGCTCCATATCCGTTGGCATTACAAGCCCTTGTGCTAACAGGTCTTTATATTCCTTTATTTCTTCTTCAGTTTTTGGCCTGGAAGAGCGAAAAATCAGCTTCGAGCCATCAGGAGAGAAAAATGCACCACCGTCATAGCCCAACTCGTTGGTAATTTGCTTTACATCCGAACCATCTATATTCATAGTAAAAAGCTCCAGATCGCCTGTTCGCATTGAGGTAAAGACAATCTTATCCCCCTTAGGAGAAACAGTTGCTTCAGCATCATAACCCGGCTCGTTGGTCAACTGACTAATAATATTGCCATCAAGGTCAGCAGTGAAAATGTCAAAGCTCGGATAAATAGGCCAAACATATTTACCATCGGCTCTGCGCTCAGGTGTAGGAGGACAAGCTTCATCACCTAAGTGAGTTGAGCCATAGACAATGGTTTCATTGCCCGGTAGAAAGTAGGAGCAGGTAGTTCTGCCGAGTCCCGTACTTACCATTGTCGGTTTATTGTTTTTTAGATCATCGTTGCGCCAGTCGGTCACAAAAATCTGGTCGCAGTTCACTCCCCATTCTTTATAGTCACTTTGGAAAACCAGGAACCTGTCATCAAAACTCCAATAAGCCTCGGCATTGTTGCCACCAAAAGTAATCTGCCTTATGTTCTTAAGGTATTTCATCTCTTCGGGGTGAAGAAGAAGAGAGTCGGTGGCCGATCGGGCCTCGCTAGTAGAAGACTGGTTAGATTCTTTACCGCCACAAGAGAGAATAGCCAAGGCGACTATCAGGAAGGAGAAACGTTTCATTAAATTGAAATTTTCGATAATGCCGCGAAGATAATCATTATTATCTTTGGCCTTAAAACCGATGCCATGAAGATGCCACTGTTCGTGTTGGTGATAGCCCTGATCGCTGTAGCCTGCACCGATTTTACCACTGATAAAGAACTTTTAACCGGACTCAAACAGGATGTGGAGTATTTGGCCAGCGATGACCTGGAAGGGCGTGCTATTGGCACAGATGGTGAGGTGTTAGCCGCCCGATACATTGCTGATAAGTTCAAAGAAATAGGGCTTAAGCCAAAGGGCACCGATAAGTACTTTCAGGTTTTTCGGGTAAACAAGCCTACAAATCCACATGAACAGGCCGTAATTGGAACCAACGGTGAAGGCATTGCAGGTAGAAATGTAGTAGGTTTCATTGACAACGGAAAACCATTTACTATTGTGCTGGGAGCACATTACGATCACCTTGGCTATGGCAGTGAGGGTTCCTTGTATAGGGGAGAACCGGCCATTCATAATGGAGCCGATGATAACGCCAGCGGAACAGCGGCACTCATTCAATTGGCAAGAATTCTGAAAGAGAAGAAGTCAGACTATAACTATTTGTTCATTGCCTTCTCCGGAGAGGAAAATGGGCTTTGGGGTTCCAATTACTTCTCTAAAAATGCCACGGTGGCTGTGGACAGCCTCAATTTTATGATTAACATGGATATGGTTGGGCGCTTGAATAAAGAAAAAAGCCTGGCCATTAATGGTGTTGGCACCAGCCCGGTATGGAAAGATGTACTCAATGAAATTAATTATGACTCGCTGAAGCTGGTTACCTCAGAGTCAGGGGTTGGGCCATCAGACCATACCTCTTTTTACCTGCAAGATATTCCCGTATTGCACTTCTTCACCGGTCAGCATGAAGACTACCACAAGCCTTCGGACGATGCCGATAAAATAAATTATGAAGGTATGGTAAAGGTGATTCGTTTCATAGAGCGGCTTATGGGTGAGTTAGATTCCAAAGAGAAGCTTGAGTTTACTAAAACCCAGGACAATAGTGGAGACTCACCACGTTTTACCGTAACCCTTGGTGTAGTCCCGGACTACCTGTATGATGGAGAGGGCATGAGGTTAGATGGTGTTACCGATGGAAAGCCTGCCGCCATGGCTGGCATGCAAAAGGGTGATGTGGTAATAAAAATGGGCGATTCTACCATAGTGGATATGATGAGCTACATGCGCGCGCTCAGCGCCTTTACTCCGGGTGATGAGACCACCGTTCATTATAAACGCGGAGACCAGATTAGTACAGTAAAAGTTAAGTTCTAACTTCGATTCTCCCCATTGGGCGTCTGCCTAAAGCAGAATTTTTGAAAATGTTTCATTAGACGGCTTCGTTTGGAACTCTTTATTGGAACGATTGTTCTGAATTAGTAATTAAAATTTTGGAACATTCATTCTAATTAACCAACATGAGCAAATTAAAAAATAAAGTGGCCGTCATTACAGGTGGCAGTACAGGGATTGGGCTGGCAACAGCCAAACTATTTTTAAGAGAGGGAGCCCGCGTTGTCATTACCGGCCGAACATTGGAAACACTGGAAAAAGCACAAAGAGAGATTGATGATGACAACCTTCAAATTGTGCAGTCCGATACTTCAGACCTTGCGGCCATCGATACACTTGCGGGTAAGTTAAAGGCAAGCTATGGCCAAATAGACATTCTTTTTGCCAATGCAGGTATAGCTTGGTTTGCACCGATAGAGCAAGTAGATGAGGCCTTTTTCGATGCTCACTTCAACACCAATGTAAAAGGCCTTTTCTTCACCATTAAAAAGCTATTGCCTCTAATGAACAATGGAGGAACCATCGTGCTTAATGCCTCAGCGGTTATTCACAAAGGTTTCGAAAATAGCTCGGTATACTCGGCCACCAAAGGGGCTGTTAGAAGTTTTGCCCGTACCTTGTCGGCTGAGTTGGCTCCACGCCATATCCGGGTGAACACAGTGAGCCCCGGTCCGGTGGAAACACCCATTTATAACAAAATGGGAATGACTGAAGAACAGCTTAGGTTAATGGCAGAAGATTTTGCCAACCGTGTACCGCTGAAGCGATTTGGAAATGCCGATGAGGTGGCTAATACTGTATTGTTTCTGGCCTCTTCAGACTCCTCCTTTATAGCCGGAGAAGAGATTTTGGTGGATGGCGGGATAGCTACCATCTGATAATTTTAGTTATTTTTGGAACGATCGATTTGAAAATGAGATCGTTATGGCCAGGAAGAAGAATTTTGATGAGCAGGAGGTGTTGGATAAGGCACTACAACTCTTTTGGCGCAAAGGATATCATGCCACCTCCATTCAGGATTTGGTAGACGAGCTCGGCATTAACAGAGCCAGTATGTACGATACCTGGGGCGATAAACATCGTCTGTACCTTGCGGCACTGAAACGCTACCGCCAATATGCTTCTTCCTGGTTTTTAGAAGAAATCAGATCTGAAAAGCCCGCCCGGCAAATCATAGAAAACTTTCTTAAGCACTTGGTCAACGACATGATTGCCGATGCAGACAGAAAGGGCTGTTTTGTGGTGAATTCAACCACCGAACTGGCGACTATGGATAAAGAAGTGCAGGCCATGGTGGAAGAAAACAGACGGACGGTAGAGCAGGTTCTTGCCGAACTCATTAAAGAAGGTCAGGCCAGTGGCCAATTCTCTTCGGCCCACTCTCCCGAGTCATTGGCGCGGTTTATTTTTAGTGTAATTAGCGGTATTCGAGTGGTTTGTAAAACGCAAATCTCCAATAGAGAACTTCAGGAGGTCATCGATATCACACTTTCGGCATTAGATTGATCAGAATCACTTTTCTGATTAGTCATTTTATCTATATTAGAAGCCAATTTTTGGAATATGGCACGTGTAGTATCGGTTTTTTTAGAGCGCAATCAGTTTAAGATTCTCAGAATTTGCATTGGGGTGCTTTTTTTGTGGTTTGGAGGCCTGAAGTTCTTTCCCGGCCTAAGCCCTGCTGAAAGTCTGGCTTCTGAAACGGTAGACATTTTAACCTTGAGACTACTGCCTGACGCCATGATACTTCCCAGCCTGGCACTCTTAGAGGTAGCTTTAGGCGTTATGCTGGTGTTTACGCGCGAATTCAGGTTTACTTTTTGGTTATTGCTCTTTCACATGCTTTGTACCATTATGCCAATGGCCGTATTGCCCGAAGTTACCTTTCGTTCCTTTCCGTTTCAATTGACCATAGAAGGACAGTACATTGTAAAAAATATTGTCATTATTAGTGCTGCCTTTGTCTTGCTCTTTCATCATAAAAGCAATCGAATTCACAATTAATTGCGGGGAGGAGAACTTTTCATACACTATTTCATTTAAGTTAAGATGAATGGAAGGAGCTGGGAAGCCTCCTTTCGGTCGGTGGTTGCTATGCTCAAAATCACAAGCACCAGCGGCACTTCTGAGTAAATCCATTTAAGTTAGTGTATCAAAAAAGTACAGTAGGTTGACATACGATCTGATTATTATAGGAGGAGGGCCAATAGGAATGGCGTGTGCTATAGAGGCAAAAAAGGCCGGGCTCTCATACATTGTGTTAGAAAAGGGTGTACTGGTCAATTCCATTTATAATTTTCCTACCAACATGACCTTCTTTTCTACCTCTAATTTATTGGAGATAGGTGGAGTTCCTTTTATTGCTCACAACGATAAACCCACCCGCAGAGAGGCTCTGGAATATTTTAGAAGAGTACAGGAAAGTTGGGGGCTCCGAATACAATTGTATACGGAGGTGCTGAGCATGAAGCGCAATGGAGCAAACTATCTTTTGCATACATCTAAAGGAGATTACGAGGGCCGCCATGTGGTGGTGGCCACCGGTTTTTATGATACCCCACGCCTGCTCAATGTGCCAGGAGAAGAACTTAAAAAAGTAAAACACTTCTATGATGATCCACACCCCTATGTAGATCAGAAAGTTGTGGTTGTAGGAGCCGCCAATTCGGCTTGCGATGTAGCCTTAGAAACCTACTACAAAGGTGCAGAGGTAACAATGGTGATTCGAGAGCAGGAAATATATCCTAAAGTAAAATATTGGATCAGACCCAACATAGAGAACCGAATTAAGGAAGGTAGTATAAAGGCGTATTTCAATTCGAGAATTGTGGAGATACGGCCTTCGGAGGTAGTACTGGACACTCCTGAAGGAGAGCGTATTATAGCCAATGACTTTGTGCTGGCTATGACAGGCTACATGCCTAATTATAAGCTGTTTGAGCAACTTGGGCTACCCATATCTGATGATGAGGACAAAACGCCTTTGCACAACCCTGAAACGCATGAGACCCCATTACCGGGAGTATATGTGGCGGGAGTTATTAATGCCGGCTTACAAACCAGCAAATTGTTTATTGAAAACACACGAGTTCATGCTCAAATAATCTTAGCGCATATGGTAAGCAAAGATTCGGTCTCTGCCTAAGTACCGAATCTTTGCATGCGTGGCTATTCGTAGCGTAAGCTCTTAACCGGGTTGGTGCTTGCGGCTTTTAGTGCATGGTAACTCACCGTGAGCACAGTAATGAAAAGTGCGGCTGCTCCTGCCAACACAAAAACCACGGTTCCAATAGCAATTCTGTATTCAAAGCCATTAAGCCAGTCGTTCATGAACCAATTGGATAAAGGCGCTGCAATGACAAAACCAATGCCTACCAGCACCAAAAAACTCTTAGACATAATAAGCATCAGGCTGCCAAGGCTGGCTCCAAGTACTTTACGTATGCCTATCTCTTTTATGCGCTGCTCGGCTGCAAAGCTGGCAAGCCCAAAAAGACCCAATAAAGAAATAAAAATAGCTATGCCTGAGAAATAGTTGGCCAACAACCCAATGGTTGTTTCTCCACGGTATAAATTCTCATAGCTCTCATCCAGAAAATTATAAGTAAACGGATAGTTGGGGTTCATCTCTTTGGCCAGGTTTTCCAGGTATTCTATTCCTGCCTGAGTATTGCCCCCATCCATTTTGGCAATGAAATAGCTGGCATTTTCCGGTCTTAGAGAAATAACTATCGGGTCAATGCTTTGGTGAAGAGAGCTAAAGTGAAAGTCCTTTACAATACCAATTACCTTACCCGTTCTGCCCCAGAAAGTAATGGGATAATTAAGTGGGTTTTCTACATTCATGGCCTTTGCGGTCTGCTCATTAATAATTACGTGCAGCGAATCGGTAGCCAGGTTAGGGTCAAAACTTCTTCCCTCAATAATTTCCATATTCAGGGTTTCAATAAAGTTATGGCCTACCTGCAAAACGTTGAACAAGGTTTCGTTTTCCTCCGTTTTGCCTTCCCATCGATATCCTCCGGAGGTAGAAGAGCCAATATTGATGGGCGTATTGCTAGAAACGGTAATGTTGCTGAAGTTAGGGTTGTCTAGCACCCGTGCCATAAACAGGCGAGCGCTTTCTTCACTGGCAAGGTCGCCCTCAATTGGTAAGTAAACAATGTTTTCCTTGTTGTAGCCCAGGTTTTTATTCTTCACAAACTCCATTTGCTCATGAATAACCAGTGTGGAGATAATTAGAAAGGTGCTAATGACAAACTGAACAATGACTAACCCTTTGCGCAGTCCGTTAGACCAACCTGAAGTTTTGAAACTTCCTTTTAACACACTAACGGGTTTGAAGCCCGACAGGAAGACTGCCGGGTAGCTGCCCGCTAGTACGCCCACTACCAAACCAAGACCCAGTAGCAGTGCCAATTGGTTGATGTTCTCAAAATTGAAGCTTAAATGACCATTAATAAGCTCGTTGAGCGAAGGCACAAGCAGGGCCACAAGCAGGCCGGAAAGGATTGCCGAAATAATGGACATGAGCACCGACTCGCCAATGAACTGAAAGACCAGTTGTCTGCGCGATGAACCCACCACTTTTTTTACCCCTACCTCTTTGGCTCGTTTGGTAGAACGGGCGGTGGCCAGGTTCATAAAGTTTATGCATGCAATTACCAGAATGAAAACCGCTACAATACTAAACAGCCTTACATACACAATGCGACCACCTGAAGCCTTGCCATTTTCAAAGCTTTCTTTCAGGTACATGTCTTTGAAAGGAAAAAGAAAAAGGTCTACCACCGAACCCTCATTTTTCTCCTTTACGTAGCCTTTTATTTTCTTATTAAACTCCTGGTAATCTACACCGGCCTGGAGTTTTACCACTCCGCGAATGCCATTGTTGCCCCAGTCTTGCAACCAGGCATTTCGTTCTCCCCACGGAGCGTAAGGCAGTACAAAGTCGAATTTTAAGGAAGCGTTCAGGGGAGCATCTTCATATACTCCTCCCACTTTGTATTCACCCCAACCATTTACCGTCAGGGTTTGCCCAATAGCAGGTTCTTGCCCAAAAATTCTTTCTTTGAGACTTTTCGAAAGGTAAAGTACCGAAGGTTCGGTCAACGAGTTTTCGCGTGTTCCTTCTATAAATTCGTTGCTGAAAATATGGAAGAAATCTTCACTGGCCACCCGGCCTCGCTCCTTAAAACTCTGTCCGTTGTGTAAAAACAGGCGCTCCTGCTCCCAAGTGAGTTGGCTAAAATATTCTACCTCAGGCATTTCCGCTTTCAGAGCATCTTTTAGCGGTCCGGGATTGGCCGAGGTGGTGAAAATTGTCCCCGAGTAATCCTGGTTTTCCATTACCTGATAGATGCGATCTATGTCCTGATGAAACTGATCGACCGATCGTTCGCTTTGCACATAGAGGAATAGCAGCATGCTGGCTGTTATGCCAACCGTTAGTCCAAGAACATTGAGAAAAGCATAGGCACGTTCCTTCCAGAAAATGCGCAGAGCAGTTTTAATGATTGTTTGTAGCATGGTTTGAGTTTTTTGACCAAAAAATGAATTCAGTCGGAAGACGATTTCTGCCTGAATTCATTACACAGACCTCAAAAAACCCAAATGGTTGCAGTTTTAAGGAGACAATTTCTGGATTGTTCCTATCTACTCATATCGCAAATTGTCTACCGGGTTTCTACGAGCCGCTTTTAACGACTGGTAGCCAACCGTTAGCCATGAAATAATCAGCACTCCTGCTGTTCCTGCCAGGAAAATAAGCGGATCTATGGCTATTCTAAACGGATACGCACTCAGCCAATCTTCCATATACCACCAGGCCAGTGGAATGGCCAGAGCAGCCGACAGTAAAATAAGCCAGGTAAAATTATTGAACAGCAGGGTAAGTAGGGTAAAGGTAGAGGCACCTAGTACTTTGCGTATACCAATCTCTTTTTGACGTTGCTCGGTTACAAAAGCTGCCAAACCAAAAAGACCCAAACAAGCAATGGTTATGGCTAAAATGGCAAAAACCATAAAGATTGTTTTCACTCGTTGCTGGCTTCTAAACTGATTTTTAAAAATCTGATCCAGAAAGGAATATTCGAAGGGCTGCCCACCGGCAAAGTTGTCCCAGGTGTTTTGAGCGTAATCGACTACCTCAGCGGCAGCTTCGGGTGCAAAGCGAATACTCAATGCGCTGTTGCTTTTGCCCAAAAACAAGGCATGAGGGGTAATGTTGGTGGTCATGTTTCTAAAGTGAAAATCCTTCATTACACCAATAATGGTAAAAGTCTCGGATCGATTGTTGACCACACCTTCCAGTGTTTTAATCCGCTTGCCGATTGGATTTTCGGTGTATCCAAAGCGTTTAAGGGCTGTTTCGTTGACAATAACGGCCGAAGAGTCTGAAGCAAGGTCTTTGTCGAAAAACCTACCGGCTACCAACTCTATGTCAAAAACCCGTGCATAGTCTTCGTCTACATACCAATTTTGGGTAGAAACAGCTTCGTCTGGCGAAGAAGCTTCTTCGCGCAAAAAAGGAAAGTCATTGAGTGCATCCGTTGCAGGAATGTAACCGCTCACGCTAGCGCCTTCAACCATTGGGTTGCGTTCCAACTCTGTTTTGAAAGCGTTGAGTTGTTCTCCCAGAAGTTGAGTTTCGTGTACAATGAGAATTTGATCTTTATTAAAGCCCAGTTGCTTGTTTTGCAGAAAGCTCAACTGTTGGTATACCATCAATGAACCGACAATGAGGAAAATGGAAATAGCAAACTGAACAATTACCAAAGTGTTTCTTAGCCATTTTGAGGCTTTTCCTTTGGTGATTTGACCTTTAAGTACCTTTACCGGGCTAAAAGAAGAAAGTATGAAGGCCGGGTAAGAACCGGCCAGCAGGCCTACTACAAAGGTGGCTAATAAAAGGTAGGGCCACAGACCACCGGTGCCAAAAATGGGGTTTTCCATAGACTTCTCGGTGAGCTCATTGAACGCGGGTAGGAAAGCATAAACCAGCAGAATGCCAAATACCATGGCCAGCGATACATTTAGTATTGCTTCAGTGATAAACTGGCCAATGAGTTGGTGCCTCATGGAGCCAAGCACTTTTCTAACCCCTACTTCTTTGGCTCTTATGGCCGCCCGGGCAGTGGCCATGTTCATGAAATTGATGCAGGCAATTAGTAGAATAAATGCACCTATTATGCTGAAGAAATACACATTTTGAATGGTGCCCGTTTCGCCCAACTCAAAATCGAGTGAGGAGTACAGGTGTATGTCTTTGAGCGGCTGTAGGTAATAGCGAATGTCCATGGCTCCGGCATCCAGACCTTCCTGCATGTCGGCCCCCATAAATTGCTGTACTTGCTGCCCCATGTGTTTAATGAGGAAATCCAGCATTTTGCCATCGAAGGCAGCTTGCTGATCGGGGTTTTGCAGCTCCACATAGGTTACAAAATTATTGCTTAGCCAGAAGTTCTGGCGGGCGTCTTCCCGGTTGAGCATAGAAATGAACATATCATAGTCGAAATGGGTGTTTTCCGGTATATCGGCAATCACTCCCGTTACCTTCATGTCGGTGGTATTGTCTACCCGAATGGTTTGGCCAATGGGATCTTCATTGCCAAAAAACTTGCGGGCGGTAGATTCTTCCAACACCACGGTGTTGGGCTCGTCCAGCAAATGTGCTTTGTCTCCACTAATAAGGCTAAACCTAAATATGTCCATGAACTCCTGGTCGGCCCAGGTAATGCGTGGCTGTTGAAAATACTGATCTCCCACCCGAATCAACATGCTGGTGTTGCCCCGTGTTCTACCTGCCCTTACTACTTCAGGAAACTCTTCCTGAACCGTCTTGGCGAAAGGATCGGGAGCTGTTGGCAGGTTAAATTCATTATCGGCAAACTTCAGGTAGTTGGCTACTCTAAATATGCGTTCTGAATTAGGAAAATGCTTGTCGTAGCTTAGCTCATGCTTTACATACATGGCTATAAAAATGCATGCGGCCATGCTCACCGCTAAACCCAGCAGATTGAGCATTGAATAGAATTTGTGGCGCATCATGCTCCGATAAGCCACTTTGATGTTGTTTTTGACCATTGTTGTATAGATTATATTTTGAGTTAACCAATTGCTTCTGAGTAGTGACACTCTGAAAAGAAGCAGCACATCTATAAAAAACTTTCGGTTGGCATAGGCCTGTCCTTTTACGTTTAAGTTGTGCTCATAATACTCTTCCAGATCTCCCAGAATGTCTTCTGCAAAATCGGGGTGACAGTACAGCCTGAATATTTTCTCACCGAGGCTTTTTAGCATAGTTTGTATTGAAGCGCCACGTTCTGAATCTCTTTGTAAAGCTCCATTCGGGTTTGCATGTTGTAGTCCAGTGCCTTTTTGCCAAAAGCTGTGATTTTGAAGTAGCGCTTACGCTTTCCTCCTCTGGCTTTGGTTGTTTCTCCCAGCTCCGAAACTATGAACCCCTTCTCTTCCATTCGTCTGAGTGCAGACTGAAGGGCTCCTATAGAAACCTTTCTTTTCAGGCGTTTTTCTATTTCCTCTTTGATTGAAACCCCGTAGGCATCGCCATGCAATACGCCCACTGTTAGAAGTACGTATTCCTCAAATTCACCCAGTTGATATTTCTTCATAATTGAAATTAATTCCTAAATGTAGTTTTTTTGATGAAAGTAAAAAATTAAAATTTCCTAAATGTAGTTTTTATTGCCTCGATTTAGTGCCTGTTGCTGTTAAAGGTTTGATCAAGATTGCCGGCCGGTTGGCATAGGAATTGAGTTTTGTGCCTTTCAATAAAAAGCAAGAGGCTGTCTCAAAAGCTAGGTGAGCGTCACCCTGAACTTACCAGTTGGTAGACAAGTTGAGATGACAAGTTTTGAGGCAGCCTCTATTGAGAGTTATTCGCTCCTTAGGTTGTTGGCTGGGTTAGCTTTAATGGTTTTAATGGAAATGAGGCTTATGGTCAAACCAATGAGCATTAATATTCCTACAGAAGTGACGCCATACACCAAAGGGCTTATGCCCGCCTGGTAGGTAAAGTTACTGAGCCAATTGCGCATGAAAATCACGGAGGCAGGTATGGCTATTAAGAGAGCTATGGCAGCTATAAGAAGGTATTTTAGGTTTATGAGCCATAGAATGTTTTTGGCCGATGCACCAAGTACCTTTCTAATGCTAATTTCTTTTACCCTTTGGCGGATTACAATGGATATTACACCTAGCAATCCTCCGCAGGCCAGGAATATGGAAATGGCAGAAAGTATTACTGTAAGCCTAAAAGTGCGAGCTTCTTCCTGGTAAAGCTCTTCAATTTGGCTATCTAAAAACCTATAACTGAAGTCGACCTCGGGAACAATCTCAGTGAATTTTTCTTCAACCTGCTCCATGATCTGAGGCAAGCTATTTGGGTCGAATTTGGCGATTAAATGGTTGTAGGCATTCTGGTTCATCATCATAATGATCGGCCTAATCGGAACATGAAGAGAGTTATAATGGAAATCTTTAACCACACCTACAACAGTGCCTTTTACCAGCTCTTCATTATTCACCCAAAAAAGCTGTTTGCCAACCGGATCCTGCACGTTCAATTCCCGAACGGCTGTTTCGTTGAGTACAAATGCAGTACCTGCAGAATCTGCTGCAAACACATCATCGAGCATTCGGCCCTCTACCATTTCCAGATTCAGTGTGCTGGCAACATCTTTATCTACGAACATTTCAGAGGCATCAACTCTCAATTGCGGATTCTCCTCCATGTACAATGGATGCTGGTTGAACTGCCCTCCCGGAACGTTTGACACCACGGATGTCTCGCCTATTCCCGAAATAGACTCTAACTCCGATTTTAATGTTCTTATTTTCTGACTGTAGGTTTGCCCCACAATGGTAAGCACCATTAAATTATCCTGATCGAAACCGAGGTCTTTATCTTTAAGAAACTGAATCTGATTACGAATGATCAGACTACCACTAATAAGAATCACTGTAGCCACAAGCTGAACTCCAAGCAAACCATTTCTGAGGTTCGAACCACCAAGCTTGCTCAGCTTCAGTCCACGAAGAATACTTCCTGCTTCGAAAGAGTTGAGATAAACTGAGGGATAAAGAGCCGAAACAATTGCCGTAAAAATTGCTGTAAGCATCATAAAGGTTACCGTTTCGGTCTTCCATAAGTTTTCGATAGCAATGCTTCCATTCACCAAATTATTGAATGGCGTTTCCAACCAATTCATTACAAAAACCGAAAGTATCAACGCCAGAAAAGTAGTTACTAAAGCCTCTATACTGAACTGGGTAAAGATTTGAGATCTGAATGCGCCAAGGGTCTTTTTCACTCCAACTTCTTTTAGGCGTTGAGCAGCCCTTGCTGTGTTCAGATTCACAAAGTTGATGATAGAAATGAGCAGTATGAAAAGAGCGCTAACTCCGTAAATAATCAGATAACTATAACTACCATTTGGTTCAAGTTCCCATCGAATATTGGAGTGCAAATGAATGTCTTGAATGGGTTGAAGCTTGAAACCAATTTCTCCGGCCTTTAAACTTTCAATATTGTCCTCTGACCAATTGAGGTACTTCGGAATCCAATTGGGGATTTTAGACTCTACCACTTCTGGGTTTGTTCCCGGGCTAAGTTTCACATAGTTGAAATGCCCGAAATCGTCCCATGAAAGCCAGGGGTCGTTAAAAGGAAGTGACTTTAAAGTAACGTAAGAAAGCATAAAGTTAAAGCGAAAATGAGATGCTTTAGGCGCATCTTTAACCACAGCAGCTACTTCCAAAAGATCTACCATTCCGTTGAAAGATAGTCTTTGACCAACGGGGTCTTCATCACCAAAAAACCGCTTAGCTGTAGACTCCGAGAGAACAACTGCCCATTCATTCTGAAGCGCTTGTTTTGGGTTTCCATATATCGGCTCATAAGTAAACACATCGAAAAAGGTGGTGTCTGCAAAATATCCGTCTGTGATTTCATGAGTCACGTTAGAGGCATCATGTGTAATGAGAATGACGTCTTTGGTTAAACCCGGACCATAGATTGGGGAAAAAGTCACTGCTTTTACAACTTCTGGAAACTCACTAACCAGTGCCTGAGCCATGGGGTGAGGCGTACGGGTTTGTGGATTTTCATTCATCCAGGCAATACGATAAATGTCGTCTGCATCTTTATGGTGAGAGTCATACGAGGTCTCGAATTTTAAATGCAGGTAAATGAGTCCGCAAACGGTAAAGGCCAATACTAGGCCCAGCAAGTGGAAACTTGTCTGCATTTTATGGCGCATCATTCCGCGCCAGGCAAATTTGAAATAGCTTCTGTACATGATAATTATGTTTGAGTTTTGACCAATTTTCTTTAGAGCAAAGGGGCGTAAAAAATGAAAGAGATGAAACCAGTAGAGCAGGTTAGCTTTCCACTTTGGTTTTGCTTCGCGCTCTATTTGATAGTACTCAAGGAGGTCTCCTTCTATTTCTTCCAGAAGACGATCTTTGCAAAACCAACGAAGCAACTGGCTTCCAAGGGTTGGAGGGCTATAAAGTGGTTTGTTGTTAGACAAGCTTGGCGAGTTTTAAGGCCATATTTGGTATCTGATTGAACAGCGAGTTTCTGAGTTCATGGTTTTTCTGGAGAGCCTTTTTACCTTCTGCGGTAATGGTAAAAATGCGCTTTCTACGGCCTCCTCTCTCATGGGTGGCTTCGGCTAATTCAGACTTTAAAAAGCCTTTATCCTCCAACCGGCTTAGGGCAGAATGCACGGCACCAATAGCAACTTTTCGCTTGGTCTGGTTAATGATTTCTTCCCGAATACTCAAGCCGTAGGCTTCGGGATAAAGCACCCCGACAATTAAAAGAACTAACTCTTCAAATTCACCTAGCTGCGTTCCTTTCATCTTTTCAATTTTCGTATTTGTAGAACAAACTTAGCATCAATTTCTACAATTATGAAATTTGTTTCTTAAAAGACACAAAAAAACCACCTTTGTCAGGTGGCTCGACATTATCAATTCTCCCTCAATTTAGAGGAGGCGTCCGCAGGGCAGCTTGGTCAACGGTACTGCGGTGGATTGATGCCTTTCATTCTCAAATAGGTTACAATCTGTCCTCTGTGATGGGCATTATGATCGAGATAAGAGATGAGTCCGGCTGTGAGCTGGTCATTATTTTCCTGGGCTAAAATGAAGGCATTCATTTCATCAAACTTGGTTTTGGCCCACTCAATGAGTTCTTTTTTAGATTTGCTGTTTTCATCGCCTGGAGCCCATTGCGCTTGCCCCCCATTGGCAAAAGCTCTGTGAAAATAGTCTATACTGTAGGCAATATGATAAGCTTGGGCCGCAAAAGTTCGTTGTTCATCGTTGGGTTTAAAGTTGTAGCTCTCTTCCGGCATAGCCTCCAAAACAGCGAGGGTATATGCCTTACTGGCTTCCAATCGCTGCTTAAGCCAGTCGTAGCCTCCGTGATCCGCCATTGCAGAGCCGGTTGTAATCAACAGAGCGAAAAAGGTATAGGTAAGGGTTTTGGCAATTTTCATAAGGTTTGGGTTTTTGATACAGGTTACTTATACGTAAGAACTTACTGAATTTGTTTCCTTACCTCAACCTTACCCTGGCTTACGGTAAAAAACTTATGTTCTTGCTTAATCTTCTCAAAAATGGAGATAGAGCGTTCTGGTCGTGCATCGGTAACGAAAATTTGCCCGAAAGCATCTGAGGCTACCATCTGAATTAGCTTTTCAATGCGTAGGTCGTCTAGCTTATCGAATATATCATCGAGCAAGAGAATGGGCTTTACGCCCAGTTCATTTTTAAGGAAATCGAAGTTGGCTAGTTTAAGCGCTATCAGATATGATTTCTGCTGTCCCTGAGACCCAAATTTCTTTACTGGCTTTCCGTCCATTAGAAAAACAAATTCATCTTTATGTGTGCCCCTGTTTGTTCTTTTAAGAATAAGATCCTTTTTCTGCGAATGACGGAACTTCTCTTCAATTCCCTCCGAAAAATCAGACTCATAGTCTATTTCTATGGTCTCCCGTTGTCCGCTCAACATGGCATAGTGCTCTACCAATAATGGCTTAAATACCGCTATAAACTCCTTACGTACCTCATACACCTTTTGACCTAAATCGAGCAACTGCTTGGTAAAAGGCTCCAGTAAGTCGGCATCGAAGCGGTCTTGCTCGGCAAACTGTTTCAGCAAACTATTTCTTTGTTTCAGCGCGTGGTTGTAGGCGATAAGGTTGTTTAGATAGCCTTGATTGACCTGCGAAATAATGGCATCGAAAAATTTACGTCTGTCTTCGCTAGTACCTCTGATTACATCGGTATCGTTTGGAGCAATAAGCACTGTAGGGAACTTGCCAATATGTTCACTAGCCCGTTTGTAGGGTTTGTTATCCAGCTTGATGCTCTTTTTTTTGCCTGCCTGATAGGCACAAAGCACTGTCCGTTCTTTTTGGTTTTGAGAAAAAGTGCCCTTTATAGAAAAGAAGTCTGCCTCGTGTAAAATACACTGCAGGTCTTGGGCTTGGTCGGCACTTTTGGTAAAAGACAGATAGAAAATGGCATCCAGCAAATTGGTTTTGCCACTACCGTTTTCTCCCAGAAAACAGTTTATCTGGCTGGAAAAGGCCACATGAGCTTCTTTATAGTTTTTATACTGAATGAGTCGAATGAATTGAAGATGCATTTTCTAACCGAAAGCCGATTTAATTTCAAAGTTGAACGTTTTTGTCTTATTTTCGCACTCCTATTTAAACGATTGAGAATTAAAGGTTTCAACCTTTTAAAAAACAATACATGGCAGCAGCAAAAGGTAGCACTAAAGCTAAAGCAAAAAAAGAGTCTAAGTTTTCGAAAGAGACTTACATGTTTTGGTACGAAAACATGCTTTTGCAGAGAAGGTTCGAGGAGAAAGCGGGAATGCTTTACGGCCAGCAGAAAATTAGAGGTTTTTGTCATTTATATATTGGGCAGGAAGCTTGTTCGAGCGGAGCAGTTACTGCTCTAAAAGAGGGCGATAAGTGGATTACCGCGTACAGAGACCATGGCCAGCCTTTGGCTCTGGGTTCTGACCCAAAGAAGGTTATGGCCGAACTTATGGCCAAAGCCACCGGAATTTCCAAAGGTAAAGGCGGATCTATGCACATGTTCGACAGAGAGAAAGGATTCTTTGGTGGACACGGAATAGTAGGTGGCCAGGTGCCGCTTGGAGCTGGTATTGCTTTTGCCGAGAAGTATAACAAAACCGATAACCTGTGTATCTGTATGATGGGTGACGGTGCCGTGCGTCAGGGAGCTTTTCATGAAGCACTCAATATGGCCATGACCTGGAAGTTGCCCGTGATTTTTGTTATTGAAAACAACGGATATGCTATGGGTACTTCTGTGCAACGCACATCGAACGTAACAGAACTCTACACCCTGGGTGAGGCCTACGACATGCCATCTGCTCCGGTAGATGCCATGAATCCGGAAAATGTTCACGTGGCCGTGGAAGAGGCTGCCGATAGAGCCAGAAGAGGTGATGGACCAACTTTGTTGGAGTTTAGAACCTACCGATACAAAGGGCATTCAATGTCGGATCCGGCTAAGTACAGAACCAAAGAGGAGCTGAACGAATATAAGGATCGTGACCCCATAGAATATGTGAAGTCTAAGATTCTTGAAAACAAGTGGGCCACCGAAAAGGAGCTCAAAGAAATAGACACTAAAATAAAGGCTCAGGTAGAAGAGTGTGTGAAGTTTGGAGAGGAGTCTCCTTATCCAGATCCTTCAGAAGCTTACAAAGATGTTTACGTTCAGGAAGATTACCCGTTCATCACTGAATAGGTTTTAACCCTTTGTTTTACAACAATTTCTTTATATTTGCGACCTAATTTTTGAGAGAGATGGCGGAGAAAACTTCATCAGAAGGAAAAAGCACTAACAAGCCCGAAGGCACTATTGAAAAGTTCAAGAAAGAAGTAGGCCCGGTGGGTTTTGTGGGGGCAATCGTTGGTTTGGCAGTTATTGTATTGGCTAGTGGTATCTTCCTTTGGAATTACCGCACACAGCAGCGCAATATCGATGCTCAAAACGAAATTTTTCAGGCACAGTATTACTACGAGAGCGATAGCCTGGAGCTAGCACTTCTTGGCGATGGTAGAAACCTGGGCTTTTTGGACATTATGGATATTTACAGCGGAACAGAGGTAGCTAACTTGGCTCACTTCTATGCCGGTGCCAGCTACCTGAAGCAAAGAGACTTTGAAAAAGCTCTCGAATACTTAAAAGGATTCTCTACTTCTGAAATTTTGGTTCAGGGCAGGGCATACAGCCTTATTGGCGATGCCTACATGGAGTTAGGCAACTTTACAAAAGCTGCCGATAGCTACGAGAAAGCAGCTAACACAGTAGACGATTCGTATTTTTCTCCGGCATACTTATTAAAGGCTTCACTGGCCCATGAAAAGGCCTCTGATCTTAAGGCCGCTATAGCCGCCTTAGATAAGATTGTAAAGGAGTATAAAAATGCTCCCGAAGTAATGGAAGCACGAAAGCAGAAATCACGTTTGGAAGTCCTTGCCGGGCGTTAATAAAAACAAAAAATTAACGAGAAAGGTAAGGCACATGTCTTACCTTTTTTTATTCATAAGAAAATGGCATCTAACGAAAAAAACCTTAGCGAATACAGCAGCACAAACATAAAGCCCATTGGCGAACGTAAGTTTGCCATTGTGGTGTCTGAGTGGAACGAAGAAATTACAGAAGCGCTCTACCATGGAGCTTACAGTACGTTGATACAGCACGGAGCCTCTAAACAGAACATTATCAGAAAAAATGTTCCCGGAAGCTTTGAGCTGACACTGGGCGCACAATGGATGGCTCAAGATAACTCAGTTGATGCAGTAATCTGTATTGGCTGTGTCATTCAGGGAGAAACGAAACATTTCGATTTTATATGTGATGCCGTGGCCCATGGCATTACCAATGTGTCGCTCAAGTATAATAAGCCGGTAATTTTTGGTGTACTCACCCCCAACACTAAGAAACAAGCGCTCGACAGAGCAGGAGGTAAATATGGCAACAAGGGCGATGAAGCGGCCATAACCGCAATTAAAATGTTGGGCTTCTAATTGTTTTCGAAAAACCATGCAGGTATACAAATTTGGAGGAACTTCTGTGGGCAGGCCGGAGCGCATGCATGCAGTGGCCGATCTTATAACGAGAGACTCAGAGCGTAAGGTAGTGGTGCTATCGGCACTTTCAGGCACTACCAATAGTCTGGTGAGTATAGGCGAGTCTTTGGCGGCCGATAGACGAGAGGAGGCTATGGAGAAGATCAATTCACTAAGGCTACACTACAACCAGTTTATTCAGCAACTTCTTGGTACCGCAGAGAAACGGGCAGAGGCAGAGGAGGTAATTCACGAACACTTTGAATTTCTAAAAATAACGCTCAAAATATCGTTCAATGAAGCCCTGAGCAGAGATATTCTTGCCCAGGGTGAGCTAATGTCTACCAAGCTTTTCACCCTATTGTTACAAGAGCGAAATATTGAGGTGCAGCTTTTACCGGCCTTGGAGTTTATGCGAACCAATGAGGACCATGAGCCTGATTTGGAGTATATCTCCAAGCACCTGCAGGCAAAGATCGACCAGTTTGCCAACTGTGGCCTGTTCATTACTCAGGGCTATATATGCAAAAACCACAAGGGAGAAATAGATAACCTTCAGCGTGGAGGAAGTGACTATACAGCCTCGTTAGTAGGGGCGGCTATTCGTGCCGATGAGGTGCAGATTTGGACGGATATTGATGGCATGCATAATAACGACCCTCGCGTGGTAGATAAGACCTATCCCATAGCGGAGCTGTCGTTCGATGAAGCGGCTGAGCTGGCTTACTTTGGAGCCAAAATATTGCATCCGGCATCGATCTGGCCTGCTCAAAAATATGGAATCCCGGTCAAGCTGCTCAACACCATGCAGCCCGAGGCCAAAGGAACAGTGATCAGCACCTCCACCATTTCGGCCGATGTAAAAGCTGTGGCGGCTAAGGATGGTATTACTGCTATAAAAGTGAAGTCTACCCGAATGCTTCTGGCCTATGGTTTTCTGCGAAGAATTTTCGAGATATTCGAGAAATACAAAACACCTATTGATATGATCACCACCTCTGAGGTGGCCGTTTCGGTAACTATAGATCACGATGAGTTTTTAGACAAGATTGTGGCAGAGCTAAGTCAGTTTGGACAGGTGGAAGTAGACAAAGGCCAAACTATAATTTGCATTGTGGGTAATTTTGTGGCCGAACAGAAGGGTATAGTGAGCAATATATTCGATGCCCTAAAGGATACCCCTATCCGAATGATTTCTTATGGGGGCAGCAGACACAATATTTCATTACTGACTGATAGTACTAATAAAGAACATGCACTTAAAGTCTTGAATCAACATTTATTTAACCTGTAATCTCATATTGGGAATTTAGTCCATATTGGGTTTTTAGGAAGCTGAAAAAAGAGTATGTCTGATAGGCATACTCTTTTTTTTGTTTTGAAATATCTGGCGTTAACTATTTAATAATCAGTCGACTGGGTTTTCTTGAGCTTAAGGTGATTACCAAGATTGTGCAGAAGAACTCATTGGGCAAAATGTGGAAGGGCCTTTGTAATAAGTTTTGGAAAGACCAGAACTATGAAAAAAATTATCGCTCTTTTAACCTTACTTGTTGCCGCATTTTCATGCGCTAACGAGACATATCTCTTTGCCGATAAAAAGCAAGAAGAGGCACTGGCACAGCACAGCCAGGCACTTTTGGGTCGGTGGGCTCCTGAGAAGGCTCCTAACGACCAGTTTATGGTTGGGTTTAAACAGGTAGAAGAAGGCATGGCCTTGCAGACGCCATCGGGAACTAAAATGGTTCAGAATATTCAACCCGTTGGAGCATTGGGCCTGGCTATTCATTTGACTGATGGTAATGTGAGCCGTAAGGTTATGGCGCAGTTCACTTCTTACCAACGCACTACTTTGGTGCTCATGAATACTGAAGGATTAGACCTGGGAATAGGCTCTCAATACCCTCTTGTATTGCGCAAAACAAAAGAGGAGACCGTTACTACAGCCTCCTCTATGAAGTAAGTTGGTTTTATGTGGCCTTAAATATGCAGCGCTCTGTTGTCGGTGGCTGCCAAACAGGCCTCTTTAAACGCTTCGGTGTAAGTTGGATGCGCATGAGACATGCGGCCAATGTCTTCTGCACTGGCTCTGTATTCCATGGCCACTACGGCTTCTGCAATCATATCGGCTGTTCTTGGGCCAATCATATGAACACCGAGAATCTCATCGGTGTTTTTGTCGGCCAGCACTTTCACAAGTCCATCAGTATCCATAGAGGCCCTGGCTCTGCCCGATGCCTTGAAAGGGAATGATCCTGTTTTGTACGCAATGCCTTTCTCTTTGAGTTGCTCTTCAGTGTAGCCTACAGCGGCTACTTCAGGCCAGGTATATACCACTCCTGGAATCAGGTTGTAGTTAATGTGCGGCTTTTGCCCGGCCATTACTTCTGCTACAAACGAACCTTCTTCTTCAGCCTTGTGAGCGAGCATAGCCCCTTTAATTACATCGCCAATAGCATAAATGTTATCGGCAGAAGTTTTGAGGTGCTCGTCTACTTCTATTCTGCCTCTGTCGTCTGTTTTGATCCCCACATTTTCCAGTCCTAAACCTTCAGTGTAAGGCTTTCGGCCTATAGAAACCAGGCAATAGTCGCCTTTAATTTCTACAGTTTCACCCTTTTTGTTCTCGGCCTTTACCGTTACCGTTTTGGCGGTGCTCTTTACCTCAGTTACTTTATGACCCAAATAGAAGTTGAAGCCTAGCTTCTTCAGCGACTTCTTTAGTTCTTTTCCCATAGTGCTGTCCATAGAAGGAATGATCTCATCCATAAACTCAACCACAGAAACTTCAGCTCCTAGTCTGCCATAAACCGAGCCCAGCTCCATACCAATTACTCCACCACCAATCACAATCATGTGTTTTGGCACTTCTTTGAGTTCAAGGGCTTCGGTAGAGGTAATGATTCTTTTCTTATCAATTTCTATAAAGGGAAGAGAGGCGGGTTTAGAACCGGTGGCAATAATTACCTTATCAGTTTCCACAGTGGTTTCTTTACCATCCTTATCGGTAACTTTAATATGCGTTTTGTCTATGAACGAACCCAGGCCGTGGTGCACGTCTATTTTGTTTTTCTTCATTAAAAAAGAAATGCCATTCACATTGTCCTTTACCACCCCTCTTTTGCGCTCAATCATTTGATCGAGATTTACCTTTAGATTGTCTAACTCAATACCGTGTGTCTTAAAGGTGTGGGCAGCGTTGTGGTAATGCTCGGAAGAATCGAGTAGAGCTTTGGAGGGTATACAGCCTACATTCAGGCAGGTTCCACCAAGCGTATCGTATTTTTCTATGATGGCAGTTTTCATGCCTAGCTGAGCGCATCTGATTGCTGCTACATATCCACCAGGGCCTGAACCAATAACTGTTACATCGTATTTCATATTGTCGTATTTAGTTCTAAGTACATGGTACTTAGATGGGTTTGTTTTTGAGACTTTTGTCGTTCGAACAAGCTCATTAGTTCTTTGGAGAACTTACGTTGCGTCTCCCGTTAGAAACCTGAGCCTCTCGGCTATGATTAGTTCTGTTTCTACTCTAAAGTAGAATTCTGGGCTAATCCATTAAGCTGGTCGAGTTCTTCACCTGAACTATCGCCAGCACCTTTTGCAATCTTTAATGAAGCTGACAAGGCAGCTCTTTTGATTTGACTCGTTAGCCTAATCCTTTCATTATCACGAATGTGCCCGTTCAGGGTATAAACTTCAACCGTTAGGGTTGTTACTTTTTCTAAACAGCCACTCCATGTTTTTGTGTATGTGTTCATGGATTTCTATCTGCCGGCCGGGCCGGGTATCAGATAATCCAGGCTAAACACCGAGCAACAGTCTGGTTGGGTCTTCCAACAATTCCTTCACTCTTACAAGGAAGCTCACTGACTCACGACCATCAATGATTCTGTGATCATAAGAAAGAGCTACATACATAATAGGTAGGATTTTTACCTCGCCATTAACCGCCATGGGCCGCTCCACAATGTTGTGCATACCAAGTATGGCCGACTGAGGAGCATTAATGATTGGAGTAGATAGCATAGAGCCAAAGATACCTCCATTGGTAATGGTAAAGGTTCCTCCGGTCATTTCATCGATAGTAAGCTTATTGTCGCGGGCTTTGGTAGCCAGTCTTACCACTTCTTTTTCTATCTGGTCAAAGCTTAAGGTTTCTGCATTTCTTATAACAGGAACCATCAATCCTTTTGGAGCCGATACAGCAATGGAAACGTCTACGTAGTCGTGGTAAACTATTTCATCGCCATTAATTTGAGCGTTTACGGCAGGCCATTCTTTCAGGGCCATCGTAACGGCTTTGGTGAAGAAAGACATAAAGCCAAGGTTTACCTCATACTTCTCCTTGAACTTCTCCTTGTATTGCTTTCTCAAATCCATAATAGGCTTCATGTTCACCTCGTTGAAGGTGGTGAGCATAGCCGTTTCGTTTTTCACAGAAACTAGCCTTCTGGAAACCGTCTTTCTTAGCGAAGACATTTTTTCCCTTCTTTCTCCTCTTCCTTCAGTGCTATGGGCAATGCTGGTAGAAGTACCGGCTGTGCTTGGTTGCTTCGGAGCTTCTTTGGAAGGAATTTTGGCGTTTTCTGCGTCTTCTTTGGTAATACGGCCGTCTTTACCGGTGCCTTTAATTTGAGAGGCATCAAGGCCTCTTTCGGCAATAATCTTGGCAGCTGCCGGAGAAGCATGACCAGTGGCATAACTTTCTTTAGAAGGTGCTCCAGATTGATTTGCTGAACTGTTTTCCTGGCTGTCTTTATTTCCGGAAGAACTAGCCGGAGCTCCCCCTTCAGTTACTTCTATTTTGCAAATGAGTGCGCCAATTTCCAGTGTAGAGCCTTCTTCTGCAACTATTCTCAAAATACCATTGGCTTCGGCCGGAAGCTCAAAAGTGGCTTTGTCTGAATCAACTTCAGCAATTACTTCATCAAGCTCCACATAGTCTCCATCACTCTTAAGCCAACTGGAGATGGTTACTTCTGTAATGGATTCTCCAACGGTTGGTACCGTCATTTCCTTTATTTCTCCGGTAGACTTTGGTCCTGCGGAAGAATCCTGAGCCTGAGAAGATGAACCAGATGTCTCTTCTTTAGAAGAGCTGCTGCTATTTCCCTGGGCTTCTGTGTCAATCAGGCAAACCACCTCTCCGATTTCAAGGGTAGCTCCTTCTTCGGCTTTGATGGTTAGTTTACCCGCTGCTTCCGCATTCAGTTCGAAAGTAGCTTTGTCTGATTCCAGTTCGCAGATGACTTCGTCCATTTCTACAAAGTCTCCATCCTTTTTAAACCATTGTGCAATGGTTACTTCTGTGATCGATTCGCCAACGGCAGGAATTTTTATTTCCAAACTCATGATGCTAATATTTTATGCGAAAGCTTTGTCTAAAATTTGTTCTTGTTCTTGTGCGTGTACTTTGGCAAAGCCGGTTGCTGGTGAAGCACTGGCCTTGCGAGAAATAAGCTTAAAGCTTCTTTCCGGGTAAATGCGTTGAATGTAGTTCCAATAGCCCATGTTCTCGGGCTCTTCTTGCAACCACACAAACTCCTTGGCTTTGTTGTACTGGTTCAACAGTTCTTCTACCTGAGTTTTTGGGAATGGATGCAGTTGTTCTATTCGAATAAGCGCTACATCTTTGGTTTTATCTTTTTCCCTTCTTTCCAGCAGATCGTAATAGACTTTTCCGCTACAAAGCACAACTTTTCGGGCAGATGCAGCTTTTACTTCAGGGTCGCCAATTACTTCTTTGAACCTTCCTGTGCTAAACTCTTCTAATGGGGAGATAGCTTTAGGATGTCTCAACAAAGACTTGGGAGACATAACCACCAATGGTTTTCTAAAGTCCCAGGTAAGTTGTCGTCTTAAAGCGTGGAAGAAATTGGAAGGAGTGGTAATGTTGGCCACTATCATGTTATACTCTGCACAAAGCTGCAAATAGCGCTCGGGGCGAGCATTAGAGTGTTCAGGTCCCTGACCTTCATAGCCATGCGGCAACAGAAGCACCAGTCCGTTCATGCGTTGCCATTTAGACTCTGAGCACGAAATGAACTGATCGATCATTACCTGAGCCCCGTTAGCAAAATCGCCAAACTGGGCTTCCCAAATGGTTAACGCATTTGGGTTGGCCATGGCATAACCAAACTCAAAGCCCATAACACCAAACTCTGAGAGTAGTGAATTATATATTTCAAACTGCTGCTCGGATCCTTCCAGATGATTAAGGCTGTTGTAGGCTTCATTGGTGTTGGCATCGTGCAAAACGGCATGTCTGTGAGAGAAGGTACCACGCTGAACATCTTGTCCCGTAAGCCTTACAGGCTTGCCATCGAGCATTAAAGTACCGTAAGCCAATAGTTCTCCTCCGGCCCAGTTTACCTGTTTATCTTTGAAGAACATGTCTTTACGTTGCTTCAGCTGTTTTTCAATTTGCTTAATGGGCTTAAAGCCTTTTGGCAACTTGGTGAGTGCTTCGGCAACCTTATTAATCTTAGCCTCTGAAGCTCCGGTTTCCGGTGAAAGATCGAAATCTTCCGGTTTGGATCTCCTAAGGTTTCTCCATTCTTCCTCCAGCGGTTGGTATACATAGGGTAAAGGTTTTTGCTTTACCATATTAAGTCTGTCTTGAAGCAGCTCCCTGAACTCCGCATCCATGGTTTTTGCTAGTTCTGCTTCTACCTCACCCATTTCTATAAGTTTCTTGTTGTAGACCTCTCGCGGGTTAGGGTGTTTGCTTATCACATTGTATAGCGAGGGCTGGGTGAATTTGGGCTCGTCACTTTCATTGTGTCCATGTCTGCGGTAGCAAACCATATCCACAAAAATGTCATCGCCAAACTTTTGTCGGTATTCCGTTGCAAACTGTACGCAGAAAACCACTGCTTCAGGATCGTCACCATTTACATGGAGAACCGGGGCATCTATAATTTTAGCTACATCTGTACAGTAAATGCTTGAGCGGGCATCGTCAAAGTCGGTTGTAAATCCAACCTGGTTGTTAATTACAAAGTGAATGGTACCACCGGTTTTGTAGCCATCTAACTGGCTCATCTGCACTACTTCGTACACAATGCCCTGGCCGGCAACAGCCGCATCGCCATGAATTAATACAGGCAATACTTTGGAACGATCGCGGCTGTATTCAGCATCGCCTTTGGCGCGCACAAAACCTTCCACAACCGGGTTTACAGCTTCCAGGTGCGAAGGGTTGGGGGCTAGTTTTATCTCTATGGTGTTTCCGCTTGGGGTATTTACCTGGCTGGAGAATCCCATGTGATATTTTACGTCACCATCGCCCATGGTTAGGTCTGGTGTGGCATTCCCTTCAAACTCATTGAAGATTTGTTCGTAGGTTTTGCCCATAATATTGGCCAAAACGTTTAGCCGCCCGCGGTGAGCCATTCCAATCATCACTTCCTGCACACCCAGTTCGGCTCCTTTGTTAATAATGGCATCTAAGGCGGCTATGGTAGTTTCGCCACCTTCCAACGAAAATCTTTTTTGGCCGAGATATTTCGTGTGAAGGAAGTTTTCGAATACCACCGCTTCATTTAACTTTTTCAGAATTCGCTTTCGCTGTTCTTTCGATGGCTTAAAGTTTAATGCGTCTTTTTCAATTTTTTCACGAAGCCACTTCAGCTTTTCGGGGTCGCGAACATACATGTATTCAAACCCAACGGTTCCTTCGTAGATGTACTTTAACGATTCAATAATCTTTCGAAGGGGAGCTCGGCCAATACCAATTTCTTCACCACAATTGAACTCTGTATCCAGATCGGCATCGGATAGGCCAAAGTCTTGAAGGTCGAGAATAGGCTTCCTATCTTTTCGCTCCCTTACCGGGTTGGTTTTTGAGCGTAGGTGAGCACGGGTTCTGTAGGCGTGTATCAGGTTGCGAACATTTACCTCCTTGTCTGACACAATGCCAGACGGTGCTGAGCTTTTAGCGGCTTTTTCGCTGCCCGGGAGCATAGGAAATGCCTCTTGGGCAAACTCGAAACCTTCGAAAAACTTCTTCCAGCCCTCATCGACACTCGAAGGGTCTTGTGCATACTGCTGATACAACGATTCTATTGCCTTGGGGTCGGCATTACTGATGTATGAAAATTTATCCATGTGCAGGAAATTACCTCTGAATGCGACAAAGGTACTCTATTCGTTTAGCTATTAAAAACCGTATAAACGGTTTTACGAATTCGATTGATATTGAGTTGTTAACTTACGTTTTGAGTGAGCTTTGTTCATAATTTTCAAGAGCGGTGTGTTTTTATTTAAAAAGCCCTTATCTTTGCAGTCCTTTTTCGGGACGTGTTCCCAATGAAGAAGTGAGGACGTGATCCTCGTAAACCATAAATGTAAAATGGCAGTAAAAATCAGATTGGCCAGAAGAGGCCGTAAGAAAAGAGCAATGTACGATGTAGTCATTGCCGATGCTAGAGCACCACGAGATGGTCGCTTTATTGAGAAAATCGGAACGTATGATCCGAATACTAACCCGGCATCAATCAACTTGGATAACGACAAGGCGTTCCAGTGGTTGATGAACGGAGCTCAACCAACCGATACTGTGAAGGCTATGCTTTCATACAGAGGGTTGATGTTGAAAAAGCACCTTCAAATAGGTGTTATTAAAGGAGCACTTACTCAGGAAGAAGCTGATAAGAAATTTGAAGCTTGGTTGGCTGAGAAGGACGCTAAAATCCAAGGCAAATCAGACAAGCTTGCTCAGGAGAAAGAAGCAGCCAGAAAAGCTAAGCTGGAAGCTGAAGCCAAAGTAAATGCTGCAAGAGCAGAAGCGTTGGCGGCTAAGAAAGCAGAAGCAGAAGCTGCTGCCAAGGCAGAAGAAGAGGCTACCGAAGAAGCTGAGGCAGAAGTAGAAGCATCGGCCGAGGAGCCTGCTGCTGAAGAAGGCGAGTCTAAGGAATAAGTCCGGCCATGACGCTTGATGATTGCTTTCAGTTGGGTTATATCATCAAACCGCATGGTTTAAAAGGAGAGCTGCAGTTGTTTTTAGATGTGGATTCTCCTTCAGACTACCGAAATTTGGAATCAGTTTTTGTTCGCAAAGGACAACAGCTGGTTCCTTTTTTTATTGAAAGCCTTCAGGTGGGGCCTACCAAAGCCATAGTAGCGTTTGAAGACATCGTTTCATTAGAGCAAGCAGAGGAGCTTAGAGGGCTGGAGTTGTATCTTCCTCTTAGTTTTTTACCTGCTGCAGGAGCCAATGAGTTTTACCTGCACGAAATTGAAGGCTTTATAGTAGTTAACCAGGAAGGGCAGCCCCTTGGCGCAATAAATAACATTGTGGAAAGTGGGCCTCAGTTGATTTTTGTGATAGAAAATGAGCAAGGAGTAGAAATACTACTGCCCTATCAAAAGCAATTACTAATCCGTATAGATCGGGAGAACAAGGAAATTCACCTGACCGTACCGGAAGGACTGGTAGAGGTATACACCAACCCAACTGATGAGAATTGATATTATCACCTGCTTGCCAAGACTGTTAGACAGTCCTTTTTCGCACTCTATCTTACAGCGTGCTCAGGAAAAGGGCTTGGTAGAAGTGGTGGTTCATGACTTACGCCAATGGGCTACCAATAAGCAAAAGCAGCTCGATGACTACGCCTATGGTGGAGGTGCAGGCATGGTGATGATGATAGAGCCCATTGACCGCTGTATCTCTCAACTGAAGAGCGAAAGGGCCTACGATGAGATTATTTATATGACCCCGGATGGTGCCAGATTAAATCAAGGCATGGCCAACCAGCTTTCACTAAAAAAGAACCTTATTATACTTTGTGGGCATTATAAGGGGGTAGACGAGCGGGTTAGAGAGGCTTTTATTACGCGAGAAGTTAGCATTGGAGACTACGTGTTGTCTGGTGGTGAGTTGGCTGCTGCAGTATTGTCTGATGCCATTATTCGGCTAATACCGGGGGTGTTGTCAGATGAGACCTCCGCTTTAACGGATTCGTTTCAGGATAATCTACTGGCTCCACCTGTATATACCAGGCCGGCAGAGTATAAGGGCATGAAGGTTCCCGAGGTATTACTTAGCGGCCATCAACAAAAAATTGAAGATTGGAGGGCTCAAAAAGCCCTAGAAAGAACCCAGGCAAGAAGGCCTGATTTATTGAATGAATAAATTTTCCCGTAAAAGGCAGATTATCAAAAACTAATCTCTATATTTGCAGTCCGTTTTGCGGGAAGAGCTTTTAGACGAAGAAATCATGAGCGATCTTATCAAACTTATAGAGGAAGAAAACAACGAGAGAAGAGCTGAATTCCCTTCTTTCGATGCTGGTGATACTATCAATGTACACGTTAAAATTAAAGAAGGAAACAAGGAGAGAATCCAGCAGTTCCAAGGTACTGTTATACAAAGAAAGAATCCCGGAACCAACGGTGAGACTTTCACTGTAAGAAAGGTATCTGGAGGTGTAGGTGTTGAGCGAATCTTCCCTATCCTTTCTCCAAACATCGACAAAATCGAAGTATTGAGAAGAGGTAAAGTAAGAAGAGCGAGATTGTTCTACTTAAGAGGACGTCAGGGTAAAGCAGCAAGAATTAAAGAAAAGCTGTAAATCACCATTAAAGAATATAGAGAAGCCCCTTTTAGGGGCTTTTTTTATGCCCTTTTAAGTAGGTCTTTGCAATTGAGAGCGTCATTTTGTCACTATTCCAAAAAAGGCTCGTTAATTGCAGAATAGTGCGAAATCTTCAATAATGGCATTGATTGAATTTTATAAATACCAGGGTACAGGCAACGATTTTGTTATGATTGATAATCGGAACCTGACCTTCGACAAGCAAAACCTTAAAACCGTAGCTAAACTGTGCGACAGGCGCTTTGGAATTGGAGCCGATGGATTGATTCTTATTGAAACATCTACATCAGCAGACTTTGAGATGGTCTATTTTAACTCCGATGGAAGTCAGTCGCTCTGTGGAAATGGGAGTCGTTGTGCGGTAATGTTTGCCAGGTTTCTGGGTATTATCAATAATGAAACCACCTTTTTAGCCATAGATGGAGAGCACTATGCCAAAATTGAAGATCAAATAGTGCACCTTAAGATGCACGATGTGTCAGACTACGAATTAATCGGAACCGATTACCTGATAGACACCGGCTCGCCACATTACATACGTTTTGTAGAAGATACAGACCGCATAGACCCTGTGGTGGAAGGTAGGAAAGTTCGTTATTCCGATCGCTTTTCAGAAAAAGGAGTGAACGTTAACTTCCTGCAACAGGTGAATAACAACACACTGAAAATACGAACCTATGAGCGGGGAGTGGAAAACGAAACCTTGAGCTGTGGGACCGGCTGTACCGCGGCTGCCTTGTCACTGGCGCTTAAACAACCGGTAAACTCAGTGAATTTGCTGGCCATGGGAGGGCAACTCAATGTTTCGTTCAACCGGCATGACAGTGGTTTTACCGATATCTTTTTAAGTGGTCCGGCACAACATGTTTTCAGAGGTCAAATTCAGGTCTAAAGAAATAAATCAGACCTTCATAATTTATGCGCAAGCAACTAACTTTAGCAGATAATTTTAAGATATGAGTATTCTTACAAAAGGGTTAGCCAAGCTTTTCGGAAGCAAGTCAGATAGGGATATAAAGGAAGTGACCCCTTATGTTGAAGAAATCAACAAAATATATACTTCACTCGCAGGTTTATCGGACGATGAGCTAAGAGGAAAAACGGAAGAACTTAAAACAAGAATCGCCACCGACCTGAAGTCTATAGATGACCAGATTGCTGAGCTGCATGACAAAATTCAGAATCAACCAGATCTGGATATTCAGGAAAAGGAAGCCACCTTCGAAGCCATCGATAAACTGGAAGAAGATCGCAATGAGGCTCTGGAGAAAACCCTCATGACTATTTTGCCTGAGGCCTTTGCCATAGTTAAAGAAACAGCCAGAAGGTTCAAAGAAAACGGACAGCTACAGGTAACCGCTACTTTGTGGGACAGGCAACTTGCCGCAAAGGGTGATCATATTGTCATTGATGGTGATAAGGCCACCTGGAAGAACGAATGGATGGCAGCAGGTAGCCGTGTGAAATGGGAAATGCTTCATTATGATGTGCAGCTAATTGGAGGAATAGTATTGCATCAGGGTAAAATTGCCGAAATGGCTACAGGTGAGGGTAAAACCCTGGTAGCAACACTGCCTGCCTACCTGAATGCTTTGGCTGGTCGTGGAGTTCATGTAGTAACCGTAAACGATTACCTGGCCAAGCGAGACTCAGAGTGGATGGCTCCTCTCTTTCAGTTCCATGGCCTGAGCATAGACTGTATAGACAAACACCAGCCTAATTCACAGGAGAGAAGAGAGGCTTATCGATGCGACATTACCTACGGAACCAACAATGAATTTGGCTTCGATTACTTGCGCGATAACATGGCCAGAGAGTCTACTGAACTGGTTCAACGCAAGCATCATTTTGCTATGGTCGATGAGGTTGATTCCGTTTTGATAGATGAAGCCCGTACACCACTTATTATTTCAGGCCCCGTTCCAAGAGGTGATGAGCACGAATTTTATGATTTAAAACCTCGTATTCAGAAGCTGGTAGATGCCCAGAGAAAACTATGTAGTCAATACCTCAACGATGCCAAGAAGCTCATAGGAGAGGGTAATGAACAAGAAGGTGGACTGGCACTATTCAGGGCCTATAGAGGACTGCCTAAATACAAGCCGCTAATCAAGTACTTGAGTGAAACCGGGGTAAAGGCCATTTTGCAGAAGACAGAAAACTTTTATCTGCAAGACAACCAGAAGAACATGCCTCAGGCCGATGAGCCTCTATTCTTTACCATCGATGAGAAGAGTAATGCAGTAAATCTCACCGAAAGAGGAACAGAATTGATTACCGGAGAAGGTGAAGATCCAAACTTCTTCATACTCACCGATATTGGTGATGTAGTGGCTCAGTTGGAGAAAAGTGAAGGTCTGACTGATGAAGAAAAGCTCAAAAAGAAAGATGAGGCCATAAAAGACTATAGTGTAAAAGCGCAGCGTATACATACTGTAAACCAGTTGCTCAAGGCCTATACCATGTTTGAACGCGATACCGAGTACATTGTGGTAGACAACAAGGTAAAAATTGTTGACGAGCAAACCGGTAGGGTAATGGAAGGCCGAAGATACTCCGATGGTCTTCACCAGGCCATAGAGGCTAAAGAGAATGTAAAGGTTGAAGATGCCACGCAAACCTACGCAACCATTACACTTCAGAACTACTTCCGTATGTACCACAAATTGGCTGGTATGACGGGTACTGCCGAAACAGAAGCCGGTGAGTTTTGGGAAATATACAAGCTCGATACGGTGGTAATTCCAACCAACCGGCCCATACAAAGAGACGATAGACAAGACAAAGTATACAAGACCGTACGCGAAAAATTCAATGCAGTAGTCGATGAAATTGTGGAGCTTACCGAACAAGGCAGGCCTGTGTTGGTGGGTACAACTTCGGTAGAAATTTCGGAGATACTGAGCCGAATGCTCAATCTCAAGAAAATTCAGCATCAGGTGCTCAATGCTAAGCAACACGCGCGCGAAGCCGATATTGTAGCCGAGGCAGGTAAACCGGGTACTGTAACAATAGCCACCAACATGGCGGGTAGAGGTACCGACATTAAGTTGCATCCAGACTCTAAGGCCGCGGGAGGTTTGGCCATTATTGGTACCGAACGCCATGAATCGCGAAGGGTAGACCGACAGCTTCGGGGTAGAGCCGGTAGACAAGGAGACCCCGGGTCTTCACAGTTCTTTGTCTCGCTCGAAGACAACCTGATGAGACTCTTTGGTTCAGACCGGGTGGCAAAGCTAATGGACCGTATGGGGCTCAAAGAGGGTGAAATGATTCAACACTCTATGATTACCAAGTCTATTGAAAGAGCTCAAAAGAAGGTTGAAGAAAACAACTTTGGTATTCGAAAAAGACTGCTGGAGTATGACGATGTAATGAATCAGCAACGCACGGTAATCTACGACAGACGTAGAAATGCCCTGCAAGGTGAGAGGCTTCAGCTCGACATCATGAACATGATGTATGATACCTGCGAGGAAATTGTAAATAACAGTAAGCCCGCCTCAGATTACGATGCCTTTAAGCTCAACTGCATTAGCATTTTGGGGCTAGACACAAAAATTTCTGAAGATCAGTTTACAACCACCGGCCAAAACAATCTGGTGAATGACCTTTATGAAGAAGCTTTTTCGGCCTATCAGGCTAAGAATAAGCTAATAGCTGAGCGAACACTGCCGTTGATGAAACACATTCAAAAGGAGCGCGGTGCAACCGTAACCAACATTCTCTTACCGTTTACTGACGGAAAGAGACAAATTGGTGTGGCTGTCAATCTGGAGAAGACCATTGAATCGAATAATGCAGAGCTCATTAGAGCCATGGAAAAATCCATTACCCTTGGTGTAATCGACCTTACCTGGAAGGAACACTTAAGGGATATGGACGACCTGAAGCAATCGGTACAAAATGCAGTGTACGAGCAAAAAGATCCACTGTTAATCTATAAGTTCGAAGCCTTTGAGATGTTCAAAGCCTTCCTGACCAAAGTGAACGAAGAGACTATATCATTCCTTACCAAGTCTTTCATTCCGAGCGAAGACCCCAATAGGGTTCAAGAGGCTCGTTCGTCCAGAAGAGAAAACTACAACGAATCCAAAGAAGAGTCGAAAAGTGCGCTGGCCGGAAGACAAGATACGCGCAACCGACCTCCTGCTGAAAAAGTGGCGCCTATAAAGTCTGAAAAGATTTATGGAAGAAACGACAGGGTTTCGGTGCAGTACGCAGACGGTACTGTAAAAAAAGACGTTAAATTCAAGGTAGTAGAGGAAGATATTAAGAACAATAAATGTGTTGTGCTCGATGAATAAGCCATTAAAGAACCTTGCGCTGTGCCTGACTTTGGGCTGGGTGTGTTGGGCTTGTAGCCCACAAACAGTACCACAACAAACCAGCGTAATTGACTATTCGTACGAAGACGACATCACCAAGTATCGGCCTTTGTTTGAGCCGGAACAAACAAAGGAGAAGGTGAGCAATGAGGTTCAGTCTAATAGCCCCATGCGTGTTTCTTTCGATGTTTCAGACAAATTGAATGCAGTTATCGACAGCATGGTGGCCAGGAATGACAGCCTTGGAGTAATTAGTGGCTATACTGTGCTGGTTTATTCAGGTAACGATGAACTACAGGCAGGTCGAATAAGAAACCGCTTGTTCGATTTGGTGCCGGAACACGAAGCCAGGTTTAGCTACAAGCTTCCCACCTACTTTGTCAAGGTAGGACAGTTCTATCAGCAAATAGAAGCTCAGGCTCTCTACAGAAAGATTAGAAGCTACTATCCTACGGCCTCTATAGTACCCGATAAATTCCCAATAAAGAATGATTGATCAGCAAAAGGTAAAAGCGCTGGCGCAAGCCTTTGCTGCCGAAACGATTGATATTAGGAGACATATTCATGCCAATCCGGAGTTGTCGTACGAAGAATTCGAAACCGCTAAGTATGTAACCTCGCGCCTTCAAGAATGGGGTATAGCCTATAAAGAAGGTGTGGCAGGCACCGGAGTAGTTGGGCTTATCTATGGTAAAAATCCGGAAAAGTGTACAGTGGCCCTTAGAGGCGATATGGATGCTTTGCCAATCACAGAGACTAATGAGGTATCCTATAAGTCTAAGAATGAGGGAATAATGCATGCCTGTGGGCACGATGTCCATACCGCCTGCTTACTTGGGGCTGCCAGAATACTTCAGGAGTTGCGCCATAGCTTTGAAGGTACAGTTAAACTTGTTTTTCAGCCGGGAGAAGAGAAAAACCCTGGTGGCGCTTCTTTAATGATCAAAGAAGGAGTGTTAGAAAACCCAAACCCTCAGGCCATGTTTGGCCAGCATGTGATGCCATTTATACCTACAGGTAAAGTGGGTTTCAGAGAAGGAAAGTACATGGCCAGTGCCGATGAGATTTACCTGACCGTGAAAGGAAAAGGAGGGCACGCGGCTCTTCCGGAGCGTTCAGTAGACCCTATTGTTATTGCTGCACAGATAATTACCGCAATGCAACAAGTGGTTAGCCGAAGTGCAGACCCCAAAACACCCACAGTGCTCACTTTCGGAACCATACATGGAGGCCATGCTCAAAATATTATTCCTGATGAGGTGAAATTATCAGGCACTTTTAGAGCCCTTGATGAGGAATGGAGGTTTAAAGCGCATGAGCTTATTACCAACATTGCTCAGGGTATAGCCACTGGTCTTGGCGGAAGTTGCGATGTTCACATTGACGTAGGCTATCCGTATCTCTGCAACGATGAAGCTACCACTCAACTGGCTCGAAGAGCAGCTGAAGATTATCTGGGAGAAGAAAATGTGGTCGACCTGGATTTATGGCTTGGAGCCGAAGATTTTGCCTACTACAGTCACCAGGTACCATCTTGCTTTTACCGGCTGGGTACGGGCAATGAAGACAAAGGAACTACCAAGGGTGTTCATACCCCCAACTTTAATATCGATGAAGACGCCATTGAAGTTGGAATAGGTCTTATGGCCTGGATTGCCCTTAATCGGTTAAACACCAACGGTTAAGAACCTGAGCAAGAAAACCAAACCAACACTTACTGCCAGACCAAAGAATACTTTACCTAGGTCTTTGCCCAAATCTTTGAGAGTATCGTTAGAAACGGCTCCGTAAGCAAAATACTTGATACCTATTTCTCTACCTGCCAATAAGCCTAAGAATACCCAGGTGGTACTCATTGGAATGTTGTTCAGCTCTTTAAAAAACAGGAGTATCAGCGCATAAGAAAAGTCTATGATGGTGGCCGATCTGATATCCATTGTGTTGGTTTTTGACTTCACAATGCGTTGTATGGCGCCACCTTTGGAATAGAATATATAGGCCAGTAGTACCAGAAAAATACCCAGAGAGAAAATGAGATTGGCCGAAGATACCTGCCGTGGCAGGTACACATATATATTGGCGAAGTCTTGAATAAGCCACTGCGACCACAAAAATCCGGTAGAAAGCCATTGAAGAACCGTCCAAAGTTTAATCTGCTTCTTTGAAGCCGGGTTTTCTATAAAGTGCTTTTCCAGCCTTTTAGCAATGGCCAGGTAAATAAGTATTGCCACGCCAAAAGCTACTAAATAGCCCGACATGGATTTGTATACCATGTCTTCCAGATTCTTAGGGTTAAAGAAGGTAAGAATTAGAAAAGAAGTACTAACCGGTATACCATATCGAGTAATAATGAGCAGTACAATTGGTGGCAAAAGATAAGGCCATCCGAAGTTGACAATATCGGCCGGATTTTTATATACCGGATTACTAAAACTGTGACTATCGGGATCTCCTATTAGACGGCCGTAACTCACATCGCCACCATTAATAAACCAGCCGTAGACCAAAACCACACCTAGAATGGAAGCTGCGAAAATCCATAAAACCCACCACTTTCTGTGTTCATTAGAAGAAAGAAAAGTACCGAGTGTTTGAATTACGTCATTGCCGATTACAGAGTATGCTGACAATACAAAACCAACATACATTACTATTTCGAGCTGGGACATTGTGGAGGGACTTCTGAATTAAATGTTGTTAAGCATTCAAATGAAGCACAAAGCTAAAACTTCTTTTTACATAATCGGAAAACCGAGCCATGTACTATTGGTTGACTGTCAAGGAATTATGACATAATATTTTCATAAGTTCCACAAAATCAATTAGATACACTATTAACAATTTTTTCACTATTCTGCGAATTGTTAACATAGCCTTTACATGACGGGGTCGTTAACCGAGGGCGATTGATCTATTTTTGCAGGATATTTTAGGACAGGTATACGCAGACCAGCCTCAATGAGCCAGGATTTAGAAAAAAATAGCATCAACAAACCCATAGAGTGGGCAAAAACGAGCTTGTTGTTCGTTTTGGCCATTTTATTGTTTTTGCTGGCCATCGATATGGTAGGCGAGTCTGTGACTATGCTAGGTCAGGAAACAGCAAAATCTATTCTTTTAGCAACATCCAACCCGTTTATTGGTCTCTTCATTGGCCTGTTGGCTACTGCACTCATTCAAAGTAGTTCAACAGTTACTTCAATGACAGTGGCCGTAGTGGCTTCGGGCTATTTAACTCTCGGTAATGCCATACCCGTGGTTATGGGAGCCAATGTAGGTACCACCTTAACTAGTACCTTGGTTTCTCTGGGTTTCATTACCAAAAGAAATCAGTTTAGGAAGGCCATTTCGGCAGGAACTATTCACGACTTCTTCAATATCATAACCGTGCTGATAGTATTCCCCCTGGAATACTACTATGGTACACTTAGTTATCTGGCCCAACAGTTAACTGCATTGGTAGATGAGTCTACTATGGGCTTCGATCTGTTTCAGGGTAGCAAGGGCTTAGGTTTGTCCAGAATAAGCCAGTGGTTGGTAGAAGCACTGCCTCAAAATTTTATTACCCTATTGTTGGCGCTGGCCCTTCTTTTCGCATCCATAAAGTTTCTTTCTACCATTATTTACAAAAGGCTTATTGGTAGCTCCAAAGACCGGATGAGGAAGTACGTTTTCGCCAATCCTTATAAGTCTTTTGGTTGGGGGGTGCTCATTACAGGAGGGGTTCAGTCAAGCTCCATTACCACCTCTTTGATGGTGCCTATGGTGGCCTCGGGAAAAGTGATGCTTCACAATGCTTTTCCCTTTATAATGGGAGCAAATATTGGTACAACTATTACCGCACTTTTGGCGGCATTTAATAAATCGGATGCCGCCATTAGCCTGGCTTTCGTTCATATTTTGTTCAACCTTATAGGTGTGTTGGTGTTTTTGCCATTTCCTGCACTTAGGAATATACCCGTTATGTTGGCCAGCCGCTTTGGTGCTCTAACCCTTGATTCCAGGATTATCGGTTTCTCCTATATTCTCTTTACCTTTTTCCTAATGCCTTTTACCCTTATTTACTTAAACAAAGGGCATGTGACAGAGCGTACCTATTTGTTTGAGAACCTTACGGCCCACGGAGAAAGTAGTCTTACCACCATTAAAGTTCGAAGAGAGGTTGCCGAAAATAAGCTGGACTATTATATATATAAAGGTACCCTGCCGGATGATGGTATTTTGCCCGATACCATATTTATGATTAGAGAGCGGCACAATAGGTTTGCCACGGTAGATCAGGTATGTACCTATAAAAATGCTACCCTTCAGTTTAATAAGGATCATAAGATTATAAGCCTCAATGATACCTCCACTTATAGGACTGAGAGCCTGAAGCTTGAACACCTCAATTATATTAAGGTACAATTAGGAGATGGGCTAATCGGACATTATTGGTTCGATTTAGATCAGAAGATTGCTGTGAAATCTGAGGTGGTGAAGTCCAATGGTGAGTTGCTGAAATCGTCAAAGTTAATTTCGATACAATAATTAGCCTGCTTCTTTTTATCTTGCCATAAACAAACTAGGCTTGAAAATCTTTGATTTTAATAGACTGTCCGAAACTCTGGGGGCGTATGTTGAAACGCGCATTGAGTTGCTCAAGCTCGATATGAAGGAAGAGTTGGGCAAAGGTATAGCCAAAACTCTTACCTGGGCTTTTGTTCTGCTCTGTGTGCTGGCAGCCATATTCTTTGGCTCCTTTGGCCTTTCTGTATGGATCAACCAGCTTTTAGAAAGTAGTTACACCGGCTTCTTGTTGGTTGGCGCATTCTATACAATTTTGGCTTTAACGACTTATACATTACGGGCCAAAATTGAACATAGATTTCTAAGTAAATTCAAGGAAGTTGAAGAGATAGACTCACCAGACGAAAATGAGCAATAAACAAGAGTTAACAGCAAGAAGTAAGGAGTTGAAAGATGCTATCGATGAGCAAATTAACACCTTTAAAGATCGTGTTGAAAAATACGGTAAGGTTGGTCTGTTGATAGGCGGAGGCTTGGTGGCCGTTTATTTATTGTCTAAAATTTTCGATTCGGAAGATGAACAGGAAGAGGCAGAAGTGGAGCCTGAAAGCAGAGAGGTGCTACTGGTAGAGAAGGTACCAAAGCCCAAAGCGTTGGTACCTGAATCAAAGTCTAATTTTCTTTCTGACACCATAAAGGAACAAGCCATTATTTTTTTATTGGGCTTGGCTGCAGAACAACTTAGATCGTTTTTGAAAAACATTAATGCGAAAGATGCAGAAGAAGATTTTGAATGATATTACCCAGCGTAAGAGCAAGTCTTCTAAAGCATTGGCCGTGCTCATAGATCCAGATGATGTAGTAGAGGAGTCGGCTTTGATACAATGCCTTAATCGCTGCATTGAAAACGCTGTAGACTATATATTCGTAGGAGGTAGCCTGGTAAACTCCAACGATATTCATGAGGTAGTCGGCTTTATTAAGTCTTATACCCAAATTCCATGTGTGTTATTTCCGGGTAACGCCATTCAAATTGCGCCAGAGGCCGATGCAATTCTTTTTTTGTCTCTTATTTCAGGAAGAAACCCCGAGCTGCTAATAGGTCAGCATGTAGTGGCGGCACCCGTACTTAAACGCAGCAATCTCGAAATTATACCAACAGGCTATATGCTCGTTAATTCTGGCAAAGCCACCAGTGCCTCTTACATGAGTAACTCTCAGCCCCTACCGAATGATAAGCCGGGATTGGCGGCCAGTACAGCTCTGGCTGGTGAAATGCTGGGGATGAAGCTTATGTACCTCGATGCCGGAAGCGGAGCAGATGAGCCAATCGATCAAAAAATAATAAGAGCCGTTCGCAACAACGTGTCAGTTCCCGTGATTGTTGGAGGTGGCCTTAACTCAAGGCAAAAGATTAAAAGAGCTTTTGAAGCCGGGGCCGATTTGGTAGTTATAGGCAATGGAGTACAAAAAAACCTCGATCTGTTGACCGAGGCTTGTGAAGTTGTTCAGATGTTTAACGAGGCCTTAAACGTTAATTAGGCTCTCTCTTCTGCGCATTTTACCTGCAGGTATTCCAAACATCATTTTAAATCTTCTACAGAAATAAGCGGTGTCTTTATAACCAACTTCTTTACCAATATCTCGAATGCTCTTCTTGGTAGTCCGCAATAGATCTACGGCAGCTTCCATACGTTGGTACTCAATGTAATCTTGAGGGTTAATGCCCGTAAGCATTTTAAAGTACTGACCTACATAGTCTTCCGATACATTGGCAACGCGCGCTAAAACTTTATTTGAAAGATCGCCTCCCAGGTTTTCTTTAATGTAGCTGAAAATATCGATGAGCCTAGGATCTTTGAAGTACGTACTATTGGTTACCAATTGCTCAACAAATAAGCGATTGTCTAGTATGTAGCGAATAATTTCTACCACCAAGTATTCCGTATTAACCTTAATGATACGGTTTTTACCGGGTTTCACCGAGTTGTCCTCATTAATGATCAAGCGAATAAGGTCAGCGATAAGGCTTGAGTTCTTGATAGCAAAAGGAGTGATGTTCAATGAAGAAAAGAAATTCACCGAGTCAAAAACTTTTGCCTCAAACATCACCTGGCTAAATCCATCAACATCGTAGTCGTTGATGTCTGACTCGGAAGCATTCTGCAAATACTTCTTTTTGTTAGAAATAAATTCGTCATTGTTGATGGCGGGAGCAGTTGAAGAACCAAACGAAATGTTTAGCGATTTGCCTCCCGGAATAAATAGCATGTCTCCTTCAGACACCTTTTCCTGATCTGGTCCAAAGTAGATATCGCCATTGTTCACAACGATAATTGTGTTTTCTACGTCGTAGAAATTGTTAATGGTAACAGCCTTAGCAATTTTGATGTTTCGACTTTTAATGTAACGAACACCCAGCGATTCAATAATCTTGTTGTAGTCTTCCATGGTCTCTTAGTATGAATTAAAAAGCTATAGATTGAGTCTGCTATAAAAATAGGCTGTTATTGAACAATTTCAAAAAAAAATGACCATTGGAAAGAATCGCTATTCCAATGGTCATATTAATTGAATAATTTCAATTATTTAAGTAACTCTCTTGAGATTACGATTTTCTGAATTTCTGAAGTGCCTTCGTATATCTGTGTGATTTTCGCATCTCTCATCAAACGCTCCACATGATATTCCTTTACATAGCCATAACCACCGTGTACCTGAACAGCTTCTACTGTCACATCCATAGCTACTTTAGAAGCATATAACTTGGCCATGGCACTTGCCTTGGCAAAGTCTTTTTTCTGATCTTTGAGATGGGCTGCTTTTAAGCAAAGCAAACGTGCGGCCTCAATTTCAGTGGCCATGTCGGCCAGCTTAAACTGAATGGCCTGGTGTTGACTAATGGGTTTGCCAAAAGCTTTGCGTTCTTTTGAGTAGGCCAGGGCCAATTCATAAGCACCGGAAGCAATACCAAGGGCTTGTGAGGCAATGCCTATTCTACCTCCATTAAGCGTAGACATGGCAAACTTAAACCCAAAGCCATCTTCTCCAATTCTGTTTTCCTTGGGTACTTTTACATCTGTAAACATAAGCGAGTGCGTGTCAGACCCTCTAATGCCCAGTTTGTCCTCTTTTTTGCCGACCACGAAACCTTCCATTCCTTTTTCAACGATTAAGCAGTTGATTCCTTTGTGGCCCTTTTCTCTATCTGTTTGAGCAATTACAAGGTAGATAGAAGCAGAGTTTCCATTGGTAATCCAGTTTTTGGTACCATTCAGCAGGTAGTAATCTCCTTTATCTTCTGCGGTAGTTCTCTGAGAGGTTGCGTCTGAGCCGGCTTCGGGTTCGGAAAGACAGAAGGCACCAATCTTTTCTCCGGAAGCTAAGGGCTTCAGATACTTTTGTTTTTGTTCTTCTGTACCAAACTTTTCTAAACCCCAACAAACAAGGCTGTTGTTTACAGACATGCAAACGCTGGCAGAGGCATCTATTTTTGAAATTTCTTCCATGGCAAGCACGTAAGAAATGGTGTCCATGCCACCCCCGCCATATTTTGGGTCAACCATCATTCCCATAAAGCCGAGCTCGCCCATTTTCTTTACTTGCTCGGCTGGGAATTGTTGTTTTTCATCTCGTTCGATTACCCCAGGAAGTAACTCATTCTGAGCAAATTCTCTGGCGGCATCTCTTACTGCTAAGTGTTCTTCTGTTAATTCGAAATTCATAGGTAATGCCTTAACTAACGTTTGTTAGGCAAAGTTATATAAATGTCTAATATATGCTAGTCTCTACCCAAGAATAGGCTTACGTAGTAGAGCAACATAGCCAGGGAGCTCAGCGCGGCTACCACGTAGGTTCTGGCTGCTGCATTGAGCGCGTCTTCAGCCATGCCGTGTTCCTGGCCGGTAGTAATATTCCGCTCTTCTACCCAGGCCAAGGCCCTTTTTGTGGCATCATATTCTACAGGTAAGGTAATGAAGGCGAAAAGCGTAAAGATGGTATATGCCCCAATAATGATAGGCAAAGCAGCATCAAACGTAATAAAATTAGGTAGCATGAACGAACCGAATATGAGAGCAAAGAAAAGAAAGTTTATTACCCTACCACTTGCGTTTTGAAGCGGAACAAGAGCAGATCTCATTTCTAATGGTCTGTAAGCGGTTGCATGCTGAATGGCATGACCACACTCGTGAGCTGCTACTGCTGCGGCCATAACGGAGCGGCCACTATACACTTCAGGGCTTAGGTTTACGGTTTTGTCTACCGGGTTGTAATGGTCTGTAAGCTTTCCTTGTACGGAAACTACGCTCACATCGTGAATATTATTATCTCGTAGCATCAGTTCGGCTACTTCTTTACCAGAAAGGCCAATTTGAAGACCAACCTTGGAATACTTGTTAAACTTTCGCTTAAGAGATTGCTGAACCACCAGGCTCACAATCATAATTGCAATAATCAGGATCCAATAAAGTGCCATATTATTTGTCTTTTATTTTTTCAATAATGTTAGTGGTAGAATAGCCGCTGACCAAATCGATGGTTTCAACTTTTCCACCATGCTTTAAAACGATATCTGCGCCTACAATAGTTTCAATAGAGTAGTCGCTTCCTTTCACTAATATATCTGGTATCAGTTGCTCAATCAGTTGTTTTGGTGTGTCTTCTGAGAAAACCGTTACGCCATCGACAAACGACAGGGCTGCCAACATGCGTGAGCGTGCATTTTCCGGGTTAACAGGTCTGTTTTCGCCCTTGAGTTTTCTCACTGAGTTGTCTGCATTCAGGCCTACTACCAACCGATCGCCCAATTGCCTGGCTTTTTCAAGATAGTCGATATGGCCGAGGTGCAGAATATCAAAGCAGCCATTGGTAAAAACTACCTTCAGGCCTTGGTTTTGCCATTCTAAAACCTGAGCCTTCATTGCATCCTGCGATCTAATTTTCTCAGAGGTACTCACTTTACTTGATGTTTTTTACTCCTCACATTTACCAATATAAGGCTTGCTGAACCCACCACTAGAACGGTTAGAAGCTGCGAGGTATGCATGATGGTGGCAAATATTATTCCGTCCTTCTGCTCTATGCCATAAAGTACCAATACGCCTGCCACAAACGAATGAAATGCGCCAATTCCGTTAGGGGCAGGCGATGCCATGCCAAAACTACCCATAACAAGTATGGAAAGACCTGCCAAAATGCCAAGTTCTTTGGTGAGTGGCGACCCAAAAGTAATTACATAGAGCATTAAAAAATAGAGCACCCATATTCCAATGGTGGCCAACCAAAAGTTTAGTGGATTTTTAAGGTGTTTGAGACTTAAGATACCCTCCCAAAGCCCTTTAATAAAAGCTTTAACCTTGATCATCAGAGCTAGTTTTTCGCCCCAGCGGCTGTAAAAAAGTATATACAGAGAAGAAATTCCGCCTAAACACAGGAGAGCAAGTATCCACCAGTTGGCTGTCAGGCTCAGCTTCAGGCTATTCAGCCCTTCATGGAAATAGTTTTCCAGCAAGTTGTATTGAAAAAGAAAAGTAAAGAGGGTTAATATCAGTAACATGAACAGGTCTATTACCCGTTCGGTAACTACCGTGCCCAATGCGGTGGACACCGGCACGCGGTCGGTACGATGAAGAACACCACAGCGGGTAACCTCTCCGAGTCGGGGGAAAACGGAGTTGGCCAGGTAGCCAATCATAACCGCAAAATAACTGTTAATGAGACTTGTAGGGTGTTCTGTGCTATCGAGCATTCCTTTCCAGCGCCAGGCCCTTAAAAAATGACTGACAACAGATAGCAAGATGCTTAGGCCAATCCACCAGAAATTGAATTCCTGAAGGGCTAGTTTAAAGTCGGTAAGGTTTATTTGGCGAAAAAGATACCAAAAGATTACCCCTGTGAGGAGTAGAATGATAACATACCTAACCAGCTCTTTTGAACTTACTTTCAACCGTATTAATTAAGGCTATTGTTTTGGTCTGGAAATATAACTGTTGGCCGGTGATTTTTGGCTTCTTCTTTATCCATTATTCCGTATGAGATAATAATGATTATATCTCCTACCTGTACTTTTCGGGCTGCGGGGCCATTTAAGCATACGGTTCCGCTGTTTCTTTCCCCTTTAATCACATAGGTTTCAAATCGCTCACCGTTATTAACATTTACAATCTGAACCTTTTCATTTTCAATAAGGTCGGCAGCTTCCATTAGGGCTTCGTCCAGCGTTATGCTACCCACATAGTGCAACTCTGCCTGAGTAACTTTTGCCCGATGTATTTTAGATTTAAAAACTTCTATCTGCATTTCTTCTCCCCCAAAGCGAGCGCAAAGCTAAGAAATTAACAGTAAGTTGTCTATTAGTCTAACTCCTCCAATTTCTGCAGCAATGCACAGCGCGGTGCTTTGTTTATTTTCTACCTTTTTTAAAGGTTTAAAATCAGTGGTGCTAACCACCTCAAAATACTCGAGTTGTAAACGCCCGGAACTTGCAATTAGTTCTTTGACCTCTTTTTTGGCTTGTTCAATACTATGTTCCTGGAGTAGTAACTGCTGAGCCTTTTGCAGGGCCTGATACAACAGACAGGCTTCTTGCCGGTCTGAACTTGCAAGACGCTCGTTTCTGGATGACATGGCCAACCCTCCCGGCTCTCTTTTGGTGGGTACCATAAACAGATGAATTGGAAAATTAAACTCGCTGATCAGTTTTTGAATAACGAAGTACTGTTGGAGGTCTTTTTGACCAAAAAATGCCTTTTGAGGCTGAACAATGTTAAAAAGCTTGGAAACCACCAGTCCTACACCATCAAAGTGGCCGGGTCTGAACTTGCCTTCTAACTCATTGGCAATGCTGCCAAGCTTAAGGGTCACCTCTGAGCTTTGCGGATACATCTCGTCAGTAGAAGGTGTAAATACGTAGTCACATCCGGCTTCCTCTAACTTGCGAAGGTCGGCTTCCAGAGTTCTTGGGTAGAGGGCCAGGTCTTCGCGGTTGTTAAATTGAGTGGGGTTCACAAATATGGAGGCAACAGTGATGTCTGTTGCCGACTTTGCTTGCTCTATGAGGCTTATGTGGCCGGCATGTAGGGCTCCCATTGTAGGTACAAATCCAATGCTGAATTTGCCTCTTAGAGGTTCAAGAGATTTTCGCAGACTTTTTACGGTAGAACAAACTTTCATGAGCGATTAACCAATATTAACGCGACTTTCAATCATGATTCAAAGCCTTTTTCGTTGATTTGAAGGAATTTTGACCAAAAATCCGTACTTTTGTGCTTCTTTTTAGCAAAGAGGTTTCATTAAATTTCCATTAAATATGTCAAAATTAAGGATTCTTTACGTAGCGAGTGAGATCAACCCTTTTCTCCAAACTTCGGCTGTTGCAGACTTTGTGCGCAAATTACCACAGGCCATGCAAGAGCGAGGTATGGAAATCAGGATTTTGGTTCCGCGCTTCGGTCTCATAAATGAGAGAAAGAACAGACTCCATGAAGTGGTTAGGTTGTCTGGCATTAACATTGCCGTTGGTGATGAGGAGAAGCCCCTGGTAATAAAGGTTGCTTCAATTCCTAATGCGAAACTTCAGGTTTACTTTATTGACAACGAAGATTATTTCCATAGAAAGTCTGTCTTCTTCGATAAGAACGACAACTTCTACAAGGATAATGACGAGAGAGCGATTTTCTTCTGTAAAGGAGTACTTGAGACAGTAAAAAAACTGGGTTGGACCCCTGACATTGTACATTGCAATGATTGGATGACCAGCCTAATTCCGCTGTACTTAAAAACTACTTACAAGAACGATCCGCTCTTCCAGGATACGAAAACGGTATTTACCATTTACAATAATTCTTTTGCTCATCAGTTTGACGAAGACTTGTTGGATAAGGTGAAGATGATGGATATCTCCGACAGTATGCTCGAAAACCTAAAGTCGGCCGACTTTGCAGGCTTTATTAAAACCGGGGCACAATATGCCGATGCGGTTATTAAAGCAGAAGAAGAGGTGAGCGAAAGTCTTAATCAACTGCTCGAGGAGATCGAAAAACAGAAAACAGTTAACACCATAGAGAAGGACGATAACTTCTTAGATTCGTACTACAACTTATATAATGAACTTGTTGGCTAAGATTAAAAGTTGCGGGGCTCTGCTTTTGGGCCTCGCAATTTTATATTCTTGTGAGGAGAAGGGAGATTTTGGATTAGCAACAGACGATGTTGCCCCGGTAGAATTTAATACTACCAATGTGGCTATCGAAAGTTCGCTGGTTCAGCTGGACTCAGTAATAACGGCATATCAGGGCCGTTTTTTAGTAGGTAGCCTAAACAACACCTTGTTGGGCAACTATACGGCTACAGGATTTTTGGCCATTAATGGCAGAACAGGGAATATTCCCAGTTTTGACGATGATGCCAAGTACGATTCTGTAAGAATTGAGTTCAAGATCAACTACATGCACGATACCTCATCGACCAACAGAGATCTAGATCTTGAGCTTTTCGACATTACAGAAGAGTTTGAAGACACGCTTTACATAGCCTCTAATAGCTTGGAGTATAGTAACCGATTGTTGGCATCGGGTAGTTTTGTTATTGAGGACACTGACTCGGTCTATGCCATGTTGGGTGACGATGCTTGGGGTAATGAACTTTTTAATGGCTTAAAGAACGGAAGCTCAAATTTTGAGAATCAGGAGAACTTTAGCCAGTATTTGCCCGGTATAGCGTTTAGAGCTGCGGCAGACCAAGGCAATGTATTTGGTTTCACGCCAGGGGTAGACTTTAGAATTAGAGTTTATTATAACGAGCCTAATGCTGACAACACAGATGTGGTGAGCAGGTACTTCGAAATGAACGGCTTTAATATGCCCTACTTTTTTAACGTGGCTTACGATAGAAGTGCTACGGAATTTGGTGTGGTAGATCAGACCAATACAGAGTACTCGGGTACAAATAGCCTTGCGGTCCATTCAGGCTCCGGACTGGTTACAAAGCTTAATTTGAATCAATTGGTGTCTTTTAGCGAAACGGTTCAGGGAGCCATAATTAACTCGGCTCACATAGAAATTGGGCCTATAGAAGAACCCTCCAACTTGCAAACACTGCCCAATTCGCTATTGCTCTATTTAACCGATGAGCGTAATACCAGGATTAGAGACGGGTCATCCTACCGCTCTATCCAGCAAGATGGTTCGAGTCAGCTCATTAGTAATTTCCCTGTGTTGCTTCGATACAATAAGGAAACAAAAAAGTACTCTGCCTCTATTACATCGTTTGTTAAAGTCTATTATCAAGACGACTACCGAAGGGATGAATACTTCCTTTACCCTTCAGACATGAACTCTACACTGAGGGGGTTTACTTTTAACAAGGACAACCTGAGCATCAAGATTTTCTATTCTGAGTTGAGGTAAGCCCTCGATTTTTATTACTTTTCAAAAAAAATCTCATGTGCGGAATTGTTGGATATATAGGTCATAGAGAAGCCTATCCTGTTATTATTAAGGGGCTTCAGAGATTAGAATACAGAGGATATGACAGTGCAGGGGTTGCCCTTTTAGATGGCGACCTTAATGTATATAAGAAACAAGGTAAAGTAGCTACTCTACATGATTTTGCTAAGGATAAGCCTCTTGGGGCTAAAGTAGGTATTGGGCATACCCGATGGGCTACTCATGGGGCTCCGAGCGATCATAATGCACACCCACATGTTTCTAACAGTGGAAAGCTGGTGATGATTCATAACGGTATTATTGAAAACTATGCCGCAATCAAAACTGAACTTACCAAAAAAGGCTACACTTTTAAAAGTGAAACCGACTCCGAAGTTTTTATAAACTTTATAGAAGACATCTATCAAAATACACAGGTAGATTTGGCCGAAGCGGTGAGACTCGCTTTGACTAAAGTAATTGGTGCCTACGCTATTGTTATACTTTCTACAGAAAATCCTGACCTGGTGATAGCCGCCAGAAAGGGGAGCCCGTTGGTGGTAGGTTTAGGTAAAAATGAATTCTTTCTTGCTTCTGATGCAACGCCTATAATTGAATACACAAATGAAGTGGTTTATCTGGATGATCAGGAAATAGCCATTATTGAAAACAACAACCTTACTATAAAAAACATTGAGGATGTTGAAATGAAGCCCTATATCCAAAAAATAGATATGGAGCTTGAGGCTATAGAGAAAGGCGGATATGAGCACTTTATGCTAAAAGAAATTTTTGAGCAGCCTAGATCTATTGGTGACTGTTTAAGGGGAAGACTAAATGCCAACGAAGGTCATCTTCACCTGGGAGGTATTCAAGATTATATCAATAAAATCACTAATGCCGATCGCATTCTGATTATTGCTTGTGGTACCTCTTGGCATGCCGGTTTGGTGGCCGAGTATATTTTCGAGGAATTTTGTAGAATACCTGTAGAGGTAGAATATGCCTCAGAGTTTAGGTATAGAAATCCTGTGGTGGGTGAAAAAGATGTGGTTATTGCTATATCTCAGTCTGGTGAAACTGCCGACACTTTGGCGGCAATTGAGCTGGCCAAGAGTAAAGGAGCTACCATTCTGGGAGTTTGTAATGTTGTTGGAAGCTCAATTCCAAGAGCTACACATGCCGGAAGCTATACACATGCGGGTCCGGAAATAGGTGTAGCAAGTACCAAAGCATTTACGGCCCAAATCTCTGTGCTTGCCATGATGGCTTTAATGATTGCGCACAGAAAAGGGGCTATTAAAGAAAGCGTTTACAGAAACTTATTGCTGGAGCTCGATGCTATACCTGATAAGGTAGCTAAATGCCTTGATCTTAACCCACAGATTGAAATAATTTCAGAGAAATTTAAGAACGCCACCAACTTCTTATACTTGGGTAGAGGCTATAATTTCCCGGTGGCTCTGGAAGGGGCGTTGAAGCTCAAAGAAATTTCATACATACACGCAGAGGGGTACCCGGCAGCTGAAATGAAACACGGACCTATTGCGCTTATTGATGAAAATATGCCGGTGGTGTTTATTGCGACCAAAGACGGCTCATACGAAAAGATTGTTTCTAACATTCAGGAAGTAAAAGCCAGAAAGGGGCAGGTTATTGCTGTGGTTACCGAAGGAGATACAGAGATAGGATCAATGGCCGATCACATCATTGAGGTGCCGGCTGCTCATGAAGCGCTTATGCCTCTAATTTCTGTAGTGCCACTACAGCTGCTAAGCTATCACATAGCTGTAATGAGAGGCTGTAATGTAGACCAACCCAGAAATCTGGCCAAGTCGGTAACAGTAGAATAACTAACTTAAGAGATATTCACGTTTGAGGAGAGGGCATATTTTGTACCTCTCTTCTTTTGTGTCTTCATAAATAGCTTCCAGCACCTCATACACATGGCTTATACCCATGCGTTTCACCCATTCAAAGGGGCCATAAGGGTAGTTTGTTCCGAGTTTCATCCCTTGGTCTATATCTTCTCTAGAGGCAGTCCCTTCCTGTACGGTATAAAAAGCTTCGTTTATGATCATACAGACTACCCTTGGGGTAACCATCCCTACCCTATCTTCTACTATCTCATAGTCGGTATGTAAGGCTTCGCATAGTTCCTCTAACTTTGGACGATTATCAAGAAACGAAACCTCTAAAATCGATCGGTTAATAAAGGTTGGAAGCCCATTGAAACCAAAAAGATTGCATTTTACTTCTTCTTGAAAATAGGCCATTTCAGCAAGGCTAATCTTAGGACTATTCACAAATAAATTGAGTCCCTCCATGCCAGCATATACTTCAAAGTTCTCTGGTTCCTGATCCAGTGAAAAATCGAATATTATGTCCGAGGCACTGATTAATTCATGCGATGGTAGTGTTTCGCTCAGGGTTATTTGGTGTTCATTGCCAAACTTTTCATTGAACTCGGCAAATTCAGAGGGTTGGCCTACGACAAGAAGTTTCATAAATAACTAATTTGGCACAAAACTATTGATTCTCTAAAACTAAACGAATATGTCTAAAAAGATCATTATTAGCGATCAGGCTCCTGCACCAATTGGCCCTTATAGTCAGGCTGTAAAAGCAGGTAACATGCTTTTTGTTTCAGGTCAAATTCCTTTCGATCAGGTAACCGGAGAAATGATAAACGAAAACATTACCGAAGAAACCCATCAGGTGATGAAAAATATTGAAGCCATTCTTTCACAAGCAGGCATGACATTTAAAAACGTTGTAAAGTGCAGCATCTTCATTAAAGATATGAACCAGTTTGCGACTATAAACGAAGCTTACGGGCAGTATTTTAAGGCCGATCCTCCGGCACGCGAAACTGTAGAAGTGGCCAGGTTGCCTAAAGATGTTAATGTAGAAATCTCCTGCATTGCCGTAGACCTTTAGGCTTTAAAAGGTTGTTGGCCAAAGACTTTATATATTTGCGGCCTAATTGAAGAATAGATCATGAGTGTAAGAGTACGTTTTGCCCCTAGTCCAACCGGGGCACTACATATTGGTGGAGTAAGGACAGCTTTGTACAATTACCTTTTTGCTAAAAAGCATAAAGGAACTTTTATTCTGAGAATAGAAGATACTGACCAAACCCGCTTTGTACCGGGAGCAGAGGCCTACATCGAAGAATCGCTGAAATGGGCCGGTATTGTGCCCGATGAAGGTGTAAACTATGGTGGTAGTTTTGGCCCCTACCGTCAGTCGGAGCGAAAGGAGACCTATCTAAGTTTTGCTCAGAGACTGGTGCAAGAAGGTAAAGCCTACTATGCCTTTGATACGCCAGAGGAGTTGGATGCTATGCGCGAACGCCTAAAAGAAGCTCGCGTAGCCAACCCTCAGTACAATGCTGTAACTCGCATGCAAATGACCAATTCGCTTACACTCAGCGAAGAAGAAACGCAAGCCAGAATTGATGCAGGTGAGCCATATGTAATACGGGTAAAGCTGCCGAGAAATGAAGATGTTCGTTTCAAAGACATAGTGCGTGGTTGGGTAGTGGTTAACACAGCAACTTTAGATGATAAAGTGTTGCTGAAGTCTGATGGTATGCCAACCTATCACTTGGCTAACATTGTCGATGATCACCTAATGGAAATCTCACATGTTATCCGTGGAGAAGAGTGGCTACCTTCTGCTCCATTGCACATTATGCTCTATCAGTACTTTGGCTGGCAGGCTCCGGAATTTGCCCATTTACCGTTGTTGCTAAAGCCTGATGGGAATGGCAAGTTGAGTAAAAGAGCTGCCGATCAATTAGGTTTCCCTATTTTTCCGCTCAACTGGCAAGACCCCGATACCGGAGAACTTTCTGTGGGCTTTAGAGAAGCGGGCTACCTTCCCGATGCGTTTATCAATTTCCTGGCCCTTTTGGGTTGGAATCCGGGCGGAGAGAAAGAATTGTTCAGCATGAATGATCTGATTGATGCCTTTAGCCTTGAGAAAATTAATAAGGCCGGGGCAAAGTTCGATATCGAAAAGGCCAAGTGGTTCAACCAACAGTACCTTAAGTTTATGGATGAGAATGATCTTACTGCCCGGTTTCTTGAACTGCTAGATCGAGAAGTTGAGCCCGACAGAGCAAAAGCAATTGCGGTATCTCTTAAAGAAAGAGTTACCTTCATTCAAGAAATGCCTGAAGCAGGTCGTTTTTACTTTGAAGCCCCTAACACTTACGATGAAAAGGTGGCCCGTAAAAAGTGGAGTAATGAAGCTGCCGAAAAGTTGACCGAGTATGTGCAAGCACTCAAGGAGCAACAGACATTAGATGCCGGGGTGGCCAAGGAAACGCTTCAGAAAATACTGGAGAAAGACGGAACACCCATTGGTAAAGTAATGCCTGCGTTGCGATTGGCTCTTACCGGACAGGCCGGAGGCCCTGATTTAATGGAAATAGTGGCATTGCTCGGAGCCGATGAGGTGTCAGAGCGTATAAAAAAGGCAGCCGATGTATTGAAATAGAACTAGAGTTATGGCTAAAAAGAAACAACAAGATAAGCCCAAAGTAGCCAAAGAGCTCGAAGGGTTAGAACTAAACATCGATTCGTTTGGCGAAATACAGAAAAGTCTGCCAATTGATAAAATCAATGAGTTTCTGAATAAGAAGGTAGACGATAAAAAATTACGAGACAGGGATGACCTGGACGAAATTAAAGGTAAAAGTGATGAAGAGGAATAGCCTGCGCTATTCCTCTTTTTATTTTAGCTCTCTAACATAAAGGGTGTCATTGTTTACTCCATGAACAACTACCTTTCTGTCGCCAATTTCCAAGAGCACAGCATTCTTAATGTCGCCTAATGCCCGGTATTCACTGTTGCTGACTAGCTCGAATTGCTTTAGGTTATCATTATATCGTATTTCGAAACCTCTACTGGCATCGTATTGCCCTACTGTTACTTCAGTGGAGTAATTGTTTCCACTCAAATAGTATCGACTATCCTTCTTGATTATTTTTTGGAGTGGAGCTATTTGAGTGGCCAAAGGAAGCTCTACGGAGCGGAAATCCTTGCCATTGCCCATAAAAGCAGTGTGCTTAAAAGTATATACATGACGCGTGTAGGCGTCAGATCGCAGATTTTCAGGTACAATCTCATTGAAATTGGCCTGAGCAAAAGGTTCATGTTTAAGGAAGCGCTTTTTAAAGGAAACCACCTGAGCCTCCAGCGTACTTTTGGAGTGCAAGAGATGCTGCTCACCGTTAATGTAGCAACTCATGATAGCGTCAATCATTCCATTGCGATCGTAGTCTTTGGCATAGACACTCAAGGGTTCGTTGGGCGATACCTGATACTTAGTGTTAAGCCCCAGATTTCCGGCTAGTATGTCAGGGTAGCCATTACCATCAACATCATCTACCCAAACGGTATTCCACCAACCGGTGGATTTTTCTAATCCGTATGTACTGGTTTTGTTGGAGAACTCTCCGTTTTCTTGCTCAAAAATAGTCACAGGCATAAACTCGCCTACCAGGACTAAATCATGCGTCCCGTTTCCGTCAATATCGGCCCATTGAGCATCTCTTACCATGCCAATGTTTCTGAGCTCGGGAGCCAGGCTATCGGTTACATCAAAAAACCTTCCTTTTTCATTTCTAAGCAGATATGAGGTTCCGGGAAGCGGGTATTCCCTTGGGCTGAGGGCTCCACCCACAAACAGATCAAGATCTCCATCATTGTCAAAGTCCGCAGCTCTAACCACAGACGAGCTCGTAAGCATAGATGGTAAATTGTCGGATAAACTAAAGTTACCTTTGCCATCATTGAGGTAGAGCCGGTCTTGGTATACAGGGCTATTTTTATTGAATTCATTGCTTCCGGAGCAAACATATAAGTCCAAATCTCCATCGCCATCGGCATCAAAAAACAGGGCGTCCGTATCTTCAGACGGTTGGCCAAGGGCAAGTTCTTTTGTTACGAATTGGCCATTGTTTTGGATGAACAAATAGTTGGGGAGATTAGACGAGCCACCAATAAACAGATCATCCAGTCCATCTCCATTTACATCGCCCACAGCCATGGCAGGCCCTTGCTGAGAGAGCCTATGGGGTAGTAGGGGTTCATAGTAAAAGTCTACATAGTCATTTTCTTTGGCTATATGTCCAAGTCCAAACTCCAAAGCCTGGTTGCCTGTTGTTAGCTGTATTGCCTTTGGGACGTCACCAGCTTTGGCTTGGGTAATATCGAACGTTGCAGTGCTGTTTGTTTCTACTTCTCGGCTTTCTTTAAGCCCATTGGGCCACGTTACTTCTATAGTAACTGGAGCTGTGTTTTTTCCAAGACCAAAATGAATGATTGGGCTTAGAGTAGAAAGGTAGCCTCTTGTTTTAGACTGATAATGAGATTGTTGCACATTGCTTTGCCGAATCACTATTTTGGCACCAATGCCCTCAGGGTTTTTCTCCGTGCCTTCCAGTTTTACCTTCACGTAGTTTGGTTTTTCCGGGGTATCATTTAAGGTGTTCTTATAGATGTGGGCCACGTCATCTATATTAGATATGGCTAAGTCAAGGTCTCCATCATTGTCCAGGTCGGCATAGATCATACCATTGGACCAGGTTGGTGCGCTCAGCCCCCATGTATCGGTAGCTTTGGTAAAGGTGAGGTCTCCGTTATAAGCATAGGCATAATTGGGCAGCTTTATGTCGTTGGTTTTTTGCACAATGGCTAGAGCTACTTCGTCCGGGTCGTTGCCTTTTTCCTTGGCCAACTCCAGTTGTTCGCGAACATAGTTCCTGAAATCAAAGTCAGTTACATTTCTTCTAAAACCATTGGTTATAATCAGATCCTTCTGTCCGTTGGCATCATAGTCGGCAAACACCGGAGCCCAGCTCCAGTCGGTTTCATGAATTCCGGCAAACTGACCAATTTCGGCAAAGCCCGTTTCTGCTTTGTTAAGTTGGAGTGTATTGCGCATAAACTGAGGAGTATAGCCCTCTTTAATGGAAAGGTTAAAAAAATCGAAGGCCATAGGGCCAAGAATCTTCTTCTGCCGGTAGTTGTCTTCGGGCATCATGTCCACCTGAACTATATCGGGTAGCAGGTCATTGTTAAAGTCTTGTACATCGACCCCCATTCCAAACTGGCTAGTGTGTTTCAGATAGTCTTTGGCACGGTCAGTAAAGGTGCCGTCACCATTGTTAATGTACACTATGTCATCGAACAAAAAGTCATTACTCACATAGATATCAGGGTAAAGGTCATTGTTAAAATCATTGATGGCTAATCCCAGGCCATAACCTTCAACCAGTATTCCCGCCTCCAGTGTTACGTCTGTAAACCGGCCGTTGCCATCGTTGCGAAACAACTTATCATTAGAAAGTGAGCTGCCATCAACAATTTTTTTGTTTACCAGCTTTAGATCGGTGCCTTCATTGTTGCCATAAGTGAGAAGATACATGTCCAAATCACCATCCAGATCATAGTCGAAGAAGGCGCTGTGAGTAGAATAACCTTCGTCTGCTAGCCCATATTCTTCGGCTTTTTCTACAAAGGTTAGGTCTCCCTGATTTATGTAGAGGAGGTTTTTGCGCTTGGACTTGTTCGGTCCGGAGACAGCAATATACAGGTCTTGAAAGCCATCTTCGTTGATGTCTACCACCGAAACTCCATTGCACCATACATTGGTTGTCAGTCCCGCGGCTTCCGTTATATCTTCAAACTCAAAATTACCCTTATTGAGATACAACTTGCTCGAAACCATATTGCCAGTAAAGAACAGATCTTCCAAACCGTCATTGTTGAAATCGCCAACGGCCACACCCCCTCCATTATAAATCGGGGCAAAGTTCATCAGGTTTATCTCTTTGGACTCCTGCATTACATTGTTGAAGTTGATGCCTGTTTCATTCGCGGGTAAAAGCTCAAACAATGTGGGTTGCTCTTTTTCGAACTGCCGGCCACAAGAAACCAGCAATATAAGGAGCAGAATGGGTGCGTTACATTTCAAAAAATGCAGTCTCATAAATACCTATTTAGCAGTAGATTAAACAAAGGTTCTAAATTGGTTCAATATTGCCAAGAGTAATTAAATCAGTGGTTGGCCAAGGGTTAAACCTATTGGTCTTTTTCGTTCATTTCAGTAACCACTCGCCAAATTGTGCCTAAAAGCATTAGGGAAAAGCCAACGATAAACATGCCCGACCTGTAATTGGAAGCCACCGGTGAGAGGTGCCTGCTTACTATTCCTAAAAGAACAATGAAGAGGCCGCTGAAGGCTACGTACGTAAATAGTTTTTGCTTCAAAATGGATTGATTATACGAGGAAAGAGGGCCGGAACCTTTTCCTTGTATTGTTCATATTGGTGGCCATAAGCTTCGGTCAGCTTTTTTTCTTCCCACCGAATTCCGAAAGGAAGGTAAATAATAAGTGCCATCAGAACAACCAAACTACTGAACAAAGGATTGAACAAGACATAGCCAATAGCTATTAGGAGGCTCCCCAGATAAAGTGGGTGGCGTACTTTGCTTTGTATGCCTGTTGTTACCAGCTGCGAATACTCACTTTTTTTAAGGCCAATGAATTCACGAAAACTATATGCTCTAAAAGCTCTTTTTATAATAAAGAGTCCGGTTGCTGCGAGCATCAGACCCAAGTAGTTGCTTACTGCACCGGGGGCAAACATGAGCATTGTATAAATCATGGCACTTATGAACAACAGTATGATAAAAAGAACCGTACTGATAAAAGTGTAAAGAAGCCGGTAGGTTCTGTTGCCTAATTTTGTAAGCTGTTTTACCCGCTTAGAGGCCAGGGCACTGTGCATTCCATAATACCCAAGCCAAAGTAGCAATAATGTCAGATGCTCCATCCACATGAGGCAATGATAAGTATATTTTTTATGTTTATGCGGAATGAATAGGATTGACAGACTAACGGCTATTCTCATACAGTTGCAGAGCAAGAAGCTCATTACGGCACAAGAAATAGCCGATAGGTTCGATATTAGCCTGCGCACGGTTTACAGAGATGTGCGGGCCTTAGAAGAGGCCGGTGTGCCTATTGGGGCAGAGGCAGGCAAAGGCTATTTTATTATGGATGGCTATCACTTGCCTCCCGTTATGTTTTCTACAGAAGAAGCCAATGCTCTGGTTTTGGGAGCAAAATTAATCGAAGGTCAAACCGATTTGTCCATAAAGCAGCACTTTTCAGAAGCTATGCTCAAAATAAAATCGGTGTTGAAAAGTGGTCAGAAGGAAGAACTTACCCGACTGGAAGAACAGATTAGGGTCAACCAGAGTCCTTCCATAACCGATGAATCGTTTCCTAACAACTTCATGGCTACAATTCAAAAAGCCCTCACCAGAAAACAGTTGCTCAGATTTAAGTACTATTCCAATTACAATGGAGCCATGAGCGAACGCGAGGTAGAGCCTATGGGGCTTGTGTTTTACGGTAACAGCTGGCACCTTTTGGCCTATTGCAGAATGAGAGAAGCCCCCAGAGATTTTCGGGTCGATCGGTTGGTGAAGCTTGAAGTCCTGCCCGATAGTTTTGAGCCGAGAGCTCCACTCAGCGAGTTTCTCAATCAACTCATGCATGGTACAGAGTTGGATGAAGTAGTCATTCAGGTTCAGAGAAAGATAGCCAGGTACATTGTCAACCAAAAATTCTATCAAGGCTTTGTGAGCGAAGAGGACAAAGGAGACTGGCTTGAAATGAAATTTTTGGTACCATCGCTCGATTTCTTTTCCCGGTGGTTGGTCTCGTTGGGCGATGCCGTGCGTATCATTAGCCCAAATAAGCTATTGCTCATTATGCAAGAAAGAGCAAGAGAGCTACAGGCCAACTACTCTGCCTAAACCGAAGTAAATTCTTTCTGATTTTATATTTTTCTTAACCCTACTGACATAAGGCTGTCACTGGTGCGGACTTACTTGCTCAAAAAACACAAAATGAGCAAAGAACACATCAAGGAGATAGTCATCTATCGCATTAAGCCCCAAAGATCAAAAGACTTTATGGAGAAAGGCCTGCCCGAGCTTAGGCAAATAGCCAAGGGCTTTACGGGAATGGTTAGCCACACAACCCACCAATGTGTAGGACAACCCGAGTTGTTCATCGATGTGGTGGAGTGGGAGTCTTTACACTATGCAGAAGAAGCCGCCAAACAAATGGATGCAAAAATGAAGGCGGGAGAGGCTCCGAACATGATCGATACCTACGAGAAAACCGAATTTTTCAATCACTTTAAAATCATCCATTAATGTTAGTTTCAGAGAAAATCAATTTGGCCAAAACCTATCCTGAATATTATACGGCCAATCAAAAGCCCAAAATTGTCAACTTAGAACCATACCATTATCTCAGTATTCAGGGGCAATCGGCCCCCGAGTCCCCAATATTTTTAGATGCAATGGGACAGCTATACAGCCTAGCCTATCGGGTCAAGTCAATCTGCAAAGAACAAGATCTGGATTTTGTGGTGCCCAAATTGGAGGGGTTTTGGTGGGTAGAAGGCCACACCTCCTATGAAAATACACCAAGGAGCCAATGGCATTGGAAGTTGTTGCTGCGTATGCCCGATTTTGTAGGTGGTTCCGATGTAAAAGAGGCCATGGCCATACTAATCAACGATCAGAAGATTCCGGAAAATCATCGATTGCTGTGGGAGGAAATACACGAAGGGCTCTGTGTACAGATGCTGCATACAGGCTCTTATGAAAACGAAAAGGCAACGGTAGAGAAGCTGATACAGTTTGTTAAAAGGGAGGGGTTCGATGTGGTTGGAAAACACCATGAGATATACCTCTCAGACCCCAGAAAAACAGAGGAGAGTAAATTGAGAACCATTATTAGATACGCAATACAATGAGAAAAATAGTTGCTTACATAGCCATTAGCCTGGATGGTAAAATTGCCGACTCAGACTTTGGGGTAGAGTGGCTTGATCAGGTACCCAACCCCGAGCATACATATGGATATGCTGATTTTTTTGCAGGCATTGAAACCACCATCATGGGAAATAGCACATACAGACAGGTGTTGGGGTTTGGGCAGCCATTTCCCTATGCCAGCAAGACCAACTATGTACTAACCAGAGATCGCTCTCAAGAGAAAGATGAAAACGTAACCTTTATTTATGAAGATCCGGTAGCAGCTATAGGTCAAATAAAGGCGCAACCGGGGAACAACATTTGGTTAATTGGAGGAGGGCAGGTAAATAGCTTGTGCCTGGAGTCTGGGTTGTTAGATGAGCTTATTGTATTTGTTATGCCTGTTGTGGTTGGAAAAGGTGTGTCTTTGTTTTCCGATGAGCGCCATATGCGCCTGTTGGAACTTAAGGAAACGAAAAGTTATCAGTCGGGTGTAGTAGAGTTGCGCTATACCGTGAGCTCACAATTAGCCCCGGAATCTTAAAGTTCATATAGGTTTTGCCTGCCCGCTTCAGTAGATTGAGCATTCAGAAAACTGAAGATGAAGGTAATTCTCTGTCCCGATAAGTTCAAAAGCTCCCTCACTGCTGAAGAGGTTTGCTCGGCCATGGCAAAGGGCGTTCGCACCGTTGTTCCCCAAGCAGAAGTAGTGCGTATGCCTTTGGCCGATGGTGGAGAGGGAACGTTAAGTGTCTTGGAGTCCAACCTCAACGCTGAGCGAGTCTGTGTTGAAGTGTCAGGTCCGCTGTTTGTACCTGTATTAGCCCACTACCTGCTAAAAGGCAACAGAGCCTATATAGAAATGGCCGAAGCCTCCGGCCTGCCACTGCTCAAAACTTTCGAGCGCTCCGCCATGAACACTTCTACCTATGGCACGGGCGAACTTATTGCCCATGCCATTGGCCGAGGAGCCAAGGAGGTGTTTGTGCTCATTGGCGGTAGTGCTACCAACGATGGTGGCTGCGGGATGGCTGAGGCTCTCGGAGTGCGTTTTTTGAGCCATGGAGGAAGGAATCTGACGGCCATCAGGGGGAAAGATCTTGCACGCATTAACCAAATAGATACCACGGCATTAAGTGCTTATAAGGACATTACCTTTGTTGTGCTTTCAGATGTGCGCAATCCATTAACAGGGCCAAATGGGGCTACACATGTGTTTGCTCCACAAAAAGGAGCCGGTGTGGCTGAGATGGAGCATCTGGAGAAAGGACTCCTAAACCTGGCCGCTTGTCTTGGCAATGGCCTGGAAGATCAGCCGGGGGCTGGAGCGGCCGGTGGCCTGGGCTATGGCCTAATGAGTTTTCTTGGGGCCGAGATTCGATCAGGAGTAAATACACTTCTGCATATGCTCAATTTTTCAGAGCAACTCGATTCTGCAAACCTCATATTGACGGGTGAGGGAAAGTTAGATCACCAGACCATGTCGGGGAAGGTGGTTGCAGGAGTGGTAGAGGCAGTAGGAAATAGAAATATACCAATTGGCATAATATGTGGAATTTGCGAAAACTTGCCGGAAATTAAGAGGGAATTGAGAGCAGACTGGGTGGTTCAACTAAGAGATCAAGCCAACGGTTTTCGGGATTCTATGACCAACGCGGCCAGATATGTGCAACAAGCAGCCGCTCAAATTGCTAAAGAATGGCGCTCCGGAGCTGATAATTAATGTTTTGCCGAATGATTGGGGAGGGCTCCCGACCATTGTACCGGAGTTATGGTTATGGGCTGCAACTCAGCCTTACCTTCAATAATTTTCACGAACTGATTTACTCCCACATTCTTAAATAACTGTTGTTCTCCTGTGGCAGGCCATGTCACTTTCAGCTCGCTAATACTTGTAGCAGTACCAAGCCCCACCTCCAGTCTGTAACTGTTGGCTCCAAAGCTGGCTCCGCTAGATACCACCCTAAAAATCTGCTGGCCTGTTGAGGTGGTAATTTGCACCCTGGTACCTATAGCTACTTTGTTAGAGGTTTTTCCTTCCAGACTAATATTTATCCAATTTGTGTTTTTTAGAGGATTAATGAGCAGCTGATTTTGATACACATCGCCTTCATGTGCACCGCCCATGGTTATATACACATCCTCATCGCCATCGTTATCAATGTCTCCCCAGCTTACCCCATGTCCTTTTTGAATATTTGAGAATCCGCCCTCGTAGGTTACCTCTTCAAAGTATTTCCCGCCCATATTCAGAAACATGCGGTTGGGAATAATGCTTTCAAAGTTGGGGTCTCCTGTTCCAAAATAGATATCCAGATAGCCATCATTGTTTAGGTCGCCATAGTTAAATCCCATGCCGTAAATGGTGTGCTTCATTTTTCGCAGAGCCGTCACATCAGTAAAAGTACCGTCACCATTGTTTTCGTAGAGCCGAGGCAAGGCGGCAACGGGTTCATTGCCCAACATTTCTGTCAGAAACTCATGAGGAAGGGGCTTGCCGGTAGAGGTATATCCACAAACAAGTAAATCTTCAAACCCATCATTGTTGTAGTCAAAAGCGGCTACAGGAAAACTCTCAATGGGCTCTAACATGCCCAGAGGTTTGGCCACATTTTCAAACTTTAAGTTCCCTCGGTTCATCAGAAATATGTTTTCTCCCTGGTTTACCGAAAGGTACAAGTCAGTCAATTGATCGTTGTTGGCATCAAAAGCCACAACACCTTTAATCATTTCTATAAAGTCCAGCCCCAGGTCGGCCGCAACGTTTTTGAAAGTTCCATCGCCCTGATTCAGATAGAACTCAGCTCTGTGTACCCTTTTGGGGTCGGCTGTTTTAGGCATGCCCGGAGGAATAAACGATTCGTTGCCAATAAATACATCGAGCCAGCCGTCTTTGTTGAAATCGGCCCAGGCCGCGGTTTGCGTAGGGTTGAAAGAAAGCAGCCCTGCCTCCCGGGTTACATCGGTAAAGGTGCCATCTCCGTTGTTTCTGAGCAAGGAATTGGGGTGTTTTCCCCAGGGGCCAAACCAGCCGCCTCGCAGCACAAATATGTCTATTAAGCCATCGTTGTTATAGTCGGTTTGTTGGCAGTTTAGCCCACCTACCAGTCCTGTAAGTCCTGCTTCTTTGGTTCTGTCTATAAAACCACCCTTGCCATCGTTCACAAAAAAGCGCATTTGATCTTCCGGAGTAAACCCGCTTGAGGTTACTACCAAATCCAGATAGCCATCGCCCGTGAAGTCTTCCATTATTGAGCCTCCGGCTATGCCCGATACAGCTACATTCAATTGTGGTGCATAATCCTCAAAGCGATCAATGAGTGATTTAGAAGCAAATGCTTTTTCAGGAATCAAATAAGACTTAGGTACCCCATGGGGGTAGGCTCCTATGGTCTGATAACACAAATTGAGTAGCCACACAAGCTCAAGGTCTTCGGGATAATCTTTTAACAGGGGCTCTATAATTTCTATGGCCCGTTGAGAGCCGGAAGGGTCGATATGAACGCCATCACCGGCTACGGGCAGAATACAAGAGGCAGCCGTATGGTTAATCAGGCAATTGGTTTGTTCACCCAACCGAATATAGGCCACTGCCTCGAGCCGTTTGAAGAAATAATCCCACTGAGGAGTTAGTGCTTTACTTTCTGAAGCCAGCTCGTTCCTAAACTTTTCAATTTCCAGAATGGCTTTTTCCGTATTGCCACTGTTCATTGTCTCACGCACATACCAATAGCTGTAAGAGACATAATCATCGAAACTTCTTTTAAAACGTTGTCTTAGCGAATCATAGGCTGCTGCCCGCTTGGCATTGTAGTAGTAGGTAATATCGAGTGCCCTCACATCGGCATGGCGTTCTTCCAGCAAGTCCAGCATGTACTGGTTTTCTGTGGCCGTTTCCGTAGGGGTGGAATCACAGGCCAAGAGCAACCAAAACGAAAAAGAAAATAATAAGGTCAGACTCCTCATAGTCTTAAAGATAGAGAAATATTAATTTGGCAAACAGAATAATCGAAGCACAAAACTGAGCAACACGTATGGCGAAGCAATCATTGCAACTGGGCATTATTAAAGAGGGTAAAATTCCAATTGATAGGAGGGTTCCACTTATTCCACAACAAGTTAAGACCTTGTTGGAAACTTATCCGGAAGTTGTTGTCAAATGTCAAAGAAGCGATATCCGGTGCTTCTCCGATGAGGAATATGAGCAGGCGGGTGCTCTTTTGGTCGATGATGTTTCGGACTGCGATATTATTTTGGGAGTAAAAGAAGTGCCTTTGTCTATGCTGGCAAATGGTAAAACCCATTTCTTTTTTTCGCATACCATTAAAAAGCAGGAGTATAACCGAAAGTTGCTCCAGACCATTCTTGAAAAACAAATCAGATTGATCGACTGGGAATGTCTTACCAACAAAAATGGCAAACGTCTAATTGCCTTTGGCCGCTATGCGGGAATCGTAGGGGCTTACAACGGCATTCTTACCTATGGAAAGCGGTTCAACCTCTTTCACCTAAGGCCCGCCCATACCTGTTTCGATCTTGAAGACCTGAAGACTGAGTTCAGGAAAGTAGATTTACCTAAAATCAAGATTATTTTAACCGGAGGAGGAAGGGTTTCTAAAGGAGCGATGGAGGTGCTCGATGGCATGAAAATAAGAAAAGTAAGTCCGGCTGAATTTCTGGAAGAGCATTTTAACGAACCGGTTTATACTCAACTCAACTCCCGCGACTACAATGAGAGAATTGCCGGAGGAATCTTCGACCGAGATGAATTCTATGCTCACCCCGATCGTTACAGGTCCTCTTTTTTACCCTATGCTAAAAAGGCCGATTTGTTGATAGCCGGAGCATACTGGGACCCGAGAGCCCCGGTGCTATTCAACAAAGAAGATATTTCTGCCAAGGATTTTAAGGTGAAAGTAATAGCCGATATTACCTGTGATATTGAGGGGTCTATACCTTCTACCAAAAAGCCAAGTACCATTGAAGACCCGGTGTATGACTATAATCCAAGCAACGACAGGGTGGAAGAGGCCTTTACAGATGAGGGTAATATCACCGTGATGGCCGTGGATAACCTGCCGTGCGAGTTGCCAAGAAATGCTTCAGAAGACTTTGGAAAGGAATTTCTTGCTCATATACTGCCCAATTTGGTGGGAGAAGACGTAGATGGTATCATTGAACGGGCAACCATTGCCAATGAGGGATCGTTAACTGATCGGTTTAGCTATTTACAAGACTATGTCGATGGAAATTAACCGGTACATAGAACATACTTTGTTAAGCCCCGAACTGACCGCCCGACAGGTGGATGGCTTGATCGAAGAGGCCCTTGAACATAATTTTGCAGGGGTTTGTGTGCCGCCTTTCTGGGTGAAAAAAGTAGCCCGAGAGCTTCGGGAAACCTCCATTGGTTTAGTCACCGTTGTTGGGTTTCCGCTAGGATACCAGCAAACAGAAACTAAGCTGAGAGAAATGGAGGTGGCTCTGGAACAAGGGGCCAACGAGCTGGATGTGGTGATGAATATTTCGGCTTTTAAAACAGGAATGCCCTGGACAAAGATAGAGTTGGCTAAATGTGCCCATCAGGCCCACCAGGCCGGGGCAGTTTTAAAGGTCATACTGGAAACGGCCTTACTTTCTGACGATGAAATTATAAAAGCAACTAAACTCTGTGCCGATGCCGGGGCCGATTATGTAAAAACTTCTACGGGCTTTGCTTCGGCCGGGGCAAAGGTAGCCCATGTAAGCCTTATGCGTAAAACAGCTCCGGCACATGTAGGGGTTAAAGCTTCAGGGGGCATTAGAAGCTATGCTGATGCCCTTCGTATGATAGAGGCCGGTGCAGATAGAATAGGAACTTCTTCGGGTGTAAAAATCATGAAGGAATATGGAAATGGCGATTAGTATAACTGTAAAAGGGAAGGTGCAGGGAGTTTTTTACAGAGCCTCCTGTCAGAAAAAAGCTCAGGCCTTGGGCGTACGGGCTGGTGCAGAAATTTGCCCAATGGCGATGTTGAAATTCATGCAGAAGGAAGTGATCAGGCATTAAACCAATTTGTAGACTGGTGTAAGAATGGGCCGGAACAAGCACGGGTAGAGGCCACTTTTACCCATAAAGTAGAAGCAGAGGGTTTTTCTACTTTTGAAATAAGAAGGGCCTAAGCGCTTTTGCTCTTGTAGGCCTGAATTCCTTTGTGCTTGTATACCTTGAGTTCGAAATGCTCAAAAATGGCCACCTTCATTCTGTTCTGAGCGAGTTCAATTCGTTTTTCAGGACTCCTGAAAACGGTAAGTTCAAGGGCGGCTAATATAAAGTTCTTTTTGGTACACAGCTCCTGGGCATAAGCACAAAAAGCTTCTGTCCAGTCGGTTACGTATTTATCGTAGTGGCTGCTGCCATCAAAAAGTAATTCCAGTTGGTTATCGCCAATCTGGTAACGGTAAATACCGGCCAGAATATCATATAACTCGTCAAACACGTCTAGTTCTGTGGTCTGGAACAGTCTAACTTGCTCACTGGTGGTATCGGGTAAGCGCAGCGGATTGTACACCAGAAAATAGCCTTCTTTAACGATCTCCATTAGACGGAGCTGCAAAGAGGCTCGCTGGTCTTTTTGCGCTTGCTTTAAAATGTAATTCTTATCTAGTAAAAATAGTCGGTTGCTCACCGTAAAGTCGTTTAGACAAAAGTAGGTAAAAAACTTTTTTACCGGGTTAAATAACTCAATTACCTGGCTGCGTAGCCATCAACAATTCGTCCAAAGAATATGGCATTCATCATTAGTTTGTTGGTGCCATACCAGAAAGCTCTGAAGTTAGGGTTGTCTACCAGCGAAACTACCCGGCCTCTGCCCAGTGCAGAAACTCGTATGGTAGAAGTACCTTTTAGGGCTTCCAGATTAGCCTGGCTGATCCACCCGGAAACAAGCGGTTCTTCCGTATATCTGCCAGCGTTGGCATATAGACTTTCTGAAGGCTCAATAAGAATGGTGCCTCGTTTAAAGGTGGGCAACATTTTTCGGTAATAGCCAAAGGTCATAGGGTGCGACAATTCAAGTTCGGACATGTACACTCCACCAGGGATATAGAGGGATCTGCTGTAGTTGTCTATCTTATCGTAAGGTACCTTATCTGTTTTGGGGTACTCTACCTCAACGGTTTTCAGGTTGGTCAGCTTGTTTCGTGCCATCCAGGTAACGGCCGAGCCCATACCAACGAGTGTTCCCCCTTTGCTTACCCAGCTTCTCAGGTTTTGCAGCTCGCCTTCCGACAAGTTCAGTCCACCGGTAAGTATTATAGTGTTGTACCGGTCAATGGCCGAAGATCCTACTCTGTCGGCTGGTAATTTGGTAACAAGCATGTTCATTCGTGTGTCCAGCAGGTGCCATACCTCTCCTGCATCGTAAGAACTACCAGCCTCTACAATCAGAGCTACTTCTGGTTTTTCCAGAGCTACAAAGCTATTGCTACCCAGGGCTACTCCATCGGTCAACCCCGATTTCATGGCATGCACATCCAGCCCGTCTTCACGCGCTATGCGCTGCATTTCATAAAAGAGATCGCTTTCTGAAAGCCTCTGCCCTACCACAGGCACAAGTATTGTCCCCCTGTCGAACAGCTTTTCTCCGGGGCCTGTAAACTGGCTGGTAGCCACTTTTATCCGCACTCCTTTTTCCAAAAGCCTGTTGGCAGCTCTTGGGGCATAATATCCGTGCCATTCAAAAAGGTAGGCATAAGCACTTTGTCCGCCTAAAACTTTACCCTCAGGAAAACTAATCTTATCTATTTTTTCTCCCAGTTGATTACGGCTGTAGTCTCGGCTGCTCATCTCGTGGTATTCCAGGTTAAAGGCCATGGGGTAGGTCCAGCCGGAAATATCGTAGAACAGGCTGTCTTTAAATGTTGTGCGCTGTTCGAACATGGCTTTTACCAGTTTATAGTTTCTTTGTTTTAGTGGTATGATGTAGCTGTTTTCAGAGGTATAGGTTTCTTCACCCATTTTTATGTTGCGCGAAGGGCGATAAAAATCTACTTCCTGAGCATTCAGTATCTCGGCCAAATGGTAGGCTCTCACTGGGTCTTTTTCTGCCTTAAACACATAAGCCTTGGTGTTGTCATTGTCAGCATCTTTAAGCACTTGCTTATAAAAATCGCGTTGGTAGGCCAAAAGCTCCTCGCGCATAGCCACAGAGGCTTTCCAGGTAGAAAGAGCAGTGTTGAACTGGTTTTTTATCGTAAACGGGAAGCGCAAAATACCATTGGCGCTTTCCTGAGCATGGCCTCTGGAGCTGGCTTGCTCAAAAAGAATTCCTATGCCTCCATTAATATCAGGAAAAGTAGAGCCTTTGCCATAATAGAAGTCATCGTAGCCTTCTTCAGTGAAGTACAGCGAACCCAAGCTGTCTAAGGCAGCAGCATGAAACTCACTAATCTTTGCGGTTAGCTCCTGATTAAGTTCGGGGGTAAGAGGGTGGGTGCGTTCGGGTACGCCCGGTTGAAAGAAGAAAGTAGAGTTGGTGCCCATTTCATGATGATCGGTGAGCACGTTGGGTTTCCATAAATGATACTTAGCTATGCGGTTTTTAGACTCGGGTTGTTGTACCGGTAGCCAATCCCTGTTCAGGTCGAACCAGTAATGATTGGTTCTTCCGCCCGGCCAGGCTTCACTATATTCCCTGTCGGCAGGGTCGGGGTTGATTTTTTTGCTTTTGTGCATGTTGGCCCATGTAGCAAATCGGTTTAGGCCATCCGGGTTAAAGCTTGGGTCTAGCAAGACCACGGAGTTCCTGAGCATTTGCTCTATTTCTGATCCCTGTGCTGCTGCCAGATAGTATGCCACTAGCATAGACGCGTTAGAGCCGCTCGGCTCATTGCCATGAATACTAAAACCCATATAGGTAACAACCGGCATTTTTTTGATATCGAACTTGTCGGCCTCGTTGGGGTAAGTAAGCCATACATGGTCACTTCTAATCTTATCGATCCCCGCATGGTTAGAAGGGTGTGTAATAGTAAGCAATAGCTGTGGTCTGCCTTCGTGAGTCTTGCCAATTTCTTCAATCGTTACGCGGTCTGAAGACCGGGCCAATTCTTTCATATAGTACACCAGCTTGTCGTGGGTTACGTGCCACTCGCCTACCTCATGCCCGATGACCGATGCGGGAGTTGGTATATTGGGGTTAAACGACACATTTTGAGGCAGATAGTAATCTAATGTTTGCGAAAAAGCAGTGCAGATTGTCAGGTAAAAAAGGGTCAGGAACAGCCCCCTTACAAAGAATTTTCCCATGATATAGTTGTTCTCAAAAGCAATATACTGATAACCTTTACTTAATGAAAGATTCTTAGGTTTCTTCAGGTAAAGTATGGTTTACATACAGAATTGACGTAATTTACTAATGGTTTGGTAGGACATATTTTTTGAGAGCCGGTGTGCAAGCCGGATTAGTGTAAACCAACCGAAAGAAAAAGTTCTGATATACAGCAAAATAGAAATGTTGAGTCTAAAAAATTTCGAATGTTAAGAATAGGTTAAAGGAGGGGCTGATTCGTAGCGAAATCATAACATTTGTCAACCAACCATGACTGCATACCTTTTTAATTTTGCGCCAACTGAATGTAGAAATACTATCTAAATTAACAACTATGAAGCAATTTTTACTTTGTCTGATGTTCTTAGCAGCATCTCAAGTATCACTGGCTCAGATTACCGGAAAGGTAATTGACGCAGAAACAAAAGATCCCCTTCCTGGGGCTACTGTTGTTCTGAAAGGAACTCAAACAGGAGAAATTACAGGATTCGATGGTTCTTTCCGTCTCAATGCAACGGAAGGTCAAACTCTTCAGGTTTCATTCATTGGTTTTGAAACTGTAGAAGTAGCAGCTAAAGCAGGAATGGTAGTTGAACTAGTTCCTAAAACCAATTTGCTTGGTGAGATTGTGATTTCTTCAAGTGTGATTGATGTTGCCAAGGAGCGAGAGACTCCGGTAGCCATTTCTACGATTACCCCGGCTGAAATCTCTTTGAAAGTAGGTAACATGGAGTTTCCTGAAATTATGAACAGAACTCCTGGTGTGTATGCTACTAAACAAGGTGGTGGATACGGTGATTCAAGAATCTCGCTTAGAGGTTTCGATCAGAGAAACACCTCATTCCTAATCAACGGACAGCCTGTAAACGATATGGAAAATGGCTGGGTATATTGGAGTAACTGGCAAGGTCTTACCGATGTTGCTTCAGGTATTCAGATTCAGAGAGGTCTTGGTGCCTCACGTTTGGCTGTTCCATCAGTAGGTGGTACAGTTTCTATTTTCACTAAAGCTGCCGAAATAGAAAGAGGCGGTACTTTTACTCAGGGAATTGGTAACGATGGTTACGTGAAAACAGGATTCTCTTACAACACTGGTAAAAACGACAAAGGATGGGCTTTCTCTGCCTTGTTGAGCAGATGGTCTGGAAACGGATATGTGAATGGTACCAGCGGTGAAGGCTGGACATACTTTGCAGCTTTGGGTTATGCTCCTGAAGGTTCTGCCCACAACTTTAACCTTACCCTATTGGGCGCAGGTCAGTGGCATCACCAAAGAAGCACATGGGTTTCTATCCGTGACTACATCAACTTTGGTGAGTCTGGTGTGGACAGAAGATGGAACACTGATGCCGGTGAACTTGGTGGAGAAGAATTCAATATGAGAAGAAACTTCTACAATAAGCCATTGGCTACATTCAACTGGGATTGGAAAATTAACGAGAGTGTGAAATTGGCTACTTCTCTTTACGGTTCTGCCGGTAGAGGTGGAGGAACAGGCCCAAGAGGTAACAACTTCCGTAACTCTGATATTGATCTTTATCCGTTCAGAAGAGACCTTACCGAGCACTTGCTAGAGAGAAACCTTGGTGCTGCTTCAAGAAATGCAGATGGTTCAATCAACTTCGATAATGTAGTAGCAGTAAACAGAGCTACAACATCTCCTTACACCGGTTCTATTTCAGGCTTCCAAGGTCAATTGATCGGTTCTAACGGCTTTAGAAATGACGGTGTAAACAGAGCAGTATTGGTGAGAAGAGCTTCAATGAACTCTCACAACTGGGTAGGTGCTATTTCTACTCTTGATTTTGACAAAGGAGATTGGAGATACTCTATTGGTATCGACTTGAGAAGCTACACTGGTTTCCACTACAGATCTTTGGAAAACCTTATGGGTCTTGACGGTTACTACTCTACTGGTAACAGCAACTCTGCCGGTCAAATCCAGAACACAACCATCAATGCTTCTCCATTCAGAAATACTGGTCTTGAAAGAGAAAAGATCGATTACTTCAACACAGGTATTGTAGGCTGGCAAGGACTTAACGGTCTTGTTGAGTACAACAACGAGACTAGCTTCACAGCTGTTCTTCAGGCAGGTATTTCAAACCAGTCGTTCAAAAGAGAAGACTTCTTCGATCAGCCTAATAACCCTATCTCTGAGAAGAAGAGCATTACTGGTGGATATTTAAAAGGTGGTGCTAACTACAATCTTGATGCTCGTTCAAACGTGTTCTTCAACGCTGGTTACATTTCAAGACAACCACTTTTCGATGCGGTGTTCCCTGGCTTTGCCAACGACATCAACGAAAATCTTCAAAACGAAGAGATTGTTTCAGTTGAGTTGGGTTATGGTTTCGTAAGCAACAACCTGAAAGTAAATATTAACGCTTACAACACCGTTTGGGGTAACAGATTCCAGACCAGAAGCGTGCCTTTGACCGGTGGTGCAACAGGTACCGCACAGTTCGATGATATCGATGTTCGTCACATGGGAGTTGAACTTGAAGTAGACTACCGTTACAACAGCAAGTTTAGAGTAAGAGGTATGGTTTCTGCCGGTGACTGGAGATACACTGACAACTTTGAAGGTGCAGTATTTGATGATAACAACCAGCCTGTACCGGGTAGAGCCAACGAAATTCTTTATGTTAAAGATGCTAAGGTTGGTGATGCCGCTCAGTTTACATCATTCATTGAGGGTGAGTACAAAATTGGTAAGTTCGTGTTCGATCTTGGTTACAGATTCGTTGATGGTTTGTATGCTGATTACTCAATCGAAGATTCAGACTTCTTCCAGGAAGACAACCAAGGTGCTTTGAAACTACCTTCTTACGGTCTTGTAGATCTTGGTGGTACAGTACGTTTCGATTTGATGGGTAACACTTCTTCTTTCAGAGTGAACGTGAACAACCTGTTCAACACCATTTACATTGCTGAGTCTGAAACTAACATCCACAGAGTTGATGAGTCTGCTCCTGCCTGGAAAGGTATCGACTACAGAAACTCAGTTTGGTTTGGTTTCGGAACTACTTGGAATGCTACTTTGAGAATTAACTTCTAATTCATTAGCTATAGAATTAAAAGCCCGGCCTCAAGCCGGGTTTTTTTTTGCCATCAAATTAAACCAAGTGTTCTTTGAACGGTCGAACTAAATCTTAGACCAGACGTTAAGTTTGCATCTAGCGGCTATGTTATATTACAAAACATACGAACATTCTACCTCGGCAGAGTGGGTCACCTTTGTGCACGGTGCCGGAGGCAGCTCCTCTATCTGGTTCAAACAGATAAAATCATTTAAGAAACACTACAACGTGTTGCTACTCGATTTAAGAGGGCATGGAAAATCGCAGGAAATATTCAGGCGCTACTTTACCAACGAGTATAATTTTGAAAACATAGCCAAAGACATACTTGAGGTACTCGACCATCTTAAAATTAGAAAGTCCCACTTTGTAGGTATATCGCTGGGAACAATTCTTATGCGCACGCTTTGCGAAATTGCCCCCCAACGAGTAAGCTCCCTGGTTATGGGAGGAGCCGTTACCCGCCTAAATATTCGCTCCAAAGTGTTGGTAGGTGTGGGCAATGCTACCAAAAGAATTATACCCTACATGTGGCTCTACAAGCTTTTCGCCTGGATTATTATGCCTCGCAAACGAAATCAGGAGTCGCGCATACTCTTTGCCAATCAAGCCAAAAAGCTTTGTCAGAAAGAATTCATTCGCTGGTTCAAACTCACCTATAAACTGAACCCGCTACTCAAATACTTCAACGAGAACGATACCCGATTACCAACCCTTTACTTAATGGGCAATGAAGACTATATGTTTTTGCCCCAGGTAATGGACTTGGTAACAAAACATTCCAACGCCTACCTGCGCGTAATCCCCGACTGTGGACATGTGTGCAACGTAGAACAGCCAGACGTATTTAATCGGATGGCGATGGAGTTTATCGATTCAAATTCTTTTAAAACGACCTTAAACTAATGAGTAAAGTATCGAGAATCGCTGTCATACTAGTGATTATTCTGGCGGTGGCTGCCTGGGCCGTATATCCGCGATTGGATGAGATAACCGGTTCTGAAAGTCAAGTCGCTCCGGTAGCCGCTCGTGGTGGTGGCGCACTACCCGTAAATATTAGTGTGGCCAAACCAAAGTACATCGAAAATAAAATAAAGATTACCGGAAGTATTTTACCGAATGAATCCATTGAACTGAAGAGTGAAGTTTCCGGATTGGTAATGAAGATTCATTTTCAGGAAGGGCAACGAGTAAAAAAAGGAGATCTGCTCATAAGCCTGAAAGACGATGAACTGAGAGCCCAACTGGAAAAGCTGCGTTATAGCAACCAGTTGGCGCGCGAAACAGAAGCTCGCCAGCAAAAGCTCCTCCAGAAAGAGGCCATAAGTCAAGAAGAGTATGATATTGCATTAACCAACCTGAACACAACCTCTGCAGATATTAAGCTGGTAGAAGCCCAGCTGGAAAAACTATCCATACGTGCACCTTTTGATGGTGTGCTGGGGCTTCGTCAGATAAGCGAAGGAGCTTATATAACCAACGGTACGGTAATAACAAACCTCTACAACCTTAATCCAATGAAGGTGGACTTTGCTATTCCCGGTAAATATGCCGGTAAGGTTCAGAAAGGTGATAAAATCAACTTTACAACCGATGCCTCCAACAAGATTTTCGAAGGTGAAGTATACGCCATAGAACCACGAATAGACGAAACTACACGAACGCTCAAGTTGAGAGCTCTTGCCGATAACAAAGACAACCAGCTAATGCCTGGCCAGTTTGCCAAAATAGAGTTGGTGATGGAAAGCATAGACAATGCACTCATGGTGCCTGCGGTCTCGGTAATTCCTGAGCTTAATGGCCATAGAATTTACCTGGCCAAAGGCGGAAAGGCAGTGATCAACAATGTAGAGATAGGTATCCGAACTGATGAAGAAGTTCAGATCATAAGCGGTATTGAACCCCGAGACTCTGTCATTACTTCAGGACTGTTGCAAATAAGACCCGGAGCAGCTATTCAAATCAATTCAGTGAAAAACTAGTATGGCCAGTTTATCTACTATAAGCATCAAGAGGCCAGTGTTAGCACTGGTAATGAACATTGTTATCGTTATCTTCGGTATCATTGGGTTTCTCTTTTTGGGCGTAAGAGAATTCCCTAGCGTAGACCCTCCGGTTATATCGGTTTCTACCTCCTACACCGGGGCTAATGCCGAAATTATTGAGTCTCAGATTACAGAACCTCTGGAAGAAGCCCTTAACAGCATAGCCGGTATAAAAACCCTCACCTCCATAAGTAGAGATGGTGGGAGCAGTATAAGTGCCGAGTTCGATTTGGGAGTAGACCTGGAGGCCGCGGCAAATGACGTGCGCGATAAGGTTGCCGGTGTGGTACGCAGACTGCCTCCCGATGTGGAGCCTCCGAATGTTTCGAAGGCTGATGCGGATTCAGGACCAATTATTTTTCTCAACATTTTTAGTAGTGAAAGAGACCTGCTGGAGCTTACTCTTCTGGCAGAAAATATATTCAAAGAGCGTGTGCAAACCATCCAAGGAGTAAGCTCGGTGCAGGTTTGGGGATCAAAACGTTATTCTATGCGTTTGTGGATGGATCCTGATAAACTTGCCGCTTACGAGCTTACTCCGCTGGATGTTCTTAATGCTGTAAACCGAGACAATGTAGAACTACCTTCGGGCAGAGTAGAAGGGGCCGAAACGGAGCTTACCGTGAGAACCATCGGGCGAATTAATACTCCCGAAGAGTACAACAACCTCATTGTGAAGGAGCAGGGAGATGTCATTGTGAGGTTTAGAGACATTGGAAGGGCTGTGTTGGCGCCTGAAAATGAGAGAACCATTCTAAAACGTAATGGAGTACCCATGGTGGGTATAGCTGTTGTTACTCAGCCCGGGTCGAACAACATAGAAATTGCCGATGCTTTTTACGAGCGAATAGAGCAAATAAAAAAGGATCTTCCGGCCGACATTGAGGTGGGTATTGGATTCGATAATACAACCTATATCCGAGAGTCCATTACAGAGGTTCAGCAAACCATTATTGTAGCTTTTGCGCTGGTGGTTGTCATTATTTTTCTCTTTCTGAGAGACTGGCGCACGACCGTTATTCCTATAGCCACCATCCCTATTTCGCTAATCGGAGCATTCTTTATCATGTATGTTTCCGGTTTTTCCATCAATGTACTTACCCTGCTGGGTATAGTGTTAGCCATTGGTTTGGTGGTTGACGATACCATTGTAGTATTGGAAAACATATACTCAAAAATAGAAGATGGGCTAGAGCCGCAAGAGGCGGGAGTGAAAGGCGCCAGCGAAATATTCTTTGCTGTAATTTCCACTACAGTGGCGTTGGTAGCTGTGTTTATGCCGGTAATCTTTTTACAAGGCCTTACCGGTAGGCTTTTCCGCGAATTCGGAGTGGTGGTGGCTGGAGCAGTAGTTATTTCATCGTTCGTGGCCCTTACGCTCACACCTATGATGAGTACCCGAATTCTTAAGAAAAGAGAAACACACAACTGGTTCTACAATGTTACCGAGCCATTCTTCGTAAGCCTCAATAAGCTATATGCCAACTCGTTGGAGTCTTTTATGAAAGTGCGCTGGATGGCCTTTGTAGTTGTGCTTCTATCAGGAGGAATGATTGCCCTCTTTTTGACAGGCAACAGAATTCCTGAAGAGATAGCCCCTTTGGAAGATCGTTCCAGTATCAGGGGTTTTGCTACCGGCCCTGAAGGAGCCACTTTCGAATACATGGATCGCTATGTTGACAGTGTGATTACGGCCATAGAAAAGGAAGTTCCGGAAAAGAGCGCCATCATCACTGTGACCTCTCCCGGCTTTGGAAACAGTGCCGTAAACTCTGCCCGTTTCTTCATAATTCTTAAAGACCCAGATGAAAGAGAGCGATCGCAACAGGAAATAGTAGACGATTTTACCCCTAAAATCAATAAGTATACAGAAGCACGGGCTTTTCTTTCGCAGCCTGCTACCATTGGTGACCGGAGAGGTTCGGGCTTTCCTGTACAATACGTTATTCAGGCACCCAATCTGGAAAAGCTAAAAGAAGTGTTGCCGGAGTTTATGCTAAAGGCTCAGCAAGCTCCTGAGTTCACTTTTGTAAACCTCGACCTCAAATTCAACAAGCCTGAGATAAAAATAGAAATCGATCGGGAGAAAGCGCGATCGCTTGGACTCTCGGTGCGCGATATTGCACAAACACTGCAACTGGGTCTTTCCGGCCAGCGTTTTGGCTTCTTCATTTTAGACGGAAAGCAATACCAGATTATTGGTCAGGTAGATAGAGAAAACAGAAACGATCCGCTAGACCTTAAAACGCTATATGTGAGAAATAGCCAGGGTAATCTTATTCAGTTAGATAACCTTGTTACGCTCACAGAGAGTAGCTCTCCCCCCCAACTTTACCGGTTCAATCGTTTTGCTTCAGCTACCGTTTCGGCTAGTTTGGCCCCAAAAGTAACTACAGGTCAGGGTATAGAGGCTATGGATCGTGTGGCCGAAGAGGTGCTCGATGAGTCTTTCCAGACTGACCTGGCCGGCCAGTCTCGTGAGTTTAGAGAAAGCACCAACAGCTTATATTTTGCTTTTGGCTTTGCTCTCGTACTTATCTACCTCGTGCTCTCGGCTCAGTTCGAAAGTTTTGTCGACCCGCTCATCATTATGTTCACCGTTCCCCTGGCTTTGGCAGGAGCACTGCTGGTGCTGTGGAGGTACGAAGAGTCACTCAACATTTTTAGCCAAATAGGTATTATAATGCTGGTTGGTTTGGTTTCCAAAAACGGAATACTCATAGTAGAGTTTGCCAATCAGCGAAAGGCCCAGGGGCTCAGTGTAACTGAGGCAATTCTCGATGCTTCAAAATCTCGCTTCCGCCCAATTCTTATGACCTCTTTTTCGACCATCCTTGGCATTTTGCCCATAGCCCTGGCTTTGGGTGCGGGGGCAGAAAGCAGGGTGTCTATGGGAGTGGCCATCATAGGTGGGTTGGTGTTTTCTACCATTCTTACACTTTATGTGATCCCGGCCATGTATTCTTATTTCACCAGCAAGAAAAGTAGATTGGCCAGAACTACCGTTTAGTTATGAAGAAAGTTATTAGCTATATCCTCTTAGTTTTAGTTTCTACCATGCTGCATGCACAGGAAAAGCTGAGTCTGCAGCAGGCAGTGAGCATTGGACTAGAAAAGAATCTTAACATTAAAATTTCGGAGAAGGCTGTGGAACAAACCACAAACGACTACGAGAAAAGTGTTGGTGCCTTTTTGCCACAAGTGAGCATTACTGCCGGCAAAAGCTTTTCGAACACCAATGTGAGACAGCAGTTTGTGAATGATGACTCCCCGAGAGAAATCAATGGGGCCAAATCGAATACACTAGATGTGAGTCCCAATTTGAGGTGGACTATTTTCAATGGCCTGGGGATGTTTCATACCCGAGACCGTATAGCCGAAACCATGGGCCTGGCCGAAGATGATCTGAAGATTCAGATTGAAAATACCATAGCGCAAATTTCTACGGCCTACTACCGCTTGGTACTAGAAAAAGAGAGACTTCGGGTATTGGAAGAGGCTTTAAAGCTTTCGGCCGACCGGGTAGAACTGGCCAAAACCCGATATGAAGTAGGAAAAACCTCTAAGCTGGACTATCTGCAGGCACAGGTAGACTATAATGCTGATCAGTCTAACGTACTCAACCAGAAAGAAGTGGTCTTTAATGCGCAGGTAGATCTGAATAGGCTAATGGGCACCGGACTGGATGCACAATACGAAACAGATGCTAACTTTTCAGCCAATGAAAGCCTGCAAATTGAGAGCCTGTTGGCAAGCGCACAACTCAATAACCCCGGTCTTTTGAGAGCTCAACGCAACCGGGAAATTGCCTATTTGCAGAGCAAAGAAATTGGGGCAGAAAGATTTCCTCAGTTATCCCTCAATTTCGGTTACAACTTTAACGACCGTAACTCCGATGCCGGTTTCCTCATTAGCAATACTTCAAAAGGGATTAATTATGGGATAACTGCCTCATGGAATATTCTGAACGGTTTCGATGTGAAGAGACGTATGCAGAATGCTCAAATTCAAATTGAAACCCGTGAGTTGGAAATTGAAAACATGAAGCTTCAATTAGAGTCGGATTTAAGAAAGGCCTTCATTAATTACCAAAACAGCATAGCCCTTAGGGCATTGGAAGAGCAGAACTTTTCCATTGCTGAGGAGAACTATGATATTGCTTTGGAACGATACAAACTGGGCAATGCTACACCGCTTGAAATTCGTGAAGCCCAGATTAACTTCGTTCAGGCCGAGTTGCGCAAAATCCAGGCTTCTTTTAGTGTAAAAGTACAGGAAATAGAACTTAACAGGCTGGCTGGTAACAACCTTCAATAGGGTATTCGTTTGAATTTCTGAGCCGTTCTCATTATCTTCTTTCAACCTGAAAATAAACCAATTGCGGTTTTTCGGGTTTTATTGAAGGACATGATACTTTTCAGAATCAAGAATAGTTCATTGATATTCAGCTTGTTAGTTTCCTCTTTTTTGTTGGCCTGCTCGAATGGTCAAGGTGGCAAAGGGGGCCAGCAAGTGGCTAAAGAAGAGCCCGTTTTCTTTGATCTGGAGCAGATCAAACAGCGGGGTAGCCTCATTGCGGTAGTAGACAACAGCACAACCAGCTACTTTATATACAGGGGCCGTCCCATGGGATATGAGTATGAGCTACTAACACGTTTTGCTAAATCGCTTAAGGTAGAGCTTCAGATTGTACTTACTCCCAACTTGGAGAAGGCTTTTGAAATGTTGAACAATGGTGAAGCCGACCTGATGGCCTATCACCTGGCCATTACTCGTGAACGAGCAGAGCGAGTGGCCTTTACAGAGCCGCACAATACGGTAAGGCAAGTGTTGGTGCAAAAGAAACCGGACAACTGGCGCCAGTTAAAGCAACATCAGATTGATGCCTCGCTTATTCGTAATCCCTTAGACTTGGCTGGAGAAACTGTGCATGTGAGAAAAGGGTCCTCATTTGCCGAGCGCCTTGAGAACCTTTCAGACGAAATAGGAGCAGATATTCATATAGTGGAAATTGAAGGCGATGTAGACACCGAGTCACTCATTAAGCAGGTAGCTACCGGAGAAATAGACTATACGGTGGCCGATGAGGATGTGGCTCTCATTAATGTGAGTTATAACCCGATTCTGGACGTTTCCACCGAACTGAGTTTTCCCCAACAGATTGCCTGGGCCTTGCGCAAAAACAGCCTGCAACTTAAAGAGGCTGCAGACCAATGGCTTCAGGCCATGAAGCGAGAGCCCGATTTTTACGTGATTTACGACAAGTATTTTAGAAGTAGCAAAAACCAGAGAATACGGGCTACCAGCGATTACTCTTCTATCAGCCAGGGTAAAATATCTCCTTACGATGAAATAATTATGGATGCCGCCAGCGGTTTAGGTATAGATTGGTTGCTTTTGGCCTCGGTAATATATCAGGAATCCAAGTTCAATCCCAGGGTAGAATCATGGGCTGGGGCTAAGGGGTTAATGCAACTTACCTCTCAGGTAATTGATGAGTATGAGGTTGAAGATGTGTACAATCCGGAAGAAAACATTGAAGCCGGAGTAAACCATTTGAAGTGGCTTATGACGTATTGGGAAAGTGAGATCGAAGACGAAGAAGAGCGACTGCGCTTTAGCTTGGGAGCCTATAATGTAGGGCAGGGACACGTAAGAGACGCCATGAAGCTGGCCGAGAAATTTGGTGAAGACCCAACCAGTTGGGAGGTTGTAGCTAAGTATTTAATTAAGAAATCAACGTCTGAATATTATACCGACCCTGTGGTTCAGTTTGGCTATTGTCGTGGTTCGGAGCCGGTAAACTATGTAAAGCAAATTATGCATCGGTACACTCAGTACAGAGCCTTCTACTCTAACCAAGAGGCCGATAGTACACAGATAGTAGAGGCATCACTGATTCATTAGTTTATCCACCAGTTTTGCTGACGAAAGACAAAGAGGTATCCCTCCACCAGGGTGTACACTGCCTCCGCAAAAATAGAGATGCCTGATTTTGGAAGAAAAATTGGGGTGCCTTAGAAAAGCAGCAAACTTGTTGTTAGAGCTATTTCCGTAGAGAGCACCAGCTACGCTACTTGTTTTTAACTCAATAAGCCTGGGGTCTAACACCGACTCCTCTTCAATAAAAGATTCTATGTTGGTGCCGAGGTTTTCAGAAAGCTTATTAATGATAGCCTTTCGGGCATATTGTATCAGGTAGTCCCAATCTTGCCCCTGGTTGTTGGGTACATTAATCATGGTAAACCAATTCTGGCAACCGCTTGGAGCATCGGAAGGATTCATAACGGAAGTTATGTTCACATAAACAGTTGGGTCTTTAAAAAGGCTGCCTTTATCGAATATATGTTCGAATTCGCGCTTGTAGTCAGAAGTAAAGAAGATGTTGTGTAAGCCCAATTGAGGAAAGCTTTTTTTTATGCCCCAGTAGAAAATAAGGGCAGAGCTGGACTTGGGTTGGTTCAATAACTTTTTAGGTTGATGTTGATCTTTCAGCAATGTTCTATAAGCCGCAACCATATCCATATTACACACAATTCTGTCGGCCTTATGAAAGCCCATGTGGGTGTCTATTCCCTTAGCCGTGCCGTTGTGCACCACAATTTTTTGTACGGTAGTATTGAAGTAAAACCGAACGCCAACCTTTTCTGCTAATTCATACAAAGTCTGGGTAATGCTGTGCATACCCCCCTTGGGGAAATAGGCACCAATACCAAATTCCAGATGAGGAATGATGTTAAGTGTGGCTGGTGTTTGGTATGGATCAGAACCATTGTATGTGGCATATCTGTTGAAAAGTTGTGTGGTTTTTTCGTTTTCGAACCGCTTGGAATTGGCTTCGTGCATGGTTCGGTTAAAATCGAACTTATGTAACCTGGAGTAGGCCGCAAAGGCCTTTGTACTCAACCATGTACCGGGCTTGTGAAGGCTTTTTTCTATAAAGAGTGGAGCCAATTGACTGTATAACCACTGGCTTTGGTTTAAGGCGGCTTCTACATTTTCTTTGGGCTCGTTAAGTTTTTCAAGAAACTCTTGTTTTAGCTTTTCTCTGTCGGCCCAGGCTGTAAGCTTGGTGCCATCCGGGAAGAAGTAGCGGCAAGTTTCATCCAGTTGCTCATAAACAAATGAGTCGGCCGGATTCATGCCACAAAGTTCAAAAAGCTCATCTACCAAAGCAGGAAGGGTAAACAGAGAGGGGCCGGCATCAAAGCGATAAGCTCCAAGCCGGATTTCGGAAAGCTTACCTCCCGGGTAGTTGTTGGCTTCGAATACAGAAACCGTATAACCTCTTTTGGCCAGGCGAATAGCAGCGGCAATACCGGCTATCCCTGAACCAATAACAATAGCAGTTTTGGCCATGGATTAGTAGTCTGAAAATTGGAGGTTGAGGCTTCCTAAAATCCGAACGAATTCAATTGAATCCAAAGGATAAAAACCAAAGAAGGGTTTTTTTGTTTACCAGAGGACTAATTCGCTCTTTAATTGAGAGCAAAATACTAAAATATTTTAAGCATAGCGGTCTACCCCAATTAGGGGAGATTGAATAGACATCTTTTTCTCTGTTATTTGTTCGGCCAAAAGGTGTCCGGTTACTGGGCCGAGGGTCCAGCCCAGCATGGCGTGTCCGGTGCCAATGTACAGGTTATTGGCTTTTTTGGTGCCTCCTATGTAAGGCAATCCGTCAGGGGTGCAAGGGCGCAGCCCCGCCCAGGGTTTAACGGTGCTAAAGTCTACATCGCGGAAGTCGGGCATAAACTCTTTAATGCTCTTTACAATGCCGTTGATACGGTTTTGTCGGATGTCATGATTGTGACCGGAAAGTTCCATGGTTCCTGCAAAACGTAAGCCGTCCTGCATGGGCGTAGTAGCTAACCTGCCTTCTACTAAAATGGCCGGCAACGAAGTCATTTTGGGTGGGTTGTTGAGCATAAAGCTATAGCCTTTTCCCGGCTGGAGAGGAATGTTCAACCCCACTTGCTTGGCCAGAAGGGGAGACCAGGAGCCGGCTGTTATCACTACATGATCGGCTTCAAAGCTGTTGTCTTGTGTAGTTACGCGGGTTATTCTTCCATTGTCGCGCACCAACTTTGTTAGTGTTTGCCCATAATGAATTTTGACGCCTAGTGCTGCTACCTTTTGCTGAAACAACTTCATAAACTGATGTGGGGTCATCCAGGCATCGCAGGCAAAATAGACGGACCCATGCATGTCGTATTTCACGGCAGGTTCCAGGCGTTCCGTTTCCTCGCGTGTGAGTACTTCTGCTTCCAGTCCCATCTTCTGGGCCATTTCTACCAGTTCTACTTCATGCTTTAAGGTTTGCTCCGTTTTACAGATCATCAGCAAGCCGGGCTTTTTGTAGCCTGCATCAATTTGCTCTTCATGAATGATTTGCTCATAAAGATGCTGTGATTTTACCATCAGGTCGCGCAGTACCGGAGCTGCCGCCTGAACTTTGCCATGGGTAGCTGCTTTCTTAAACAACCAGCCCCAGCGCAGCAGATCACTGTTAAGCCTGGGTTTAATATAAAATGGACTTTCCGGATTCAGCATCCAGCGCAGCCCCTGGCTAATGATACCGGGTGAAGCCAAAGGAATAAGATGGCTCGGAGAAACGTAGCCCGCGTTGCCAAATGAACAGTTATTGTTGCCATCTCCGGCATCAATAATTTCTACCTGCAGCCCTCGCTTTTGTAGATAATACGCGGTGCTAAGCCCTACAATGCCTGCGCCTACTACTAAAACCCGTTGTGTACTCATTTATATTACGCTAAACCCATAAGCATAAGGGTCGGAGTCGTCAATCAATATGGTGTTGTAGCCGGTTATTTTGGCCCAGCCTTCAATACTTGGAATAATGGCTGGCCGATCGCCACACTGGGTTTGTTCTTCTACCCTACCCACAAACTGACTCCCGATTATGCTTTCATGAACGAATTTATCACCTTTTTTGAGTTTTCCATGGGCAGCTAGTTGCGCCATACGTGCAGAAGTGCCTGTGCCACAAGGCGAACGGTCTATGGCTTTTTCGCCATAGAAGACAGCATTGCGGGCGTCAGACCCGGGCTGCGTGGGTTGGCCGGTCCACATTACATGAGAAAGACCCTGAATTTTTTCATCGATGGGATGAATAAAATTGTGTTGTTCATTGAGTATGGCTCGAATGGCTCGACTCCAACTCACAAGTTCGAGAGCCGAATAGTCAGCCAAATCGCTATAGTTTTCTTGTGTTTCTACAATGGCATAGAAGTTACCACCATAGGCCACATCTACCTGTAGCCGACCCAACTGGGGGCAGTCAACCTCTATTTTACTTTGGTGTAAATAGGAGGCAATGTTGGTGATTTTTACAGACTTAACTTCATAACCCTCCTGAACATATTCGGCCACTACCAGCCCCGCAGGTGTCTCTAAGCGCAATATGCCGGGTGTCTTTGGACTAACCAGCCCTTCTTCCAGCATTATGGTAACGGTGCCGATGGTACCATGCCCGCACATGGGTAGGCAACCACTGGTTTCGATATACAACACACCGATATCGTTTTGTGGGTCGGAAGGTGGGTAAAGTATGGATCCGGACATCATGTCGTGCCCGCGAGGTTCAAACATGAGTCCTCTGCGAATCCAGTCATACTTCTCCATGAAGTGCAATCTTTTTTCGCGCATGGTTGCGCCTTCCAAAGGAGGCCCCCCACCGGCAACGAGTCTCACAGGGTTGCCACAGGTATGGGCATCGATACAAAAGAACCTCTTTTTCAAGGGCGTATGGTTAGTTTAAGTTATATTTTTTTGTCCGTCAGGTTCGCTTTCAAAGTTTAGGATTGTCCCTTCAGAATGGTGGAGGTCAAAAGATAAAACTTTGATTTACCTCTGCTCTAACCCGATGTCATTCCGAACGGGTTTGCCCACAAGTAGGCTTGTTTCAGAATCGTAAGGAAATTGTAACCTAATACTGAGAAGACCCTGATCCCGAAGTCTCGGGACAAGGTGACGATCCTGACTTAGCTTCTCTAAATATTGAGGTAATCTGGCAGAACCGGTCGGTTTTTCAAACCCTCATCAATAATTTGAAGCACTTTTTTTCTTTCCTCTCCATGTAGAGGGAGTCTGGGTGCTCTCACATTTTCTGTGCCTATGCCGGTCGCCACTTCGGCCAGTTTAATGTTTTGAACAAGTTTGGAATTAATGTCCAGTTCAAGAAGCGGTAAAAACCAGCGATATATGTCTCTGGCTTCCTTGATTTTCCCCGCTTTTTGCAATCGATATATGGCAACGGTTTCGGCAGGAAAGGCACATACCAGCCCCGCAACCCATCCATCGGCACCCATGAGCATGCTCTCCAAAGCCAGAGTGTCTACTCCTGAAAGTATTTTGAACCGGTCGCCAAAGCGGTTTCTCATTCGGGTAACGTTAGAGATGTCTCGGGTTGACTCTTTAACGGCCTGTATATTTTCACACTCCATTAGCGACTCGAACATATCCAGGGTTACCTCAATCTTATAGTCTATCGGATTGTTGTAGATCATTATGGGCAAGTCGGTGGATTGGGCCACTGCTTTAAAGTAAGTTACCGTTTCGTGATCATCGGCTTTGTAACGCATAGGAGGCAACATCATCAAGCCATTGGCTCCATTGGCTTTGGCCTTTTCTGCTGCTTTTATGGCTCCTTTGGTGGTTTGCTCGGCAATATTCATTACTACCGGCACCTTACCTTTAGCCAGCTCTGCAGTGTACTTTACAAGTTCATCTTTCTCGTCTTCCATCAATGAGCTGGCCTCTCCAAGGGTGCCTCCAAGTATTATTCCGTCAACTCCTGCGCTTAGCTGGGCTTCGATGTTTTTAGCAAACATTTCATGATCAAGGCGGTCGTCTGCCGTAAATTTGGTGGTAACAGCCGGGTACACCCCTTCCCAATTCACTTTCATAGCTTAAATTTTTCTCAAAGCTACGGTAGCTGATAGAGCCCTGCTTCTTAGAAATTGATCAATAGTGATGAGATATTTGCATAATCATTGCTGCTTCGCTTCGCTCACTCGTTGTGGGATGAGTAAATCGAACTTAATTACTCCCTCATTCTCCATGTAATGCTCAAAATCGGCAATGTATATTCCTTCCTTAGAGGTAAAGAAAACCGAAGTGGTATACTGCTTGGGTACTTTATACTCACCAATCTTTTGTAGGTGTCTGTCGGCAATGATAAATGTTTTTCTTAAGTGGGATGCTCCCGATTGAATTTCCTCCTTACTCCTTGGAAGAAAAGTTTCGCGGATAAAGTACTCTTCCTTAGCATTTGGAAAGTAGAGTACTTTATAATACTTGGGGTTCATTTGGCTGATGTTACTCCTTTCTTCATAAGTAGACATGTCCATATAGTCGGAGAGGTTAGAAGAGTAGGGCTTAATGTTGTTGAAGTATTCTGAACCTAGAGTGAGCTTTTTATTCAACTGTCCATCTTGGGAGTAAGTGTATATATGAGGTTCTATTCCATAACTGATAATGAATTCCTTTCTTTTTTCAGCGTAGCAGCTGAAGGTATTGGTGGAGTAGTTAATGCCCCAGCAGTGTGTTGCGTATGATTGAGGAGGGAAAATGAGGCCTGTTAAATTTTCAGTGGCCAGGTTGAACTCAAGTAGAACGGGTTTGTTGCCAAAGTTGGTGTCGGGTAATCCCTGAGCGTTTATGTAAATCTTTTTCCCATGTCTATATAATCGGTTGTCGTTGGTTATCGCAAAATTGAATGGACCATTGGAGCGGAAAAGGTCAGATTCACCAAAGTTGTATGTTCTCAGTTTTTCACCCCTTCCATTAAATAGAAAGGCCCTGAGTTCCCAGCCGTTATAGATAAATACCGAGTCCATGCCAATGGGTAGATGGGCAATAAGGTCTTTGCGATTCCCGATACCATCAGGTCCCTCACTTTGAAATGATACAACCTTAAACGATTTGCCGCTGTCAGCGTCATAGTAGTGTAGGTTACCAGTTAGTTGATTAAAAAAGGTGAAGAATGTTTTTCCTTTATACTCGAACTGGTTGAGGTTATTGTTAAACAGTCCTTGAGTGGAATCCAACGTTAGAATAATTGAGCTAGATGGTGCTAATGTGCTGGTTTTTTTATGGTTCCAATCTGTTGAATTGATTTTGTTTTCTTTTGAACAAGAAAACAAAATCAAAAAGATTATTAGAATAAAAAGACAATATAACTTCATTAGTTTGGTAGGGTTGCTTAATTAAGTGGCAAGACTCAGGAGATCCTATTTGAAAACCCTTTTTTGCTTAGCTTATAACCATTTTTGGATGTTTAACCAATGACATGGCTTGTTAGTAAGTGTTTTACATTCCATGGGTATAGTGCTCAATGAGTAGCTCTATAATCTAAAAATAATTATCGGAACAATTCTATTGCTCCAATAAGGTGATCCGTTCAAGTTTATTCCGCCTCAATTTCCTAAATGAACTCATTTCCAGTGCAACCGTAACCCGGAGGAATTGACAAGCACTGCTTTCCTCTTCCATCCTTTCCTGGGCTACAATAGCCAGAGCCTCCGCCATCACCCTTTATCCGTATTCCTCTGTATTGACCGACTGTTCGCCCTCTTGTAGGTGTTCCTTCTAGGTTTGCGACAGGTCGCACCCCTGCGGACACCTATAAGACAGGCAATAATGCCTTGGAGAGTTCAGCTTTTGATAATGATTCAATTGGATATCATTGAACAGGGTTTGACTGTTTGTATTATTTCACATAAGACAAGTATATATTATGGTATAAAACAAATAGGGCTAGCCCCATTTATTTTAAAAATCCGTTTTGTACTTATGCCTGAATTTAGAGAGAATAAAGAAGGGATAACAAACTCAAATATTCTACCCTAGATGCAAATTCAAAAAACAGTATCGAAGTAACAACTAGCCCAATATCTATCTTTGATAATTTACTTTTGAAAACCCGAAAGATTAAGTAAATGCTAGCTGCTACACAAGAAAATGATATGGTTCCGGTAAGGAAGTTGTGCTTGTTAGATATATCGCATGCTTCGAAATATAATATGAGTAGCTCACTTTTTAGGAGAAGAAGCACTATTGTTAAATTTAAACAGATCAAAAATTTATTCGTTGTATACCTCTGTGTTAAAAAAGCCAGAAGAGCAAAGGTTAAAGGTGCGGTTATTAATCCTAAAATTCTTGCGCTTTCTTCTAAAAAATCCAATAGACTAACCAGTGAAAACGAAAACAATGAGCATGAAATATATATGCTCATTGTTTTCAGAATTATGCCAAAAATGGGTTTCATTAGTATGGATTATGCAAAAAATTAACCACCTGACTTACTGACTTGTTTCTATACTCAATGTATATGGTTTTTTCAACTTAGATGAAGCAAGTAAAACCGTTCATGATTGGATGTTGGATTACGACCAAAACAGACCACACAAATCTCTCGGATATAAAACACCTAATGAGTATGCTGCCTTAATTAATCAAAACTCCAATTTTGAATGGACCGAACCAAAGGGAAGCTTACATCCGATAGCGGTGAAACTATTCCCACTTTTGAAAAGCTGACTTGTAGATTCCTTGCTGAGATTCGTTAATCTTTAATTTAAAATAGAAGGTTGAATCCCTGATGGCAAGAATATTTAAGAAAGGTAGGTTTTTAAGTGGTAGCTTTTCCCAGCTTTTAGAATCGCTGTTCCATTTGAAAATAAGCCCATTTGACTTGGAGGCCTTTGAGACTCCTATATACAGGTAACTCGATTTAGTAAAATCATCACTAACGACTCTGGAAAAGTAGTCGTATTGACCAGCAAAGTATCCATAAATAAGTTTTGAATCAGTATCAGAAGCTACCTGTTTTAGGTCTAGTTCATTTATTGGTTCACCTGACTCACTAAGTACTATCACTTTGCCTTCTCTGAAGTTTTGAATCGCATAGAATTTGTTGTTGTCGATTGAGGAAACTTGATAGTTTATACTTTTGTAAGGGTTCAAGAAAGTTGTTTCACTGGTTTTATGGATTACTGAAATGGTATCTAGTTCTTCATTGGCCTTTTTAAATAGAACAGCTGCTTCAATTTCATGTCCATTGGACTTAATACCATAGGAGTCAAAATGTATCAAAAGATGACCGTTGGGTGTATTAATCTCTTTTTGATAGTAGACCTTTTTAGAAGACTCATATTGCAGTTTAATTTTCTTGACCCTTGTTTTTCCAGATATAAAATCTATTCTGTATTGATGGCTATTTTCAGGCCTTGCCGCAAAAAAGGCTTTGTTATCCATTTGGTAAAGACCAGAAACAGCAGGTTCACGATGTCCTTTTAATTCTATCTTATCGTGTAGAAGGTTATTCTGGTCATAGATAAAAACCTGACCTGGAAACTTTACTGATGTTATCAACTTATAGTTCTCTAAAATGATAAACTCATCAATAGTAACCAGATCTTCAGTGGATAGGTATAATTCTCCATTTTGCTTAAAAACAATGATCGAGTCTTTACTATCAAGAAATGGCAATTGTTCTTGAGCTACACAAAAGTTGACAAAAATCAATTTAAAGGTTAGTGCTACGTATATTCTCATTTAATATCCATTATTGCTTTAACCACTTGAACTTTATCACTAAAAGCGCTGCTTAGAAAAAATTCTAATGTATCGCTTTCAATAACTCCTGATAATTTTGGATTAAAGGGGCCTATAAACGTTTTAGAGAGATTCACTTCATACGCTGTTTTTTTATCAAGATTTACTTTCATTAGGTAGACATCATTATCTCCATGAGATTTTAATAATCGTTGGTAGCCTAGATAAAAAACATTTTTACCCATTTCTTTTACAAAGAAATGATTGAGGTCATTTGTAGGTGCTGGAAGTCTTTCTTCAGAGTAAAATGGAATACTAGAAGGGTTGAAGGTATATGATCTATGTGAAGCTCTTACACTAATGAGCTCAAGCTGATTGTCATCTTTATAGACCCTCAGTTTGTCCTCATGGTCAAATAAGAAATAGTGTTTGTTGTCTATTTGGCTATATCTAAAGAACTGAAAGGGTGTTTGACTAAATTGACCTACCTCTGCTAGATTTTTAGGAAATGCTCCTATACTCTTGATGAACTTTCCTTCCAAGTTAAACGCAGCCATGAGAGGGGATTTCTGAAAGAACTCTTTTGAATTGTTAATACCTATTATGTTACCAACTGATATGTAAACTAACTTCTCATGATTTAAATATTCTAAATGTGGTATTTTAAGAAACCATAAATCTTCTGGAAATTCAAGATTAATTTTTTGGTCAATTTTCCCAAACTCATTAACAATGAATAATGTGGGGTTTCCAGCAAACAGTAATAATGCTTTATTTTCCTTTGGCATATATTCATAAGCGATTGGAAGTGAGTTTGGATATTCATAATGATTCTCAAGATTCTTTTTATCGAAAAGGAATTTAATTTTCCCTGATTTATCGTAGACCCTGATAACGCCTCCACGGCTTACAAAACAATAGTATTCCCCTTCTTTCTCATAAGTTAAGTTGGCTGATGATGGATCAAAAAAGTCGTTTTCTCCTAATATTAGTGTATCTACAATCTGGAGTTTGGTATCGTGGTATTCATAGTCATCTATTTTGCCTTCCTTGTATAACTTTTCTTTTCCCTTTTCACAAGAGAAAATAAACACTGAAAAGCAGGACAAAAAAGGAATAACTCTTGCATTAAAAGCGTGACCTTTTTGGTTACGCTTTTTTAATAGAAAATTGACTTTCAAACCTATCATTCTCTTTCCGACATCATCAACATATTGACACATGCAGAACTAGTTGCATCAAAAACGGCTCTGGTATCTCCATATTCACATCCGTCAGTTGATAAAAATTTTCTATCACAATATTCGTGAGTTATTTCACAACCCTGAACGTTTTCTGTGAAGCTATACGTCCATTTCGTGGCATGTGCAGTAGCACTGAAAGAGATCATGCCTATAACAAGTAAGGCAACACTTAGAATTTTTCTCATGATTTGTTATTTGTTTATTTGAAGCCTACTCACTTAAGGCTTTTCGGAATCCTCCTTAAGCAGCTACTATACTATTCTTAGAATTAATGGATGAATTAGTACTGTGTCTGCTATTTGTTCGTTCGCCAAGCGGCAGGATGAGCGTCATTCTTTCTTTTTTCCGGAGCTGAAAGTGAGATGAACTTAGTTTATAAATTTTATAATAAAAAGTAAAATCAAAAAATAAATATAAAAAATGCAAAATTATATTTTAAATAGTGGATTAGAATCTTTCAAAGTGGACATATCAAGTCAAGTTTATTTTAACAATGAAATAATTTTGTTCTGCTTAAAATATTTAGATTTCCTTGATGAAAGTTCTTCCTTTCAAAATTCCGAAGGTTGAAAACAGCTCGTTCCATTTGCAAATTGATGATGAGCCTTATTTCTACGACAAGCTCCATCAGCACCCGGAGTTGCAGCTAACATGGATTGTGAAGGGTGAAGGAACGCTTATTTATGGAGACTACCTGGGAGAATTCATGCCCAATGAGGTTTACTTAATTGGCAGTAATGTGCCCCATGTTTTCAGAAGCAAAGCGGAATATTACCAGCAAACAGACAAACGGGTTTTGGCCAAAACTATCTTCTTTAAACCAGACCTTGTAAAAAAGGGACAGTCTGTTTTTCCTGAGTTGAGTCAGTTAGAGGGCTTGCTGTTGGCCGCGGATCGTGGCTTAAAGATAAACCCTACTGCCAGCCCAAAGCTGATTCACCAGATGAATGCAGTATTTGAGGCCAACCCGCTTTCCAGACTTGGCCAAATTCTCTGCTTGGTTGATGAATTCGGAAGAACAGAGTCTCAGGTATTAAGCCAGTGGCCTCAAAAGCCTTTAAAAGAACAACATGGCCGAAGGTTAGACGATGTTTTTAAGTTCACCCTGGAAAACTATCACCGACCCATTCAATTAGAAGAAGTGGCCGAAGTGGTCCACATGAACAAGGCAGCCTTTTGCCGTTATTTTAAACAGCACACCCGAAAAACCTATCTCAACTTCCTCAATGAAATCAGGCTGCAGAAAGCCACTGAATTGCTCAAGAATTCTGAAATGACTATCGCCCAAATTGCTTATGAAGTGGGTTTTAATAACCTTTCGAACTTTAACAGGACTTTTAAATTAATGAAAGGGCGTACACCGGTAATGGAGCGTTCGAGATTTACAATTGCCTGACAATCGACTCAAAATCCAGGCTCTCCCAATGTTCCTCAAGACTCTCTTGCTCCATTACCTTATCCATAATCTTCTGCTGTTTTCGCCCAATTTCCAGGGCCTCGGAATAACGAAGATCACTGAAGGTTACCATTGAGTAGAGCGGAAGCCATTGATTAGGGTAGAGCTCATTCAGTCGCTTTTCAATCTTTTTTTGAAGAACGAATTTAGGGTCGGCTACCTTGTCGCGCATTTCTATAAAGTTGTATAGGGCCAAATCGGCTATGGCCTCAGCGTCCGGCTTGCGCAGTTCCTGATACCGGCTAAGTACCTCGGCATTCAAGGTTCCTAGTTCTTCAAGCAGTTGGTTTAGCACATGACAGTCTTCAAACCCCGCATTCATGCCCTGTCCGTAAAACGGAACTATGGCGTGAGCGGCATCGCCAATAAGGGCGCAGTTTTGTTTTACCCACGGATAGCACCGCACTGTAACCAAGCCCGAAGTTGGGTTGCTGAAGAAGTCTTCTACAAAGTCGGGCATTAAGGGTACGGCATCGGCAAATTCACGGTTAAAGAATGTCAGAACCTGGTCAGGGCTCTGCAAACTTGCAAAAGAGTTTTCTCCTTCAAAGGGAAGAAAAAGAGTTACCGTAAAGCTCTTGTCTAAATTAGGCAGGGCAATGAGCATAAACTTACCTCTTGGCCAAATGTGCAGGGCATGGGGGTCCATAGCAAACTCGCCCTTAGTGGTGGCCGGAATATGAAGTTCTTTGTAACCGGCCGTTATATAGTGCTGCTCATAGTTGAACCTATCGGTGCGCATAAATGAATTTCTCAAAGCGCTAAAGGCGCCATCGGCCCCAAATATAAAATCGGAGTTTACTTCAATACTTCCCTGGGGTGTAGTAAAGTAGGCCGTGGTTGTTTGATGATCTACCCGGTTACATCGGTGTTCAAAATGGAGGTAAACACCTGCTTTTTCGGCTTCATTAAGCAATAGTTCATTGAGTCCGCTGCGCGAAACGGAGTTGATAAACTGTCCTTCCTTTCCGTAGGGATGAAAGTCCAAGTTGCCGGCCGTATCATGTATCATTCTACCGGGCATTGGTATGTATCGGGCTTTAATTTCGTCTTCCAGCCCCACGGCCTTCAGTGCTTTAAGTCCTCTATGGCTCAAGGCCAGGTTGATAGAACGACCGCCTTCCAATTGAGATTTCCGGAGGTCCGGGCGTCCTTCATAGGCATGAACATTATAGCCTCTTTTGGCTAAAAAGATGGAGAGCAATGTGCCAACAAGCCCGGCTCCAAGCACTGTTACTTTTTTACTCATAGGTTAAAAAATTTTGCCTAAACCTCCTTTGCTTACCACAACCGTAAAGCCTGCCTGCTGTAGGGGAGCAAAAGAGAGCTTCAGTGCTTCGCCCCCATAAGCGTAAGGGTTGACTGAAGCATTAAAATCGTATGTCGTGGCAGAGCTATGCATCAGCATATTTCTTGATAGCTTCCTTTAATAGTCGGCCAAAATGATAAACGTCTTCAAACGAATTATACATAGGAGCTGGAGCAATACGAATAACATTGGGCTCTCGCCAGTCTCCTATTACACCTTCTTCTACCAGATAATCGAACATTAATTTACCATTTCTGTGGAAGTAAATGGAAAGCTGAGCTCCACGCTCCTGAGGGTTTCTGGGTGTAATTATCTCAAATAGCTTGTCTTCACCACTTAATTCATCGATGATGTACTCCAGAAACCCGGTGAGTTTAAGGCTCTTTTCGCGCAATGCTTCCATGCCCACTTGTTCAAAGAGTTGAAGCGAAGCCAGGTGAGCGGCAGTAGAAATTACGTTTACGTTGCTAAGCTGCCAGCCATCGGCCCCTGGCATGGGGTCAAAGCCTTTTTCCATAAGAAAGCGCTCTTGCTCGTTGTGCCCCCACCAACCGGCAAAGCGAGGCAAATCTTTATCGTAGGCAAAGCGCTCGTGAACAAATATTCCGCTTACATTGCCCGGCCCCGAATTAAGGTATTTATAAGAGCACCAGGTGGCAAAGTCTACGTCCCATTCATGCAAATGCAAGGGAACATTACCTGCCGCATGGGCCAAATCGAAGCCCACAAAGGCTCCCGCCTTATGGCCGGCTTTGGTAATGGCCGGCATATCGAATAGCTGACCGGTGTAGTATTGCAATCCGCCAAAAAGCACCAGGGCCAGCTCGTCTGCATTTTGCTCAATAGTAGAAATAATGTCTTCTGTTCTTAGGGTTTGCTCACCGGTTCGGGGAGCCACTTCTATAAGTGCTTCGGCCGGGTTTAATCCATGAAATTTGAGTTGCGACTCAAACATATACTGATCGGATGGAAAGGCACCTGCTTCGCAAATCACTTTGAAGCGCTTTTTTGTAGGTCTAAAGAAAGAAACCATTAATAGGTGAAGGTTTACAGAAAGGTTGTTCATGCATACCACCTCCAGGGGTTTAGCACCTACAATTTTAGCCAGAGCGGCTTTGCTTGCTTCATGAAACTTGAGCCAAGGTCTTTCTTTGGGTACAAAATGACCTTCGACTCCGTAGGTTTCCCATTTCTTCATTTCTGCTTCCACAAAAGTGCGGGCTTGCTTGGGTTGTAGCCCCAGCGAGTTGCCTGTAAAGTAATAAGCGTCTTTACCTTTTATTTGTGGAAAGTGAAATTCATTCCGCCACTCTCTAAGCGGGTCGTTCTTGTCTGCCTCTTGGGCAAACGCTAAGCTGTTTTCGTAGATCATCCGAATAGTTTCAGTTGATTATAACCAGGTATGGAGTTTTCGTGTTTAAGTAGCCATTCTTTTCGATGCAGGCCTCCGGCATATCCGGTCAGGCTGCCATCGGTGCCAATTATTCTATGGCAGGGTATAATTATGGCTATAGGGTTTTTCCCATTGGCCGAACCCACCGCTCGTATTTTTTTGAGGTCACCCATTTTTATGGCTTGTTTGGCGTAAGTGGAGGTTGAACCAAAGGGTACGCTGAGCAGATTGTCCCACACTTCTTTCTGAAAATCGGTGCCTTCCGGAGCAAGCGGAACGTCAAAAGTTTTGCGTTTGCCCTCAAAGTATTCTTTGAGCTGAAATTTACAGGTGCGAACTATGTTAGGAACCTTTCCATCGGTCGAGCGTTCGGCCTCATCGGTAAACGACACCAGTTTAATGGCCGTTTCATCGCCCACTATTTTGAGCTTACCGATGGGGGTTTCCAGAAAAGATATGGCTGTGTGCTTCACTACTCAAATATTTCGCGTTTCAAATTGAGCCATTCCAGCGCGGCATTGCAATAAATATCTTCAACAATTTCCGGGGCCAGATTCATTTCCTCAATGTAGGCTCCTATTTCCAAATCGCCTAAGGGGAAGGGGTAGTCCGAACCTAACATAATGCGCTTGGAACCTTGCATTTTTAGTACATACTCGAGCAGGTCGGCATCGTGGGTAATGGAGTCTATCCAGAATTTTCCTAAATACTCCCTGGGGTTTACGGGGTTGTCTATGGCCACAAGGTCCGGACGACAGTTAAACCCATGTTCAATTCGGCCCAAAGTAGGTAAAAACGACCCACCGGCATGCGAGAAGCAAATGCGCAAATCCGGGAGACGCTCCATTACTCCGCCAAATATTAGCGAGCAGGCTGCACGTGAAGTTTCGGCCGGCATTCCTACTAACCACGGAAGCCAGTAGCGTTCTATACTCGAGAAGCCCATCATGTTCCACGGGTGGATCATTATGCACATACCCAGCTCCTGGCAGGCTTGGAAAATGGGGAAAAACTTGGGCGAGCTTAGGTTTTTATCGTTGATATTGGATCCTATCTGGATGCCCGGCAAACCAAGTTCATTTTTACAACGCTCCAGCTCCTTTACCGCGAGGTCTTCATCTTGCATAGGCAGTGTAGCCAGGCCAACATAGTTTTTAGGGTACTTGTGGCATATTTCGGCCATGTGGTCGTTGAGAAAACGAGCCATTTCCCATCCATCTTCAGGCTTGGCATCATAGCCAAACATTACAGGAATGGTTGAAACTACCTGCACTTGTGTATGGTGCCGGGCATATTCTTCAATTCGTAGTTCAGGGTCCCAGCAATTGGCTTGTATTTCTCTAAAGAATTTTGCTCCCTTCATCATCATAGCGGCCCCTTCTTTGTGGTGGTGCAGATGAATGAAATCACCATATCCGAACTTGTCTGCCCATTTTGGCAGGTGTTCCGGAATGATGTGGGTATGCATGTCGATTTTTAGCATAAGTTATCGGTTAATTAGTTATCAGTTAATCGGGAACCCTGATTACTGATAACCCCTTTCTGAACACTATCCTACGAAACGTGGATCCGTTTCCATCACATGCCCGCAATTTTTGCAGGTGCGCAGTTCTTCGGAGTTGTAGAATTCTTTAAATCTTGGAAGAAAGTCTTTCTCAATATTGGTAAGCGGAAAGTAGGTGTCATGAAGCTTGGTGTTGCAGTTGTCGCAGAACCACATCAGTCCATCGGTATGTTCGGGTTTTCTTACTCTTTCAATCACCAGACCTAAAGAGCCTTCTGAACGAATGGGGGAGTGAGGTACTTTGGGTGGGTGTAGGTACATGTCGCCTGGGCCAAGTGGAATGTCAACTGCTTTGCCATCTTCCTGAATACGTACCGTAATGTTGCCTTCCAGTTGGTAAAAAAGCTCTTCGGTTTCGTTGTAGTGGTAATCTTTTCGGGCATTTGGCCCGGCAACAATCATCACAATATAGTCGGTACCTTCCGGATAAAGGTTTTTGTTACCAACGGGTGGTTTCAGTTTGTCGCGGTTTTCTTCAATCCACCGCGTCAGGTTAAATGGTCTTCTTATTGACATAATTTCTCTCCATTTGATGTGTTCGAATTTACCCAAAAATCGGCTCATGCCTAAATTCGATTTTCATAACTTTGAATGAACCCCAATGTCTATGGATTTAAATTTAAAAGGAAAGTCGGCTTTGGTTTGCGGAAGTACGCAGGGCATAGGAAAAGCCATTGCAGAAGAACTGGCCAACTTAGGGTGCAGCGTTACACTTTGCGCCAGAAATAAGCAAAAACTAGAGGAGGTGAAACAAGGGTTGTTCAAAGCCTCTGGTCAAAAACATCAGATTCTTGTGGCCGATTTTGCTAGCCCAACGGAGCTGAAATCGACCATTGATAAGCATCTGGCCGAGGGCAATCAATATCATATTTTGATCAATAATACGGGTGGTCCACCTGCAGGTCAGGCCATAGATGCCGATGTGGAGGCTTTTAGAATTGCGTTCAACCAGCATTTGGTATGCAACCAGATCTTGACTCAGGCTTGTGTGCCGGCTATGAAAGAAGCAGCTTACGGAAGAATCATCAATGTGATTTCCACTTCCGTGAAAATGCCCATCCCAGGCTTGGGGGTGTCAAACACCATTCGTGGAGCCGTGGCCAATTGGTCGAAGACTCTGGCGAATGAGCTGGGTCAATTTGGCATTACAGTCAATAACGTATTGCCTGGGGCAACTTCAACACAACGCCTTACTTCAATCATTGAGAATAAGGCCAAAAAGACAGGCAGGGCTGTAGAAGATGTTGAAGCAGAAATGAAGTCGGAAATTCCGGCCAGGCGATTTGCCGAAGCTTCTGAAGTGGCCGCTGCGGCAGCTTTTTTGGCTTCTCCGGCAGCAGGTTATATCAATGGAATTAATGTGCCCGTAGATGGTGGTAGAACGGGTTGTTTGTAAAATGGAAAGGATACTCAATTATATCGCAGGCAAATTAGTAGAACCTCAGTCAGGGGGCTATTTAGATAATATTGAACCGGCCACAGGAAAGGTATATGGTGAAATTCCAGACTCCGATCATCAGGATATTGAGCTGGCTGTTCAGGCAGCCGAAGAAGCATTTCTTGCATGGTCAAAGACCTCCAGAGAAGAGCGTTCTCGTTGTATGCTTAGGATTGCAGACCTGATCGATGACAACCTGGAAATGCTGGCTATGGCCGAAGCCAAAGACAATGGGAAGCCGGTAAAGCTGGCCAGGTCAGTCGATATTCCTCGGGCTTCTGCAAATATGAGGTTCTTTGCCACGGCTATTCTACATGAGTCTACTGAGGCACACCAAACTGATGGTGAAGCCTTGAATGTGACCACCCGGAGCCCATTAGGGGTAGTGGCCTGTATTTCTCCATGGAACCTGCCACTCTATCTCTTTACCTGGAAAATTGCTCCCGCTCTTGCTTCGGGCAATACGGTGGTGGCTAAACCCTCAGAAATTACACCTATGACGGCCTTTATTTTTTCCAAACTTTGCAAAGAGGCCGGTCTGCCCGATGGAGTACTCAATATTGTTCATGGCTTAGGCGCCAAAGCGGGGCAGGCCTTGGTAGAGCAACCCGGAATAAAGGCCATTTCTTTTACGGGAGGAACACAAACCGGGGAAAAAATTGCAAGCACGGCTGCCTCTCAATTCAAAAAACTATCGCTGGAGTTGGGTGGAAAAAATCCCAACATAATCTTTGCCGATGCCGATTTTGAGAAAGCCTTGAAAACCTCTGTGCACTCCAGTTTCGCCAATCAAGGACAAATTTGCCTATGTGGATCAAGAATATTTATAGAACGATCCATTTATAACAAGTTTAAAGAGGCATTTGTGAGCAAGACCAAAGAGCTGCGAATAGGTTCGCCTTATGCCAGCGATACTCAGGTTGGTGCTTTGGTTTCTAAACAGCACATGGAAAAGGTGCTTTCATACATCGATCTGGCCACAAAAGAGGGGGGTGCTCTACTTGCCGGAGGTCAGCGAGTCGTGCTGGATGGGGAGTTTGCTGAGGGCTATTATGTACAACCAACGGTGTTTGAAGGTCTTTCACAAGAGTGCAGAACTAATAGCGAAGAAATCTTTGGTCCGGTAGTTACCCTGCAGCCTTTTGATACAGAAGAAGAGGTAATTGCTATGGCCAATGCAACTGACTATGGCCTTTCGGCTACAGTTTGGACAAGTCAATTAGACCGTGCCAACCGTGTGTCGGCTGCTCTTCATAGCGGCATAGTGTGGGTAAATTGCTGGCTATTTCGCGACTTGAGAACCCCTTTTGGTGGGGTAAAACATAGCGGTATGGGTAGAGAAGGTGGCTGGGATGCGTTAAATTTCTTCACGGAAAAGAAGAATATCTGCGTTAAACTTTAATTTTGTGACGTACAGCAAATTAAATGGTGTGAATTCAACCCTAAGTGTGGATTTCGATGTGAATAACTTTTTTGAATTATTGGTTTGTTAAATTTTATTTAATAAAAAATCCTACTAACTTTGACTTCACATGAGGAAGAAATTCCTCTCCTCCAAAGACAATTCGCGAAAGCAATTAAAGATAAGTCTGGGTGTAGGAATCGAAAGATTCACTATGAGTAGTTAGTTACCCAGGTGTTTAGGTGAAAGGGAGTCGCTCCAACGGGAGTGACTCTTTTATTTTAAGCCCCTTGTCTTTAAGCCTTACTCTATGCCTGCAATGCCCGTGAATATTTAGCTTCTTTTTGCAACTTTTTGAAAATCAGCAAGTCTCTGATGTAATCTTTTAGGTACCAGGGTCGTCTTAGAAGACAGACACAGAAAGTCGCAACCAACTAAACTTAATTCAAATCGCCATGGTCAAAAACTATTTGAAAGTAGCATTGCGCTCATTGCTCAAGAACCGAATCTTTTCTTTAATCAATATTACAGGTCTTGCTCTGGGCATTGCCGCCAGTCTGCTCATTATGCAATACGTTAGTTATGAGCTGAGTTATGATAATTTCAATCAGAATGCGGATCGTATTTATCGGCTGAAAACCAACCGGTACGAAAAAGGAGTATTGAGCACAGAATGGGCTGCCGGTGTGGTTTCCATTGGGTATTTGCTCAATGAAAACCTGGCCGATGTAGAGGCTTATGCCCGACTGACCCAAACCAGCGGTGTGTTTTCCAGAGGAGACATAGAGTTTGCGGAGAGCAAGGTGTATTTCGCCAATCCATCAGTGTTCGATGTTTTCGATACTAAAATATTATATGGCGATAAGGAAACGGCTTTAGTTGATCCCTCTTCGGTAGCTATTTCAAAGACAACTGCACAAAAATACTTTGCCAAAGTAGATGTGGTGGGAGAAACCATGTATTTCAATAAGAACCGGCCCATTAAGATTACAGCAGTGTTTGAAGACGTGCCCCAAAACTCCCATTTCAAGTACGATATTTTGGCCTCATGGAGCACCATGGCACAAGGAGAGAGAGCTCAACAGGCCAACAGTGTCTGGTATTGGGATGGCTACTTTAATTATGTGATGCTCAAAGAAGGGGTTAATCCGGAAGAGTTTGCCGGCAAGGTCGATGACTTTGTAGAGGCTCAGTGGGGAGATGAAATGCGAGAGAATGAAACCTGGATGGACTTTGATCTTCAGCCATTGAGAGACATTCATCTCTACTCGAACTATATGATGGAAGCAGAGGTGAATGGCGATGGTGATGCGGTATATGCGCTTCTTGGCATTAGTTTCTTTATCATAATTATTGCATGGGTCAACTACATTAACCTGGCCACAGCCAAGTCCATGGAGAGGGCTAGAGAAGTAGGTCTGCGTAAAGTCTTAGGTTCGCTGCGAGGGCAGTTGATCAGGCAATTCCTTACCGAAAGCTTTTTAATTAATCTGCTGGCAGTAGTGCTGGCCTTTGGTATTGTGGTTTTGGCTCTGCCTTCTTTTGCGCGTTTGGCGGACCAGCCCATAACCATGGAGCTTTTTATGCAGCAGGGCTTCTGGGTAGGCCTGGGGGCACTTTTTTTAGTTGGAACATTTCTTTCAGGGTTATATCCGGCTATGGTGTTATCGTCTTACAAACCCATTGATACCCTGAAAGGTGGTGCGGTGTCTGGCTCAAGGGGTGCTTGGCTAAGAAAGGGGCTGGTGGTTTTTCAATTCATGGCATCTGTGGGCTTGATTATCGGCACTTATACGGTTTATGAACAGATTTCATTTATGAGGAACCAAGAGCTTGGGGTAAACATAGACCGGACTTTGGTAATTGAGGGGCCAAGTGTCAGAGATTCCACTTATCAGGAAAAACTCACCGCTTTTGGCGATGTAATGGAAGCCAATGCGAACGTCAGGAAAGTGGTAGTAAGTACCGGTGTTCCAGGTAGATCGGTCGATTGGAATGCAGGAGGAATCAGAAGACAGGGAGAGCCGGACACCGAAGGTAAGCAATACAGGGTTTTGGGTATAGGTTATGATTTTGTGGAAACTTATGACCTGAAGTTGGTAGCTGGGAGAAGCTTTGATGAGAGCTTTGGCGATGAAGGCTCCAAAATTCTTTTCTCTCGGTCGGCTGTAAGGCAGCTTGGTTTCGATAATATTGAAGATGCACTGAATGTGGATATATACTTTTGGGGGCAGAACTATACCATAATAGGGGTTCTGGAAGATTATCATCATACTTCGCTCAAGGAAAATTATGATCAACTGATTTTTAGGCTTATTCCCGATGCCAGTAACTACTATTCGATAAAGTATGAAGCGGCCAATACTCAGGAAGTCATTCGACTGGCGGAGGAAAATTGGGCCAGGTTCTTCCCGGGAAACCCATTTGAATACTTCTTCCTGGATGATCGATTCAATGAACAGTACAAGGCCGATCAGCAGTTTGGTAGTGTATTCACCATTTTCTCAGGCTTAGCCATTTTCGTAGCCTGCTTAGGATTATTTGGATTGGCTGCCTTTATGACTGCCAAGCGAACCAAGGAAATTGGCATTCGAAAAGTGCTAGGAGCTTCCATTTCAAGTATTCTGCAATTGCTTTCTACGGACTTTATGAAGTTGATTTTAGTGTCGGTGGTTCTGGCAATTCCTGTAGCCTATTATGGCATGGAGCAATGGCTCAACGGCTTTGCCTTTAGAATAGACCTCTACTGGTACATTTTTGCCTTGCCGGCCGTGCTGGTTTTGACTATTGCCTTGTTAACGGTAAGCTTTCAGACTTTCCGGGCGGCTAAGTCTAATCCTGTGAAGAGTTTGAGGTATGAGTAAGATTATTTCAGCTCCCTTTCAAGTTGAGGGAGCTGTTTTTTATATGCTTCAACATCCCAGACTATTCCATAGACTTCTACATACGATTCAAGTTTGCTCATGCCCATCTTGATTCTTCTGGAGTTAACATTATCAGGATCAATTAAAGGAAGGACATAGTATTCGCCAGTATTTGGGTTTCTCCCTATCTGGCTTCCATAAATTTGTTTTTCACCTCTCGCAAGTGCCACACGGTCTTCCAGCATAGCTAGTGAGCTTTTTTGAGCATTTCCTTTTTCCGCAGCATCTCTCATCATTGGCAGATACTTTAATTGCGTGTCGAGACTAGCATGCTGAATCACAAGAAATAATGCGGAATTGGCCCGATAGCCAATGTCATTAATTCCTAGCCAGCCTTTCTTGTCGAGAATGATCGAAACAATAGCCATATTGCATGAGTCTGTGTATTCAATGATTTTCCAGAGGTTTTCAAGTTCTTTTGATTCATAACCATATTTAGTCCGTACATCTTCTAATTGCCTTCTGTACCGCTGATCTTGATTGTAAATGCTATCCAATAAGAGTTCCAAATCTCGAGTATTTGACGCTTCAATTCGATCTTCCCATTTTTTTACTGATGAACTACAGGCTGAAATTGTTAACAGAATAGACAGTGTAACAATAAGGTGGTTTCTTCTGGCTTGGTGCATTAATGAATTTAGCTATTCGCGGTATGCTTCTCAAAATTACTTTCGTACTTCTCACTTTCTGTTCTCATCAACTTGTCCCAAAAGGTAAAGTATAGGCCAAAATTGTATTTGTATTGAGTGTGATGAAGGCTGTGATGCGTGGCACCAATAAACCATTTCCCTAGCCAATGTTTATGAAAGCCTTTCGGGTAAATCTCCACATTGGAATGATTGATAGCACTAGTGATGGTCATAAAAGTGAGTAAAGCCACAATGGTCCAATAATGCATTGGGAGAAAGAGCACGATTACAGGAATGATCAAAGACTGAAGCAATCCCTCTCCCGGGTGGAATGAAAAGCTGGTCCAGGGGGAGGTGATATGACTGTCATGATGCGTCTTATGAATCAGTCTGTAAACCCTTGGTTTGTGCATCCATCGATGAAGCCAGTAGTAATAGGTTTCATGAATGAAGGCGGCAATCAAAAAGCTCGTAGGAACCCACCACCAGCCGAACCGATCGATCTCTTCATAAATAGCAGTATACCCCAATTGCCACATCACCACCATGCCTGCGCCCGCCAAGGCAAAAAGCATAGAAGTAAAAGTTGACCAGAATATTTCCTTTCGAAACTGCTTTTTAGATGTGCCCGAGCTGAATATTTTTCTGCTTCGGGTCGATTTTGGGTCAATTACATAAAACACCAGATAGAAGATGCCTGCTACAAATGAGTAGCGAAAGACCACCACCAGAAACATAAGTCCTGTAAGAATAAGGAAGTTTTGAGGTTGGGTAAAATCGTGGTCACTCATTTAGATTATTTATACTTGAACTGGCTTCGAAGGACTTTTTCGAGCTCTGCTTTTTCAAACTTATTGAGTAACGGAATTCGTAAAACTTTACCCGTTTTTAATGTACAGATTAGCACTTCTCCTCTACGTAGACCATTATTTAGACAAACAATTCCCAAAGCAAGTGGAATAATTGGTACCACAAATTGCTCAATATATATGATGTCATCAGTGTTAATAAGAAAGTCTATTAACCTAATAATGTAATAGCTTGCAAACGCTATCAGACCAAGCCCCATACTTAACAGAACCATCCAGTTCTTGACCTGGGGCCCTCTTGTAATGTACACTTCTACTAAGTCAGTCTTAAGTAGTGTTTTATAGTCAAAGCCGTTTCGGAGTAAGTGAATACCATCATTCTCAATATGGAAATTCTTGTGTGTAAAGAGAGGTGTGCTCATGGTATTTTATCGAGAGAAATGAATGGAACATTAACCTATTTGATGTCGTTAGAAGATTGCTAATTTAATCAAGTAATGAAAGGAAAATTTGATGCTTTAGTGAGTCAGGATCAGCCGGTGTTGGTTGATTTTTATGCCGATTGGTGTGGCCCTTGCCAAATGATGGCACCTGTGTTGAAGGAAGTGGCACAGGAAATGGGCGACAGGCTTAAGGTCATTAAGATTGATGTAGATAAGAACCAGCCGATAGCTCAAAGATTTGGCGTTCGGAGCATTCCAATGCTTATTCTGTTCAAAAGCGGAGAGATACAATGGAAGAAGGCAGGGGCCATAACCAAACGAGAACTTACTCAACTACTCAGTCAGGTGTAATTAGAGCCTGTCATCCCAAAAGAAATTTTCTAGAGAGGCAATGCTCACATTCTTAAATGCAGGGTGCTTTGTATTGATCACATAGTTGAACTCAGAAGGTATCAGTACCGATGGAACCTTTAGCAAGAGTTGCTTACTTTCTTCATACCATTGAGAGCCTATTCTCTGCAACTGCGGATATGCCTTTACCGATTTCCAGTTTTTGGGGAGTTCTTCATCGGTTATTTCTTCAATCTCTGTTTCTGGGATTTCGATAACCATGGTTCTATAATTTCCGGCAGGAACCACTCCATTGGTATGGGTTAGTAGTTCCAGGGCACATAAGGCTCTGGATTCAGCAGCGTAAATCACATGCTGGCCATCTTTGTTCCACCGGTTCATTCGTCCCGATGCCACTAGCTCACGGGAATATTCCTCCCTACAGACTCTGAAAACCCTCATTTAAATAGTGTCTCCTGATTCTATGGAGCACAGCTTATGATCTAAAAACTGTATGCCCGATATAGTTTTGAGAAATTGAAATGGCGGCAGGTTGTCAAAAAAGTAATTGGGCCTTTCTAGCCATTCGGTGAGTTTCTCTTTGCTGCCAAACACCTTAACTCCATGCTTCAGAACCGATAACATGGCCAATGTATGCTCTTGCTGTATGGGCTTTAACTCAACGGTTTTGTCTCGGTAGCTTCTATAGGTTTTTACGTTGATGTTCAGGCACTCGGAAATAATTTCATCATTGAGAGTGGTGAACTCTTTAATGAATGGCACATAGTTGGAGCTTATGGTATGGCCTATCAAATAGGCCACAAACGCCTCATCTACGACTGAATCTGGAAATTCGGGTATGGTGTATTCTTTGCCCATACCCTAAGGTATTAATTTTTTCTTGAATCAGGTAATTTTACCTAAATAATTTTCCAAAATTACCTTAATCTGATTTTCGTCTTCAAACATGCCCATATGCCCAATTTCTGGCAGAATATAACCGTCTACCTTGTCTCTCGCATATATGTGTTCTTCAGAAACCCGGGCGGGAATCCTTATGTCTTCACTCCCTCCTATATAAAGGCAGTGATTCGCTATGTTTTGCCATACTTCAAATCTGTCCTTTCGGTCTCTCATGGCCAGAGTATAAGCCACTATGGTTTCAACTTTCGTATTCACTCCCATGGCATGCACCATGGCAACAGCCTCTTGGCAATAGGCAAGGTTGTTTTTTGCGAATAGACTTGGAGCAAAAGTCTCTATCCACTTTTCATGACCATGCTTGCCAATGAATTCAATCACCCTGTTTCTATTGATTTTTCCTTCCTCCGAGTCTGCAAAGGCAGTAGAGTGTACCAAGCCCACACCGGCTACAAGTTTAGAGTACAGCTCGGCCAGGGCCAAACAAACGTAACCTCCAAGCGAGTGGCCAATAAAAACTGCTTTATCAATTTTCTGATCCTCGACCCAGTCGGCCACGGCAGAGGCTACTGACTCCAGGCTCACTGTGGTTTGCCACAAGGGCGATTGACCAAAACCTGGCAGGTCTATGGTGTAAACCTTATAATTCTTTGATAGAGTGGGTACAAGGTGCTTCCACATTTCATGGTTTTCACAGAAACCGTGGATGAGGACAACCGGCAACCCTTCACCTTCAACCTTGAAGTTAATTGCTGGCATAGGAGCTCGTCACCTTTACTCCAAGCATTTGTCTTACGGTGTTGGCAATACCCAGCGGATCGAAACCACATTCAGCGTGCAGTTCGAGTTGAGTGCCATGTTCAACAATTCGGTCGGGGATACCCAAAATTTTGATTTGAGCAGAGTAATTGTTTTGAGCCATAAATTCTAAAATGGCACTGCCGAAGCCACCCATCACACACCCATCTTCTACCGTAACTACTTTCTTGAAGTTCCTGAAAATATCGTGCAATAGTTCTTCATCCAGAGGCTTAACAAAACGCATATCATAGTGGGCAGGAACAAGGCCTTGCTCAGCCAGCATTTCTTTGGCTTCTACGGCATAGTTGCCCATATGGCCAAGAGTTAAAATGGCCAAATCCTTTCCGTCAGAAATTTTTCGGCCGGTGCCAATGGCTATTTTTTCCATGGCTGTGCGCCACTCAGGCATTACACCTTCCCCCCTGGGGTAACGAATAGTAAAGGCCTGTCCTTGGCGCGGAAGCTGAGCCGTGTACATCATGTTGCGAAGTTCGGCTTCATTCATTGGGGCGGCCACAATCATGTTGGGTATGCAGCGCATGTAAGCAATATCATAGGCTCCATGGTGTGTGGGGCCATCTGCACCGGCAAAACCGGCTCTATCGAGGCAGAAGTTGACCGGTAAATCCTGAATGCACACATCGTGAATTACCTGATCGTATGCCCGCTGCATAAACGTACTATATATGTTACAGAAAGGTACCAGTCCTTGCGTAGCCAACCCGGCAGAGAAAGTAACAGCGTGCTGTTCGGCAATTCCTACATCGAACGCCCGATCGGGCATTGCTTTCATCATTATGTTCATGGAAGAACCGGAAGGCATAGCCGGAGTTACCCCCATAATTTTATCGTTCTTTTCGGCCAGTTCTACGAGTGTATGACCAAACACCTCCTGATACTTAGGAGGAGTGGGTTTGTCTTGAACTTTCTTAAAAACCTCACCTGTCACCTTATCGAACTTGCCGGGAGCATGCCAGGTAGTGGCATTTCCTTCTTCGGCCGGTTTGTAGCCTTTCCCCTTTACCGTAACACAATGCAATATTTTCGGACCCGGAATATCCTTCAGGTCATTCAAAACATGGGTTAAGTGGTGTACATCGTGTCCGTCTACCGGGCCAAAATACCTTAAGTTGAGCGACTCAAAAAGATTGCTTTGCTTGAGAAGCAATGCTTTAAGGGAATGTTCTACTTTAGAAATTATATCTTGGGCACTTTTTCCAAACTTGGAGAACTTGCTCAATATTTTCCACACATCGTCTTTTACCTTGTTGTAGGTGTGGGAGGTTGTCACATCAGTAAGGTAATCTTTGAGTGCCCCCACATTTGGGTCTATCGACATGCAGTTATCATTCAGGATGATAAGTAAATTGGCATTAGTTGAACCCGCATGGTTCATGCCCTCAAATGCCAGACCGCCAGTCATGGCACCATCACCAATAACTGCAATGTGCTGTCGGTTATCGTTCTTGTATTGGTTGGCAATGGCCATACCAAGAGCACCAGATATGGAGGTAGAAGAATGACCTACCCCAAACGTATCGTACTCACTTTCTTTTCTTTTTGGGAAGCCCGAAATGCCGTTGTACATCCGGTTGGTATGGAAAATGTCACGTCTTCCGGTTAATATTTTATGGCCATAGGCCTGGTGCCCAACATCCCAAACCAGCTGATCGATTGGCGTATTGAATACATAATGAATAGCCACCGTCATTTCTACCACCCCCAAACTAGCACCAAAATGGCCTCCATATACAGAGACGTTGTCTATGATGAATTGTCTGAGCTCATCGCATATCTGAACCAGTTGGGCCTGATCCAGTTTTTTTAAGTCTGCGGGAGAATCGATTTTCGAAAGTAGTGGCCCTGGCTTTATCAACATTGCTTAGTTTGAATGTCTAATGAACAAACAGATACTACAAATGTTTTCATCAGACTTTTATAACAAGCCGTAAAATTAAAAATAATTTTTGCTCCATCCGTTCCATTCTGTCAATCTCTATATATTTGATTCAAAAGAAATTATCCGGTGAGTTTCGAAATAAAGCTTCCATTGTTCGAAGGCCCTTTCGACCTGCTGTTGTTTTTTATTCAGCGAGACGAGCTGGATATTCATGATATTCCCATCAATAAAATCACTAAGGACTTTCTGGACTATCTCCATCATTTGGAACAACTCAACGTTGAAGTAGCCAGTGAGTTCATTTTAGTGGCAGCTACGCTCATGCGTATCAAAGCTAAAATGCTTTTGCCTCGTCCTGTTTTAGACGAAGAAGGCAACGAGGTTGATCCGCGAGAGGAGCTGGTCAGGCATTTGTTGGAATATAAGAAGTACAAATCGGTAGTAGAAGAGCTGGCCAATATGGAACACACCCGTTCCTTGCAGGAGTCTCGTGGCAACATTGCCAGGGAACTTAAAAAGCTTGCTGAAGGAAATAATGTGGAGGCAGAGCTGCAAGATATTGACCTCTATAAATTACTCAGGGTGTTTCAAAAGGTAATGTCGCGCTATGAATATGAGCAAAGCAAACCGAAGCACGAAGTAGTGCAATATCCCTATTCCATTGCCAAACAGCGCCAGTACATACTGGATCAGTTGGTAGAAATACCGCGACTTTCATTTACACAGCTCATTGAGTTTGAACCCAACAAAATTGCAGTCATATTCAACTTCCTCTCCATTTTAGACCTGTTGCAAATGAGGCAAATTACTATGCACCTGGGAGAAGGCTTCAATAATTTCTGGATTGAGCGTTTGGAAGAAGACCTAGTATCGGAGGGGTAGCATGGAGCGGGCCAAGGCGCAAAAAGTTCTCAACCCTAAGAGTGTTTGGTTACCTGTTGTTATTGGCATTTCTATAGTAGTCTTTCTGGCTTATAGAGACGATCAGTTTTCAGGCCGTTCACTTCAATTGTTTTCCGATTTCCGGGTGGCTTTCCTGCTTTTTGTGTTTTTTCTACTGCTTATTAAAGACGGGCTGAATGCTTTTCGTATTCGGCTACTCTCTCATGGGCAGTTAAATGGGCTTTCGGCCATACGCATTGTGCTGCTTTGGGAGTTTGCCATTGCCGTAACGCCTCCCGTTATTGGTGCCGCTGCTGTTTTGGTTTTCATAGTATACAAGGAAGGTCAGCCATTGGGAAAGGCCCTTGCCTACACCTTGTTGCTGGCCATTCTCGATAATCTTTTTTTTCTAACAGCTTCTCCATTGGCAATTGGGTTGAGCAACGGAGCGGTATTTCCGATCTTAAAAGAAGCTCCGGCTTATTTTGAATCGGGAGTGAGTCGGGTTTTTTGGTTGAGCTATACCTCCATTGCTTTTTATACCTTCTTTATGCTTTCGGCACTTTTATTTTTTCCTGAAACCGTAAAGAAAATACTCACCTACCTAATGACTATCAGGGTTCTGAGGCGCTGGAAGGAGCCAGTTGTTCAGCAAAGTGAGGAGTTGGTGTTAGCTTCAAAAGTGCTGAGGGGCCAATCGCCAGTATATTGGGTTAAGTTGCTGGCTGCCACCTATGCCATCTGGATTTTTAAGTTTGCTCTAATAAACGCCTGGGTGAGTGGGTTTAATCAAGTTTCTGTAAACGACCAGCTTCTCATGCTGGGTCGGCATCTCACCATGTGGGTGGTTATGCTGGTATCTCCTTCTCCGGGCAATGCCGGCACAGCCGAGTTCATTTTTCCGGTTTTCTATGAAGATTTTGCAGGGAAATACACCTTTATTTCCGGCCTGTTATGGCGGCTCACCACTTATTATCCCTACTTAATTGCCGGGGTTTTGCTTATTCCCAAATGGTGGAAAAAATAAAAGCGCCTGAGTGTTTCTCAAGGCGCTTTTAAAACTTGCTTAATGCTTATGCTTAGAATCTCTCAAACTCAGAGAAGAAGAAGTTACCTTCTATGGCTGCGTTTTCGTCAGAGTCAGAGCCATGAACAGCATTTTCGCCAATAGACTTAGCATATAATTTTCTAATTGTTCCTTCAGCAGCTTCGGCTGGATTGGTAGCACCAATAAGGGTTCTGAAGTCGGCCACAGCGTTGTCTTTTTCCAGAATAGCGGCTACAATTGGTCCGGAAGACATGTACTCAACAAGCTCTCCGTAGAATGGTCTTTCGCTATGCACAGCATAGAACTTTCCGGCCAGTTCGGCAGAAAGTCTTGTGTATTTCATAGCGATGATTTTGAAGCCTGCCTCCTCAATCATTTTCAAAATTGCTCCCATGTTACCATCCGCCACAGCATCAGGCTTAATCATTGTAAAGGTTCTGTTACCTGCCATTTTATTTGTCGTAAAATTGTTGCGTTTCAAAATTCGGTCGCAAAAATAGAAGATAATTTCGATTTAAACCCCTTAAGCTACGTTCTTTTAAATTCTTAATAATCAGATAATCAAGGCCTAGCATTGTTTGGTAAAACAATTCTTGTCAAATTTGCCCTCCTTTCAAAGACCCTTAGGGTTGTTGATTGCATGCAAGACATCAAAGAACTTCAAAATAAATTAGCCAAACCCTCTAAAGTCGTCATTACAACCCATGATAAGCCAGATGCTGATGCACTGGGCTCTTCACTGGGAATGGCCAACTACTTGCTCAAGCTTGGACATGAGGTTACGGTAATTACCCCTTCAGATTATCCGGCTTTTCTTCACTGGATGAAAGGTAACGATAAGGTGAAGATTTTTACGGAAGAAGATCCTAACGACTGCCGGCAGTGGATCGAAGAGGCCGCCCTTATTTTCTGTCTCGATTTTTCAGTACTGAGCCGAATCAACGAATTGGGTGAGATGGTTAGAGCGGCCAGCGGCTATAAAGTAAATGTAGACCACCACCTGGATCCGGAAGATTTTGCCGATTTTAGGTATTGGAGTACCCAGGCCGCTGCTACTTGCGAACTTTGCTACCAACTTATTGTAGACCTGGGCCACAATAACCTCATCGATAAAGACATTGCCGAATGTTTGTATGCCGGTATTATGACCGACACAGGAGGTTTTAGGCACCCAAACACAACCAAAAATGTACATGAGGTTGTGGCAAAGCTTATTGAGAAAGGAGCCGATAACAGTAGAGTAGCTAAAAACATATATGACAGAAACTCCCTGAACAGGTTGCGTTTTATAGGCTATGCCCTCAGTGAAAACATGCAGGTGTTGCCCGAGTATCGAGTGGCCTATTTTGCCATTACTGAAGAGGAATTGGCCAGATACGAATCGAAAACCGGTGATACCGAAGGGCTGGTAAATTATGCCCTGTCTATAGAAGGAGTTACATTGGCGGGCCTCTTTAAGGAGGCCGATGGCAAAGTGAAAATATCTCTCCGCTCCATTGGAGACTTCCCGGCCAATGAACTAGCCGCAAAATATTTTAATGGTGGAGGCCATAAAAATGCGGCCGGAGGAAGGGTAGAAAAAAGCCTTTCCGAAACCATCGAATACTTTAAAAGCATACTTCCGGAGTATGCCAACCAACTAGAAGACGAATACAAGAAACTATGAGAAATATGAAGAAATATCTTCCTGCGGTTGCCCTTGCGGTAGCCTTGATGGGCTGTGACAGCACACCAAAATACGTTGAGCTTGAATCTGGCCTGAAATTTAGAAAATTGGTGAAGGGCGATACCACCAAAGCCCAACCTACCGATGTAATGAATGTGGTAATGACCCACGTAGAGGGCGATTCAGTGCTCTATGATTCCGGCTCCGATCCAGGCTATTTTGTGAATCCAAGCGTAGGGTTGCCGCCCAACTTGCAAGAGGCTTTTTTACTTTGTAGCAAGGGAGATAGCGTTCAGATTGAAATGCCTTACACCGAGTATGCCACAATGACCGGCAGGCCGGTGGGAGCTGCAGACAGCTCGAAAGTTGTTACCTGGAATATTAAAGTGCGCGAAATAGAAAATGAACAGGTGGTAATAGACCGACTGGTAGGCGAGCAGTTGGAGAAAGACAAAGTAAAAATCAACGAATACCTCGTTAACAATAATTTAGAAGCTACTGAAACAGAAGAAGGTGTTTCGGTAGTAACTTTGAAAAAAGGAAATGGAAAGTACCCGGCTTCGGGCGATAAAGTGGGAGTGAATTACGTTTTACGCCTGTTAGACGGTACTATTATTGACACCAGTTATGAGGAACTAGCTAAAGAAAATGGTCTGTATAATCCAAACAGAGATTATGCACCCTATTCTTTTACTTTAGGTAACAGAGAAGTGATTCAAGGCTGGGATGTGGCCATTCCTAATGTGGATCAGGGAGGAAAAGCCAGGCTCTTAATTCCTTCTAAGTTAGGTTATGGCTCAAGAAATACAGGAGGACCGATACCTCCTAATTCCGTTTTGGTTTTCGATGTTGAAGTAGTTGAATTGAACAAATGATGAAAGTAAGGTTTTTGTTAATGGTGTTGTTCGTTGCCCTGATGGGTTGCGATGGTGAAGAGGTTTTTGACGAGGCGCAACAATTGGCCATTGATAGAAAGCTCATTGAAGACTACCTGGCCGAAAATAATATTGTAGCTCAGGAGGTTGGTGAAACCGGAATCATGTATGTGATTCATCAGGCCGGTTCAGGGCCCAAAGCCGCTTTTGCCAACTCAGTTTTCACCCATTACAGAGGTTATTTGCTCGATGGCACCGAGTTCGATACTTCCTCAGGTCGGGGCGTTTTCGATTTTGTGATTGGAGCCGGACAGGTAATAAGAGGATGGGAGTTAGGTTTTCAGGAACTAAACAAAGGGGCTAGTGCCACATTGTTTATTCCTTCTAAATATGGCTATGGTTCTACCCGTCAGGGTTCTATTCCACCTAACTCCGTATTGCTTTTCGATGTAGACGTGGTAGACATTCGCTAATAATAGCAGCAATGCAAATTTGCTTTACCACCAATAACCAACACAAGCTCCAAGAAGTAAAAGCCATGCTTGGCGATAGCATCAAACTACTGTCGCTGAGCGATATTGGCTTTGAAGGAGAAATTCCTGAAACCCACGAAACCCTGGAGGAAAATTCGTTGGAGAAAGCCCGGTATATTTTCGATCGGTTTGGTACAGCCATTTTCTCTGATGACTCAGGCTTGGAAGTAGATGTGCTAAATGGTAGGCCGGGCGTCCATACGGCCCACTACTCGGGTAGCCGCCATGCCGTAGACAATATGACCAAGGTGCTAAACGAAATGGGAGATACCTCCAATAGAGCCGCGCGTTTCAGAACTGTAATGACCTACATTAGCTCTCAGGGAGAAGTTCATCAGTTTCAGGGTATTGTGGAAGGAACCATTGCTGCAAAAATAGCGGGTTCCGATGGTTTCGGATATGATCCCATTTTTATACCCAATGGGTACAACAAAACTTTTGCAGAATTGCCGGCAGAGGTTAAAAATAGTATCAGTCATAGAAAAAGAGCCCTAGACAAGCTTATTCAGTTTCTTAATCAATAAACATTTTCAGTTCCTTTCTAACTTTGCACGATGGAAAAGCCCTACATCATTGGTATTTCAGGCGGAAGCGGTTCAGGGAAAACACTCTTTCTCAACGAACTTAAAAAGTGTTTTGATGCCAAATCGGTAACCTGCATTTCACAAGACGACTACTACATGCCACGTGAGTATCAGTTGGTAGATAAAAATGGTCAGCACAACTTCGACAGGCCCGAGTCCATAGACCATGAGCACTTTGCCAGCGACCTCAAAGCTCTGAGTGAAGGCAAAGAAGTGGAGAAGGAAGAATATACCTTCAACAATCCGAGCATTGTGCCCAAGAAGATTATTCGAAGACCGGCTCCTGTTATTCTCGTAGAAGGCATATTCATTTTTCATTACAAAAAAGTGGCCGAATTGCTCAATCTGAAAGTGTTCATTGATGCTAAAGACTATATTAAGCTTCAGAGAAGACTTAAGAGAGACAGGGAAGAGAGAGGATACGATGCAGACGATGTGCTGTATAAATATGAGAACCATATAATGCCCTCTTTCCAAAAGTATATAGCCCCTTACAAAGAAACGGCAGACCTGATAGTGCCAAACAATACGGACTTTCAGAATGCTTTAGATGTACTAAAGGCTGTAATAACCTCAAAAATACCGGTTAAAGCCTAGGATTTTCGGTGCATTTGCTACATTTGTGACCCAATATGAGAAAAAAGGCTATATCCATGAACAAACTAAAACAGACCCTGGTGTTTCTGCTAGGCTTGTTTGTGGCTGTTTTTGTGGTAGCCCAGGAGGTGCTGGAGATTCCGTGTGAAGAATCGACCGAAAAACAGGAGCAAGCCGAAGGAGAAGATTCTCAAGAGGTGGTCTATGAATATACCTGCGATGCCCTTTTACCGGCCAGCGGTGTTCATATAGAACCCTTTGAGGCCATACTTATTGCGGAAATAGGTTTTGAGATTACCGAGGAGCCACACCCGCTAGTGAGTGTTCCCTTATGTAATTCGCCTTATTACAAGACTCTATTCAGGCAAATAATATCGCCTAACGCGCCATAGGGAAAAGCCCTTTTTCCCTGATAGAACCCAACGGTTCACCTTTATTATTACTCCAATTTTTGCAAAACATACTATTAACATGAAGAATAAGAATACCATTGTATTTCTGACGCTCGTAATTACAGCACTCTGTCTGTATTACTTGTCAATCACCTTCTTTTCGAGGGGTATTCAGGCCGATGCCATAGAATATGCCAAGAATGAGCAAGGCGTTATCGATCAAAGTAAAAAACAAGCCTACCTGGATTCCATTTGGTTAGAGCCTGTTTTGAATCTGTTAGGTGCCGAGTTTACCTACAAAGAAATTAAAGAACAAGAACTCAATCTGGGGCTCGACTTGCAGGGAGGTATGCATGTAACCCTGGAGGTTTCTCCGGTAGAAATTATTAAAGGATTGGCCGGAAACAGCCAGGACGCTAACTTTCTGCGAGCACTGGAACTGGCCACAGAGCGCCAGCGTAACAGCCAGGCACCATTTACGCAGTTGTTTCAGAATGCCTACAACGAAGTAAACCCTGACGGGCGCTTGAGCAGAATTTTTGCCAATGCGGCCAACCGAGGAAAAATTAGCTTTGAGTCTACCAATGCAGAAGTAATGCAAGTGATTGAAGAAGAGGTAGACCAGGCCATAGATAGGGCTTTCCAGATTTTGAGAACCAGAGTAGACCGCTTTGGTACGTCTCAGCCTAATATTCAGAGAATTCAGGGTACAGGTAGAATTCAGATTGAACTACCGGGAGTAGATAACCCTGCCAGGGTAAGAAAACTGCTTCAAGGTGTGGCTAAGCTCGAATTCTGGGAAGTGTATCGTGAAAATGAGATACTGCCAACACTCAACGCCATAAATGAAGAGGCATTAAAGATTGAGAAGCTTAGCAATAGCAATAGCCTCAATACAGAAATTAACACTGCCGCCAAAGAAGGTGAAACACCTAATTCACTGGAGGCTAAAATAGCTCAAACAGATAGTGCCAAAACAGACTCAACTAGCCTCGATGCTGCTACTTCCGGTTTATCTAAGTTTTTTAGTCTTAGAAGACAAGGCCCTTATCAGGGATTTTTCTATAATCTGGCGGATACGTCTCAGATTAACAGAATTCTTAAGCATGAGCGCATAAAGCGTGTTATTCCTGCCAATCTGGACTTTAAATGGGGAGTAAAACCGGTTGAAGAAACTGAGCTTCTTATTCTATATCCCATCAAAGTATCGCGTGGAGAGGCTCCTCTAACCGGAGAAGTAATAACCGATGCCAGACAAACTTTAGATGAAAGAGCACGACCTGCAGTAAGCATGCAAATGAATACGGTGGGTGCAAAAAAATGGAAAAACATAACCGGCCAGAACATTAACCGACAAATCGCCATTGTACTGGACAACTATGTATATACGGCTCCAAATGTAACTGGAGAGATACCAAACGGCAGCTCTTCGATTTCAGGAAACTTTACTCAAGAAGAGGCAGAAGATTTGGCCAATATTCTCAAGGCCGGTTCTTTACCAGCACCAACCCGAATTGTGGAAGAAGCGGTAGTAGGACCAACTTTAGGTAAGGAAGCCCAGCGTCAGGGAGTTACCTCTATAGTAGCTGGTCTTTTGATAGTGATTGTGTTCATGATCTTCTATTATGCCAAAGGAGGTATTGTAGCCAATGTGGCTCTGTTGTTCAACATCTTCTTTATTCTGGGTATTCTGGCCAATATTGGCTCTGCTCTTACCCTTCCGGGTATTGCAGGTATAGTACTTACCATCGGTATGTCTATCGATGCCAACGTACTGATCTTTGAAAGAATAAGAGAAGAACTAAGAAACGGTATTCCATTGCTTCAAGCCATAAGTTCAGGTTATCAAAAAGCTTATAGCTCTATTATAGATGCCAACGTAACCACTTTGCTTACCGGTGCAATTCTTTACTTCTTAGGTCAGGGGCCTGTGAAAGGATTTGCCATTACCCTGATAATAGGTATCATTTGCTCATTCTTCTCAGCGGTATTTATTACCAGAGTAATTGTTACCTGGATGACCAAGAAAGGAAACGACAGCAATATTTCGTTCGAGACCCCACTTTCAAGAGGTTGGTTGTCCAATATCAACCTGGACTTCCTTGGCAAAAGAAGAATGGCCTACATTATTTCTGCGGTGGTAATTACTTTGGGTATTTCTGCCCTCTTTACCAGTGGTCTTAGACTTGGGGTAGACTTTAAGGGAGGTCGTTCTTATGTGGTCGAGTTCGATGAGCCCATGGTGGCTTCAGATATTAAAAGTGCTCTTTCTTCGGGCGTGTTTACTGAGGCCGGTGTGGAGGTGAAAACCTATGATGCCAGCAACGTGCTTAAGATTACCACCTCTTATCTGGTAGACGAAGAGTCTACCGAAGCGGATAATCAGGTTAAAGATGCCCTAACCCAAGGTATTGAAAACGCTACCGGAAAAACCTTTGTGGATGGTACGGTAGATCTCAGCGAAGGCCAGTTTACTATTGGAGCTTCATCTAAAGTTGGAGCAACCATTGCCGATGACATCAAGAAGTCTTCGTTCGAAGCCTTCGGGTTGTCCATTCTGGCCATATTCGTTTACATTCTGGCCCGATTTAGAAGATGGCAGTTCTCGTTAGGTGCCATCTTAGCTCTGATTCACGATGCTACCATTGTGCTTTCTGCATTTGCTATTGCAGGTTGGTTTGGTCTGAGCTTTGAAATCGACCAGGTATTCATCGCATCCCTGTTAACCATTATTGGTTACTCCATCAACGATACGGTGGTTGTATTCGACAGGATCCGTGAAAACCTTCAACTTAAGGGAGGGAAAGACCTGATCGGAACCTTCAATATGTCTATCAATTCTACCATCAGCCGTACACTCATTACTTCTATGACAACCCTCATTGTGGTATTGGTGCTATTGATTTTTGGTGGTGAGGTATTGAGAGGATTCTCGTTTGCCTTGTTGGTGGGTATATTAGTAGGTACTTATTCTTCAGTTTTCATTGCCACCCCAACAGTGGTAGACTTAACGAAGAAAACACTTACCGCAGCTGCCGATAAAGAGCAGGCAAGTGCCAGAGCCAAAGCTGCCGCCAAGGCTGAAGCTTCAGCACAGCAAGGATAATATCAACAGAGGGGCTTTGGCCCCTCTTGTTTTAAGCTATAAAAAAGGCTACCCCACAACTCTAATCCGGAAAGGGTATGTGTTAACCAACATACCGCTTCGGGAATAAAGTGACTGAGGTAGCCTTCTTGTTTTGAAAAATGAGAGCTATTCTCCAAATAGTTCGAGCCATGCCGCTTGCACAGCCCTCGACTGATTCCCCTTCCATTCCGGAGCTCCCGGTATCTCATTGGCTTGAGCCAGTTCTTCTTTTGTCTTTCCGTTGGCTTTCCCTTTCTTCACAAAACTTAGTACCTGGGCCAGGTAGTTCTGAAAAGCTTTGAGGTCTTCTCTGTTGCCGGTTATTTCATAGCCCTCTCCGGAGTGGCCATAAACAAACAAAGTGTCTGCATCGAAGGTGTTGTAGGCTTTTTCAAGCACCTGTTGCCAGTTGGCTATGTCGGCTCCTGCCGATTTATCGATGTAAGGCACCCGTCTGTTAAACAATAAGTCTCCGGTGTGTACAATGTTTGCATTTTCAAAATGTACAAACGAATCACCGTTAGTGTGTCCTGCGCCAAAATAATGGAGAGCTATGCGTTCATCACCTACCCTTTCTCTGTGCACACCACTCTTATACGTAGTATTGGGTAATAGCTGGCCGTCTAGTCCACCGCGGGCTTCAGCAGTAGTTTTCTGGTTGAGCATAGAGTTTTCATGGGCCACTACCTTGTTCACCAAGCCCTTAAAGGCAATGTTGCCGGCTGTGTGATCGCCATGGTGATGCGTGTTTACCAGAAGGTCTATCTTCCGCTCCGATTGTTTTTTAATCTCATCAATAAGGTGTTGCGATTGATCGGGGAACTGAGAGTCTACCACAGCTATTCCTTCACTACTGATCATGTAGGCAATAGTTCCGCCCCTTTCCGTAAAAATGCCCACATTGTTGCGGAGTACCTTCATTTGATATCCGTTTTGAAACAAGAGCTTTACCAGAGGCGAAGAAAGGCTAAGGCCGGCCGTGCTAATAATGGATTTTTGAATAAAGTGTCGTCTGCTAATCATGGGATTCAATTTGTATGAAATTACACGGTTCGTTTTCCAAGTACCAACCACTTATGTAATTGAAAGTTTAGATACGGCCTGTGTTGGGCGTTTTTTGGTATTTTGGGCGACTAAATTTCAACTCATGAAGCAAATACTGATTGTTCTTCTCGTTTCATTAACACTTTCCCTTCAGGGGCAAGAATGGCCCAGGGAGTTGCTTACTCACCCCGAACTGACAGCCTACCGCGAAACCTCCAGCTATGAACAGGTGATGGGTGTGGTAAAGGCCGCCATAAAAGATAGCCCATATGCTCACCTCATTTCTATGGGGCAGTCTAAAGAAGGAAAAGATATTCCCGTAGTAGTAATGGCCAACCCGAAAGTGACTTCGGCTGAAGAAGCAAAAGCCACCGGAAAGCCTATAATTTATGTTCAGGGCAATATTCACTCCGGTGAGGTGGAAGGCAAAGAAGCTCTGCAGGTACTGTTGCGCGAAATATTAAAAGGAGAGCGTAGCTATTTGCTCGACAATCAGATATTGCTTTTTGCACCCATTTACAATACCGATAGCAACGATAAAATGGAACAGGGCAGAAGACCTTCTCAGGAAGATAGCCCCGTAAAAGTAGGGATTAGGGCCAATAGCCAGGGTTGGGATCTCAATCGCGATGGAATGAAGGCTGAGGCATTGGAAACACAAGGGCTTTTTCAGAACATAATTGTTCCGTGGGACCCCGCCCTGTTTGTAGATCTACACACCACCAATGGTGTGTGGCATGGATACTCCCTCACCTGGGCACCTAGTTATCATACGGCCGGAGAGAAAGCACCATTTGATTATACCTGGAATAAAATTCTGCCTGATGTAACAGATAGAGTACTTAAAGATTATGGCATTTACCTTGGGCCATATGGCTACTTTTATACCCGAAGTGAAGGCTGGCCCATAAAGTCTATTTATACCTACAACCACCATCCGCGTTATCTGGTCAACCAGTTTGGTTTGCGGAATCGAATGGCCATACTCAGCGAAGCATTCGCTCATGAGCGCCTTTATCAGCGAATGGCCAGCACTTACGCCTTTGTGCGCGAAATTTTGGAATATACCCACAAACACGGCCGCGAAATACTGGAAGTGAACAAGACAGCAGAAGAGGCTGCCATTCGTTTGGTTAAGGAACAAGCAGGAAAGGTTAAAAAGGGAGTTCGGTTTGAAATGGTAGCCATGGAAGAACCCATAGACGAGTATAGAATATACAACCACGCCAAAACCACCAATGCTCAAGGACAGGAACAATACATTCGTTTGCCCGAAATTATTACCCTCAAAAATGTAGAAAATCACAGTGCATTCAATGCCACTGTTACTGCCACGCTTCCCAGGGGTTATGTAATACCCAAAGAAATGGGGCACATAGCCGCACATTTACAAATGCTGGGAGCAAAAGTAGATACCCTTACCCGAAATAGCCGGGCTACGGGCGAAGTATTTACTGCCACCGGGTTGGAGTTGGCCAATCGTCCTTTTGAAGGTCACAATATGGCTACGCTAGAAGGTTCATTTAGTAGCCAAACCCGCAGATTTAGCAAGGGCGATTTTTACGTAGATCTGGCACAGCCACTGGCCAATCTTATTTTCTACCTTATGGAGCCTCAGTCAGACGATGGCCTGGTCACCTGGAATTTCTTCGATGCTTATTTTGAAAAGCAGAATATTGCGGAAAAACCGGTAGAATATCCCATTTTTAAGTACTTCGAACTAAAGTAAACTATGAAAAAGAGACACCTTACCCTAATGTTGGGGGCCTGCATGCTTTCACTAGGAGCATGTGCCCAAAAGACCGATCTGGAAAAAACCCTGGAAACGGTCAGTCAGCAAACTATAAAAGATCACATTTACTACCTCGCGTCCGATGAAATGCGCGGTAGAGACACTGGGTCTGAAGAAATTTTGAAGGCGGCCGACTATCTGGCCAAACAGTTCGAAACTTATGGTGCAAAGCCGGTTCCAGGAGCCGATGGCTACTTTCAGCCGGTGCCGCTGCGTATGAAAACGCCTGCTACTTCGGCTTCTTTGGAGTTTAGCAATAAGTCTTTCGAACTTAATAAAGACTTTCTGATTGTAGACGGTCAAAGTGCTGAGGTAGAAGGAGAGGTAGTGTACCTCAATTATGCCTTTGAAGAAGATTATACCAATGCCGATGTGAAGGGTAAGATTGTATTTGCCAAAGCTGGCGATGGAAAGGTGTCTAGCCGTCAAGAGATACTACGCCTCAGTCGGGAGAAGTACGAAATCGCCAGAGCCAACGGAGCTCTGGGGTTGGTGGAGTTTTATAGTTCGCCCTCTACTCCATGGGAGCAGCTGGGTTTCCTTTTCAATAGGGTCAATATTAGCCTCGATAGTTTCGAAGATAAGGCAGAGATAATTCCACACCTGTGGTTGAAAGACCTGGACAATGCCAACCAACGGTTTATGATGACCAAGAGTATAAAACGTGCTTCAATTGGCATTGAAGGAATGAAAAATGAGCTTACCAAAGATAAAAACGTGGTGGCTATGGTAGAAGGAACAGACCCCGAACTGAAGGATGAATACATCATGTTTTCGGCCCATTACGACCACGTGGGTGTAGGACGACCCAACGAAGAAGGAGACTCCATTTATAACGGTACCAGAGACAATGCCATTGGTACAGTCACTGTGCTTTCAGCTGCTGAAAATATTGCCCGATACCCCATGAAGCGCAGCGCTTTATTTGTGTTGTTTACGGCCGAAGAGAAAGGGCTAGTGGGTAGCCGATACCTGGCCAACAATCCAATTATTCCTAATGAGCAAATTGTATTCTGCTGGAATAGTGATAATGGCGGGTATAATGATACCACCATTTCTACCATTATTGGTCTGGAAAGAACCACTGCGGCTCAGTATATTAAAGATGCTAATGTGGCATTTGGACTCACGGCCATCGATGATCCGGCCGGAGAACAAGGGCTTTTCGATAGATCTGATAACGTGAGTTTTGCCCGTAAGGGAATTCCAGCTCCCACGTATAGCCTGGGCTTTAGAGCCTTCGATGCAGAGATTATGAAGTACTACCACCAACCGGGAGACAACCCCAACACGGTGGATTATGACTACCTGGAGAAGTTTTTTAAGAGTTACGTGTATGCTTCGCGCCTGATAGGCAACGCTGCCGAAACACCTTTCTGGTTGCCCGGTGACAAGTACTACGAGACGGGACTTGAACTGTACGGAAGGGATAACTAGGGTTTATAACCCCTGCGCGCAAGCCCCAATGATAAATGGAGGCTGTCTTAAAAGCTAGTTAGCGTTACCCTGAACTTTCCTGCCTGTCGGTAGACAAGTTTAGGGTGATGAGTTTTGATGCTTTTGAGACAGCCTCTTTTTTGGAGCAACTTGTTGATCTTGGGCTCAAACGTCCATTCTAATGAAGGAATTGTCAGGCTAGTTTACTGTGCAGATGTCTCGGCTTCGCTCGACATGGAAAAGGGAGGTTGAGCCTGATTCTGTACATTCTTCCAGATGCTCTGAACAACCCCAATTTCTATCCTGACGAAGGAAGGAGCTGCAGAGCTAGTTTGCCTTGTAGATGTCTCGGCTTCGCTCGATATGGGAAAAGGGAGGTGGAGCCTGATTCTGTACATTCTTCCAGATGCTCTGAACAACTCCAATTTCTATCCTGACGAAGGAAGGAG